>JAZSHT010000169.1:0-5500 GCA_045533435.1 Eubacteriales bacterium | reverse complement strand
GTGGCTCGCAAACTGTGTCGATTATAAAGCCTGCTTTTGCAAGCGATGTGATTATATTTCCCATTGTGCGATGATATTTTATAACATCATCAACAAACCATTTTATGTGGCGTATGCCAATTTCGTTATAGCTTGACATGGTATATGAAATTCTCTTTCCGTTTTCATCACGGTTATAATGTCCCTTGCCATCAATAGTCGCGGTGGAAATAGGATGCTCCTGAGAAAAGAGAAGCGTTCCGCCATCGTTTAAGCTGTCGTACATTTTTTTGGCAAGGCTCTCAAAGTCCTCTATATAGTGAAAAGCAAGGGAGCTATATATTAAATCAAATTTATTTCCTAGCTTATCAATATCTGTCATGCTCATATTTAGATATTCAATATCCTTATGAGCATTTTCTTTTCTTGCAATATCAAGCATTTTTTCTGAAATATCAATGCCCACCACGCAATTTGCGCCTCTATTTATAAACTCCATGCAGTTATGACCATAACCGCAACCAAGGTCAAGAACGCTCTTTCCTGTAAGCGTAGGAAGTAGCTTTTCCATGGCAGGCTGTTCAAGTAAAGCATTTAGGTTTATTTCGCCATTTCTTAGCTCAATGTAGCTATTAAAAAACTCCTCATTGTCAAAAATATTTTGCTTTTCTGCCATTTTCTTATCCATAACTCCACCTCACTTTGTTTACTACATTAAGTATATCATAAGTGAAATAAAAGTCAATGAAAATATTTCCGTTCTGTTGCTTTTACAGTAAATATATGGTACAATAGAATTGTGCATTTCAGCATACTAAAATGTTTTTGGAGAAATATATGAAGCAGGTTGAAAAGAAATATAGATGCGTTCCCTTTTGGTCATGGAATGACACTTTAAAGGCTGATGAATTAGTCAAGCAGGTTGAGTGGATGAATGAAAACGGTGTAGGCGGCTTTTTCATGCATGCAAGAGGGGGACTTAAAAGCGAATATTTAGGGAAGAATTGGTTTGACTGTATCAAAGCATGCTCCGAAAAAGCCAAGGAGCTTGGTATGGAAGCATACGCCTATGATGAAAATGGCTGGCCAAGTGGCTTCGTTGGCGGTAAGCTCCTTGAGGAAATAGAAAATCATGATAAATACTTAACCTATGAAATCGGCAAGTACGATGAAAACGCCTTGGTATCCTACGAAATTAAGGGACAATGCCTTGTTAGAACAAATGAAAATAAGGATAACTGCCTAAATGTATATGAGCATTATTCCGCTTCTAACGCCGATATTTTAAATCCTGAGGTGGTTGATAAGTTTATAGAGCTTACACACAAGGAATATGCTGACAGAGATACCTATAATTTAAAGGGCTTCTTTACCGATGAGCCCCAGTATCAAAGATGGGGCTTCCCATATACTAAAATGATACCGAAATACTTTAAAGAGGTATATAACGAGGACGTTTTAGACAAGCTTGGCTTGCTATTCCTTGAAAAGCGTGGCTATCGCGAATTTCGCTATAAATTCTGGAAAGCAATGCAAAGCCTTATGCTTGACAATTTTGCCAAGAAGGTTTACGATTGGTGTGATGAAAGAGGCTATAAGCTAACAGGCCACTATATTGAAGAGGGCTGCTTATGCGGTCAAATGGAATGCTGCGCAGGAATTATGCCATTTTACGAATACGAGCATATCCCCGGAATTGACTATTTAGGCGCTTGGCTTGGAAATGAGCTTTCAGGTAAGCAATGCTCAAGCGTTGGCGCTCAGCTTGGCAAAAGACAAATTTTAACGGAAACATTTGCAGGCTGTGGCTGGAATGTAACTCCTATGACACTTAAGAAAATCGCAGAGCTTCAATATGTAAGCGGCGTAAATTTAATGTGTCAGCATTTGCTCCCGTATAAGGAGCAGGGACAAAGGAAGAGAGATTACCCTGCACATTTTTCAAAGGTAAACCCATGGATAGAAAAGAGCTTTAAGGACTTTAACGACTATTTTTCATATCTTGGTAAGACACTAGCAGAAAGCGATGAGGTTGTTCGCGTTGGCGTTTTACACCCTATAAGAAGCGCGTATTTTGATTATAAGCGTTTCCCGACTGAGGATTATCACGGTCTTGGAGACCTTGAAAGAGCGCTTGATGGTCTTTTAAATAAGCTATGTAATTTAGGCATCGGACATCATCTTATTGATGAAACGCTTCTTGCAAAATACGGCAAGGTAGATGGCAAAAAGCTAATTTTAGGTAAATGCCAATACGATTATATTATCATTCCTAAAATCTATACAATGGATAAAACAACCGAGGAGCTTTTAAGAGAGTATGTGTTTAACGGTGGCAAGGTGCTTTTAACAGATAAAAAGCCAACCTTCCTAGAGGGCAAAAGATATAACTATAATTACCTTCGTTCAAACACCTCATTTGATGAAATTATAGACACAGAGACTGTTAAAATCACAAATAACGATAATGTTCGCATTACATATAGAAAAGACCAAGAGGGCAGAGATTTTATATACTGCGTAAATCTTGGCAAGGAGATAACCGTAAAATTTGATATTAAAAATTGCACCTCATTTGAAAGCTACGATATTTTTAATGACACATGGTCGGTTATTCCAACAGATGTTCATTTTTATGAGGGACAAAGCTATCTACTTTACATATCAAACAAAAAGCCTAATAAGCAAAAGGAGCTTGCTCCTCTTTATCTAAAGGGAAAAATGGATATTGTAGGCAAGGCTGATAACTATATCACTCTTGATACGGTATCATATTCCTTTGACGGCAAGGAGTTTACCGAGCCACGCTATCATATGTGCGCATTTAGCGAGCTTCTTGACAAAAGATACGAGGGTAAGCTGTACCTTAAATATACAGTAAATATAAACACTCCCCCCACAAAATGCGAGCTTTTATGCGAAAATACTCAGCTTGAAAGATTATATGTAAACGGTAAGGAAGTAACTGAAAAAGCAAGCTCTAATTTTGATGTAACAGAGCTTTGCTATGATATAAAATGCTTACTGAAAGCAGGCGTAAACGAAATAATAATGGAAGTAAACTACTTCCAAGGCGAAAATGTTTATTATGCATTATTTGGGGAGAATGTAACGGAAAGCTTAAAGAATTGTCTTGCATACGATAGCGATATTGAGCCTATCTATTTACGAGGGGATTTTGGTGTTTATGGCGATTTTGAAAATCATCAAAAACCAAATGTAATCCTAGGAGATAACCTCTATCTTGACACGCAAAAAACTCAGGTTGAAAATCTAATTTTAGACGGCTTCCCATTCTTTAAGGGCGATATAACTCTAAAGCAAGAAATCAGCCTTGATAATACTGACTATGAGCTAGTATTGCCAAATGAAATTTTAACGGTAGATGTGTCTGTAAATGGTAATTTTGTAGGCAAAATGATGTTTACAAATCGTCTTGATTTATCAAGCTACTTAAGGGTAGGCGTAAACGAAATTACTCTTACTGTAACATACGGACTTCGTAACCTCTTAGGTCCATTCCATACAAACGAGGGCGAGCCTAACTTCGTAGGCCCTGACACCTTTGAGCGCTTCGGCTCTTGGAATGATGGCAAGAGCAAGCACTATAATCCTAAGTACGCTTTCAAAAGAGGAATAATATAACAAAAATCACTCTGCGTTTGCAGAGTGATTTCTCTTTATTTACCGTATGAATTGTAGCTTATATATGCAAATTGATTATTTACAACCTGCTTTGTTTGTAGGTAGCTTATGGAAACAGTTTTACCGTCCTTATCTGTAATATGCACATATGAAGCCATAAGAAGCATTGCATCCTTATGCGCCTCAGCCGTAAAGCCTGTTATTCTAAGCTCATAGGTTGAGTATTTAGTGTCATCATTTACAGGAGCCTTAACGATAGCACCGTTTGCATCTCCGTTTTCATCAAGGGGAGCGCTTGTGCCAATAATAGACTGAGCTGCCGCCACAATACCAAAATTAACGGTATTGCCTGAAATTCTTTCGTAATTTGCAATAGCATCATAATTTGCGCTAAAGCCAATGTAAATTTCAATATCGCCGTTTGTAGGAATTGAAATGCCCTTAAACTCAAATAATGGCTCAGTAGCTACATTTTCGGTTTTGCCACATCTTGTGCATTGACCTGTAAGTGTGCCATTTTCAAGAAAGCTTTCGTAGGAAATTGTCGCATTCTCAAAGCTTACATTGTGTGATGTGTAAATTACTTCCTTAGCTGTGTCAAGAAGAAATCTGATATATGAGTTAGGCGCAATATCATCAAATACGGTAGCGCCGTTTGCAATAGCTTGCTTATTTGCTTCGTTAGATAAAACGATACATTTAAGGGATGTATATTCGCTTCTTGAATTGCCACCAAGCTCAAAATAGAATGGACCATATGATGTTGTTGCGATGGCTGAAACATCACTCTTAAATTCAATATATTCAAGTCTTGGAGCGCCCAAGCCCGTTTCACTTGCTCTTACGCTAAACGCTTGAGTTTCAATTCTTTCAACATTTTCCCCGAAAATAAGACTTGTAACAAATGTTGTAGCATTGTTAAATGCACTTTGCTTTATTACTCGTGCATTGATAATAAGCTCGCCGCGGAATGCTTCCTTTGCGCTGTTAAAGGCATCGGCTTCAATAGTTTCAAGCTTTTCAGTAGGGAAGTTTTTAACCTCCTTTAATTTACCTGCCCTGTTTGCAAAGCAATAAGGAATTGCGGTAAGCTGTGAGCTTTCGCCAAAGTCAATTCCTCTTAGCTGAGAAACACAATCGTTCATATCGTGAGTTTTTGTCATTGTGCCAGGGAATGAAACATATCCACAAACATTCTTAAAGTATTTGTTTGTCTTAATTGATGAGTTAACATTAACATAGGTAATTAAATTTTCGCCCATGTAAGCAGGAAAGACAAACTTAGTTAAGTATGTTGTGCCGATACCGCTTGTAATACCTAAGCTTGCAAGGGATTTTTCAATTTCCTCGATATTGAGCTTATCAAGAGTATTGCCACTTCCTTGATAGTATTTTTCATCATCAAATACGATAAAGTGAGTTACGGTATCGTCGTTCCAAAGTAAGTTTTCGGGAATTGGCTCTAAATATGCTTCCTTTGCACTTGCAACAATTACAAGAGAGCATAAAGCTAAAACCACGAAAAATACTGATAAAAGTAGTTTTTTCATAAATTTCTCCTTAAAATAAAATCGTGCTATAAAAAAATTATAGCACGAAGATATTTATTTGTCAATTAAAATAATAACAAAATACATTCAATTATAAAAGCAGATAAGCAAGAAATAATAGCAACAAATGTAAGTCCCTTGCATTTATATGCAAATATACCGCCCACAATTAAGCCAAAAATGCTTGAAATAGCATGACCTGTGGCTGTAAAAGCATATGGAATTGTCATAGATGCAAGCACTGCAAAGGGAATATAATGCAAAAATGACCTTACATATTTATTTGTAATTTCCCTCTTAACTGATACAAAGGGGATAGCTCTTAT
>JAZSHT010000068.1:0-53655 GCA_045533435.1 Eubacteriales bacterium | reverse complement strand
CCGCCCGTGTTCGCGTCTAAAAAACAGACATAAAAATGAAGAGAACTTGCTAAAATGCAAGTTCTCAACATTAAAGAATATTTTCAAATACAAATAGAACTTTTTTATGAGATATGTGTCTGTTTTTGGTCTGTGCTTATTGCAACATCCCCTTGTAGTTTTTATAATAGTCTATAAGCATTAGCGGTCCAGCTGTATGCTTTGCATTTTAATGAGTCTCCCGTTATTGGGTCGTGGTTTTCAGAAAAGCCTGATTTTTCTATTGCTTTTTTGTAGCCTGATGCTATGCTTTCGCTTATTTGGGTTTCGCCCATATTACGAAGTGCTAAAGTAAATATAATTTGGTCAGGTCCCCAAGCCGGTCCTCTCCAATAGCCGTTTTGCGTATAGAATGGACTATGTATAGATTCACTTGCAAGTCCGTATGGGCATAAAAAATCGCTTTTAAGCTTATTAAGTATGTATTCCTTTATGTCAGTTGGAAGCTTATCCTCTAAAACAATCATTCTTAAAGGCATTAAGCTTTGAGGTCTGTATATTTCCTCAGTCATACCGTTGCGGATAAAAATTTCTCCATCCCAAAAATGAGTTACGCACTTTTCTAAAAGCTCGTTTGATAGCATTTTGTATATTCTAACGTCACTACACAAATTAAGCTTTTCTGCCATTTGTGATAAAACATCACATTGTACTGACAAATATGCAATTAAATCGGGGGATTGAATAATTTCCGTATTATCAAAGCATGTTGCATTATCGTTGCCTGAATCGTTTCCGTGATAATAGCAAGGAGTGTTACCACGATAGTTGAGCCACCAATCTGTATTCTTTTTCATAAAGTAATAAAGCTCATCTATAACTTCAATATCTTCATATTTTTTGTTGCGTTTAACAAGCTGTTTATAAATCCAGCCTTGGATTGGGGGCTTCACAAATGCTCTTTCCATATTTGTGGTAGTAACTGTATCGGGGGTTCTGCCGTGATTATCCATAAATCTATACGGATAAATAAATTGATTATATGAAAGCTCAAAATCCTTGTCTGCCAAATCAAGTGCATTAAAGGTATTGTCCCAGGACCAAAGCTTGCACATACCCGATTTACTCATTACGATTGCATCTCTATCGTAATTGCCTTCGCCTGATATGATATTACTCCATAAGATATATGCACATAACTTATCAACATCGTTTTGGCATTTCATTTTTGTTTCCCAAGCAAGATATTCGTTTTTTCTGTTTTCTGAATATTCGTTGTATGTTAAATCAGAATAAACAGATTGCTCACTTGTGCTAAAGCGAATAGTAAATTCATACTCTCCGTTTTCATCAGGCAGGATTGTTATTTTTATGTAATCCTTGTATATTCTTCTTTCACTGTCCTTTGTATCAAGAGATACGGTGCCTTTATGAATTTTGAAGGTATGGAAGGTATTTGTAAAGCAATCGCAAAGCTTTAAAATATTCTTTCCTTCATAAATATAGTTTGCGTTATACACTCCCTTCATATAGATATAGGTAAAGCAAGGGGATTTTCCTTTTCCTGAAAAGCAAATGCCATCCTTACCGAATAGGCACATTTTGTGTGTTTTATTATTTTCAGTTACTTGAAGCTCCCAAGGTAAAAAGCTTTCGGTTGTTGTGTCAGAATAGTCAAGCTCCATAAGCGGTACCATTCCACCGTTATGAAGTGAATGTAAAACTATTTTTTCATTTACCTTTGCAACAGAAATTAAGGAATTTCTTGCGCTGAAATGAAATTTTTCAAGACTTAACATGTTTGTTCTCCAATCTGTTTATTAAATGCTCAAATTAAGTAGTATTTGTGGGTTATGAAGCATTTTATTTTGCAAAAAAGCTTACTTTAAATAAGTTCATGCTTGCGTGGCCTTCCATTGAGATATCAAAAATAATGTCAAATTTGTCGCCTTCAATATTCGTTGGTAGAATGTGGAAGGTTTTCTCTGTTACGTCGCCATTGCAATTACTTAATGATGCTGTGGTAACCTTTTCTTTTATTTCTACACCATCTACTGTATAAGCACGAATAGTGAGCCAATGCTGAATTTTTGATTCTCCGTTATCGTAAATTTTTAATTTAACAGAGGTTTCCTTTCCGTTTTCAAAAAAGAAATCGTTTTCATAAATTGCTTGAATTTTAAATAGTGAAAATTCCTTGAATATAGAATAATGGGGTAGGTTTAAAAGTTCGGTTGTATTAAAATTCTCTTTTGCTCTGTTACCGAATGCGCCTTTGTAATAAATTTCTTCGGTGTCCTTACAGTAAAAATCTTCTTTTGGGAATACTTCTAGACCCTTATCGGTTATATCGTATGCATCAGCGGTTAGCATTTTGGGAATACAACGAATAATTTCATCTGCTAATTCCTGTGTGGATTTAGGTAAAAAGAACGGTGTATTCATTGTCATAGTGTAATCCAAGGTGTTAAGAGTTGCGGTAACGATTACATCGTTAATAGGCTTTATCCATTTTTCAGGAAGGTTAGAATTTCCAAGAATAATACCGAGTGTTGCTGCTAAGCTTCCTGCCGTGCAATCGGCATCCTCGCCACAGTTTACAGCAAGGAGCATACTTTTACCAAAATCGCCCTCTCCATAGAGCATGCCCATTATAGCGATTGCTATATTTTGGGGAGCATCAAAGCCTGCGTGTGCAGGGTTATACTCTGTAAGAGTGATGTCCTTTAGCTTTGTATGTTGATAGGAAAAGGCACCTGCTACTTCTCTAAAAATGGTATCTCTTGTTTCTTCGTAGGTTTTTCCCTTTTCATAGCAATCAATTACAAGCGTAACGCCCTTATAAAGTGTACTTTCCTTTGGAATATAGCTAAGACCGATATCAATAAGCTTTTTAATATCGTTTTCAACAAATGCGGCACTTTGCATAGCTGCCCAAAATACCTCGCCATAGGTTCCCTCATCTGCATGGTCGATTGAGGAATCAAAGTATGCGTAGCGAGTTGCAAGGTCGGGATGTCCCGGGCAAAGGCATGCCCAAATTTCGCTACGGATAAATGAGCCACAGCTATCCTTATATGCATTAGCGTGGTAGCCTGAAATTGGTGTTGGGATACCTCTTCTTAAATTTGATTTACCAAAGCCGTATTCTGCCCAGCTTGGATTAACGAAAATATTAAAATATTCTGCTAAAATTTCCGAATTTACATTTCTGCCATATCTTCTTACGGCATTTAATGAGGAAATCTGTAAATCAAGGTCATCGTTTGGCATTGGATTATTTTCAATATTAGGTTGGATAAAATACTCGATGTCAAAAAATCCGTTTTTGCCTTCAAGGGGAGCGCCAAGAGTTCCGCCTACATTTTTGCCGTTAAAGCAACCTAATATTTTATCTCTTAAAAGTTTTCTGTTCATAGTAACACCTCGCTAAATTCTTAATTGATTATAGCACGAAAAATACTATATGTCAAATATCATTGGTCGAAAAAATGATATTAAAACCTTATTTTTGCGTTGTGCAATTGACTTTATTTATCTTTCGCGATATAATTAAGAAAAACGCTTTTGAGGTGGATTATGTTTTATACTTATTTAACGCAAAATGAGAGAAAATACGGCTTTGGAGTATGCTCTGAGCTTCTTTGTAAAAATCTTCCTGAAGGTCTTTGCTACTTTGAGGTATTTAATAATAAAAAAGAGGCAAAAAAGCGAGAGGAATATTTCAAAAAGCTTTCTTATGCAAGACTTTCAATGCTAATTAAGAGTAAGAAAAATATTGGCTTTGTTTGTAATAAAGAAAACGAAAAAACGGTTATTTCATTAAAGAGTGGTGTTTACAATTTAACTGATGCGATTATGGTTAAGGGTGAAAATATCGTAATTCGCGGAGAGAAAAACACCGTTATACAAGGATGTGTAAAGGTTGATAGCTGGGTAGATGAGGGAAATGGAGTATTTTCTGCAAGCACGAAATATGATGCTGATGCGCTTTATATTAACGGCGAAAAATACCAAATGGCGCGTTTTCCTAAATATAATCCTAATGTGAAAATTTTCGGTGGCTTTTCAAGAGATGTTTTATCAAAGACAAAGGCGGATGAATGGAAAAATCCGAAAGGCGCTTACATTCATGCAATGCATTTACATAATTGGGGCGGTTATTCCTACGAGGTAACGGGTAAGGATGAAAACGGCAATCTTACCTATATTGGCGGATGGCAAAATAACAGGCAAATGGGTATGCACTCCGACTTTAAGTACATTGAAAATGTGCGTGAGGAAATGACAGAGCCTGGGGAATGGTATTTTGACAAGGAAAATAAGCGTGTTTATGTAATTTTAAAGAAAGGACACAGCTTAGATACTGCTGAGATTTGTGTAAATTCAAGCTTTTTCGTATTTAAGGGATGTAAAAATGTAAGCGTTGAAAATATTAAAATAAGACGCGCGAAAAGAACATTTATGCTTAAGTATGAGTCGCTTTTACGAAGTGACTGGGCAATTTACAGAGGCGGAGCGATATATTTTACAAATTCAAGTAGCTGCTCTATTTTGGAATGCTCATTTTTTGATGTTGGTACAAACGGCATTTTTGTTGATGGTAAAAACAGTAATATTACTGTTTCAAAATGCCATTTTAAGGATATTGGCGCAAGTGCTATTTGCTTTGTAGGCAAGCCAAGCTCCGTAAGAAGTCCACTTTTTGATGCAACACATAGTCAAAGCTTTCTTGATATTGATAAAAAAAGAGGACCTAAGAGTAATGAATATCCAAAAAAATGTACTGTTGAAAATTGCTTAATTGAGCATGTTGGCACACTTGAAAAGCAAGCGACAGGCGTTGAAATTTCAATGTCCTACGGCATAAGCGTAATAAACACAAGCATTTATGATGCATCCCGTGCGGGAATAAATATTTCCGAAGGTACATTTGGCGGTCATTTAATTGATGGATGCGACATATTTGACACAGTTAAGGAAACGGGCGACCATGGTAGCTTTAACTCTTGGGGTCGTGATAGATATTGGCATTTATACGACATTTCAGACCGTGAAATTTCCAAGTATGTAAAGCTTGACTGTTTGGATAAGACTATAATAAGAAATAGCAGATTCCGTTGCGACAGAGGTTGGGACATTGACCTTGATGATGGCTCATCATATTATGAAATATACAATAATTTATGCTTAAATGGCGGTATAAAGCTTCGTGAGGGCTTTAACCGATATGTTCATAATAACATAATGGTAAACAACTCCGTGCATATGCATGTATGGTATGAAAATAGCGGAGATGTGGTTGAAAATAACATTATTTTCACAGAATATCAGCCGATTTTAATGGAGCACGGCTACGGAAAAAGCATCGATTTCAATGTGTTACATTCTAAAAATACAAGGGGTATTAAAAAAGCTCCTGAGCTACACAAAATCACAGGCATGGATAAGAATTCCATAAAAACAAAATGCATTTTCAAAAATGCAAGGCGTGGCGATTATAGAGTGATTTCTCCAAAAATTGATGGCTTTGAAAACTTCCCTTGTGAGTTTGGCGTAAGATATGAGCCACTTAAAAAGCTTGCAAGAACTCCTGTTTTACCAAAAATTAATCAAAGTCAGAAAAAGAGTAAGTATAATATCATTACCCTATTTGATATGAAGCTAAAAAACATTGAAACCGATGGCGAAATGTCGGCTTACGCTACGGCAGGACATAACGGTGTGCTTGTATGCGATGTTGACCAATTTGCAAAAGCATCGTCAAAGGGTATTTTGCCTTGTGATGTAATCGTTGGCATTAACGATAAAGAGGTAAACTCTCTTTCTGACCTTGAGGGAATTTCAAAGAGCGAATTTCTTTCATCTAAAATTACAGTATGGCGTGCGCCTTCTCGTATAGTTTTAGATTAAAATGGAATTTTTCTTAATTTAAGTGGTTGTAAGCTGCAAATTTCATGCGCTCGGCTCTTAAAGTTGAACATAAAAAAGGCTGTTGCTAATAATTTTGCAACAGCCTTATTTAGTTATTAATTGCTATCATATCTCTTTATAGGTATTTTGAAAATGTGTAATCTATTAAAGCGATATCCTTTTCGGTCATTTTGTATTTGTATTTTTCGTAGTACGCTATTAAAGCTTGCTTGTTTATTGTTTTTGAATGCTCGCTAACTCTTCTTTCAAAATTGCGATAAGTAATATCGTTAATTGCTTCATCGGGGATACAAAGTCCTGACTCATAGCGGTCGGCTACGGCCTTTACCACATCAGGGCTTGAAATGAAGCGATATACTCTATCAACGAGCCACATGCTACACTCGGTTGGTCTTGGAAAGTATGCATCTGTGCCTAAAACGATGCGCTTTGAATACTTTGTAAAGAAGTCCTTAAAGTATGCTTTGTTCTTATAAAATGAGAGATACATTTCCCATCCTGGGGTTAAATCCACACACACATTGGGGTATTTTTCAAAAAGCTCAATTAAGTCCTCGGGTGTTTCGGACTTAAAAAAGAAGTGAGCGAATGTAACCTTTAAATTAGGGTGGCTTTCAAGAATTTTATATACCTGTCTATAAATTTCCTCGTGTGTTGCGAAGGTGTTATCTCCGTAATAGTCTAAGCCCTCCTGTGTCCAAAATTCAATCGGGTCGGTTGCATGGAAAATAATATGAGTGCCTCTTTTTTCGGCTTCGCTGAAAAATTCCTCAAAAGCAGAATTCAGAAGATTTTTGCCGATTGTTCTATGCATTGTAGGCTTGCCCTCAATTAGCTTAATTCCGTCAAAGCCGATTTCTTCTAGCTCGTCAAGCTGAGTCTTAAAGCTCATTTCAGGGGGTAATGTGTCGCTCATTGGGTATTTATCGTATAAAAGCCCTGCGTGAGCGAAGGTGTCCTTATTTATCATTTTATATACAGCGCACATAATGTTACTTGTTACATCGCAGCCGTAGCCAGATGGCAATGCGCAAAGATTGATGCCCGCAAGTCCCATTTCATTTCTATAATCCTCAAAGCAATGGAAAAAGTATTCTCCATCCTCGCTTTGAGAGTCGTAAAAGTGCAAATGAGAATCTATTACCTTATGCTTTACCTTTGGAAATTCTGTATTCATAATAGCTCCTTAATATCAGTAATAAAAATAGTGTAATATATTTTACCATATTTTCATTTTTTTTGCAAGGAAAAATAGTTTTTAAATATATTAAATAATTTGTTGTATAATTTCAATTTTCTATTGACATTTACAGTACTGAATGATAGAATTTAGTTGAACTTTACTAGTTAAGTAAAGATTTTTTTGTTTTAAGGAGAGATTATGCAAAGATTAAGAATTGTGCCAAGAACTTTGGTTTGGGCTTTTGAATTTTTTGCAACAATCGGTATCTATGGATTGGTAATTATGGCTATTTACAACATGTTTTCAGGCGACCCAGAAGATTGATTTGTTTTGATATAAAAAAGGATTGTTCTTTTAGAGCAATCCTTTCTTTTTTAGTTAAATGAGGCTTTGTTGGTTATCTTTAAAATTTTTGTGGTGTGTGGGTGGACTATAATAGATGTTTTATTGATATTTGAGATATCTTCCTTTGCCCAAAGGTCGCGAATTACGCTGTTTTCTGTTGTGATTTCGATATTCTCATTGATTTGACCAAGATTAAATATAGCATAGGCGTAGCTTCCGTCCTCAAGTTGCTTTTCAAGAATGTCAAGATAGCGGTTTTCTTCCTTTATTCTAACAATTGGTCTTGCGGTATTAAAGGCGCAATCTTGGTTAACTGCTATTATTTCCTCATTACAATATATAGAAAGCTCAAAATCGGTTGCTTTATCAAGCTGAGAGCTTATTTGAATTGGGGAATTTAAGAATGCGCGCATTGAAAATTCTATGATTTTTTCATCATCAGTTAATGAATTCCAATGTGTACGAAGCCTACATGTGCCAATATCAAGCATATCAAGGTCAAAGTAATGTCCCTTGCACACATAGTCAATAAAATTGTAGTATGTTTCGTAAATTGCTACAAGGTTATCAAAGTTGCCGAGTGTGTCGGGATTTGAACGGTAGGAGTTACAGTATTTAGAATAGTAGCTTCCATATTCCTTAATTGCATTTACTGTTACACAGAAGCCAAAATCACGGTCCAACTGCACTAATTCCTTACGCATTAAGTCGGCATTTACTGTGTCGGTGGGCGCCCAGTCGTACTTTAAATAGTCAAAGCCCCATTCGTTCCATTGGAGTGCATTATTTCGTTCCTTGTGAACTGTACCGATACCACCATTTAAGAGTGAAAAGCGGTAATCCGGCTCGCCCTGTGTGCATCCCGGGATAGATTCGTATTCATCAGGGCATCCCCAAGCGGTGAGCATTGGTGTTGCATAAATTCCGCATTTTAGTCCAAGGGAGTGTATTTTATCCGTCATTTTCTTCATATCTGGGAACTTTGGATTTGGCATAACTGCATCGTATTTTCCGCCGTATTTATACTGCCATCCTGAGTCGGTGTTGACATAGGAATAGCCGTATTCGGAAATACCTAAATCAACTAAAAGCTGTGCGGTATTTTCCACATCGCCTTGTGTAACCGCGGACTCAAAGGCATTCCATGTAGTAAAGCCTAAAAGTGGGGTTACTAACATATTTTGGTCCTTAATTTCAAGTGTGATTTTCTTTTCGCACTTGCCTATTTCATTTTCAGTAGTTAGGGTAAATTCGTAATTACCGTCGGTGTCAACCGTGCCACTTAAAATATTGCCATTTAAGGTTACGCCCTTGGGCAAATTGATAGCGCTATATTTAATAGGTCTTTTGCCACTAACTGCCACTCTAAATAGGATTGGCTTTTTACTTGATGCGCCAATGATAGATGGCATGTTGATTTTGGGCGCGCCCTCAAAGGGGGTGGCTTTTGCGATTTTTGTTTTTAGGTTTTGCATATATTTCCCTCGTTTTTGCTTTGTTTAGCATATCTTGGCAACATTTTTCTATCTGTTATAGAAAATTTGATTATTTTTTATTAATTCCTCTAACGATTTTGCTTCGCACGAGCCGTCATCAAATTTTATTTCTATGTAAATTTTGCCTTTTTCGTCTTTTGCTTGATTAATTACTTCCCCAAATTTTGGAGCAAATCCACATGTGTATATTATCTTTTCACCCATCAAATTATCTTCCATACTAACACGCATTTCTTTTCTCCCTTTATCTTCTGTAGGGCTCGTATCTGTACAATTATTATTTAAATAGGCGTATATTTTGTCGGAATAAGCACTTCTGCTATATTCTGCTCTTTTGTTTTTCTTATTTTCATTAATTAGTTGTTGTGCTTTTTCTTTTTCTATTTCTTTCTTTTTATTTTCTCTTTCTGCCACTATTTTAGAAAATATTCCTTGTTTTTCCCCAACCCATTGCATATAACATCGACCAAAGTCAGACAGCGTTAATGTGCCTCTATCCAATATTAAATTTTCTATTTTTCCTCTTTTTTCAAATATATCTGGATATCCAAAGTGTATTAGATCTATACTTTCTTCACCATATACATATTGTTGAGAATCTAGCTTATATTGAAAAATCTCTTTTGTTTTAGGATGTACGATAAACAATGTGTTGTTTTTGGTTTCGTTTAAAGAATGTCTTTTTGCAAAAGAATTTTTGTGTTCATCCCACACTTTAATATTATCACTCACAACAATCCACTGCACCTCTACGCCTAACTCTTCATATTCCTTTGTTAAGCAATCCGTTAAAGATGGCGTAACCTTTGTCGTTAAAAATTCAATAGCGATTCTTTTCTCGTTAGGCAATGTAATTAAGATATGAGAGTAATGTTTTTTTAAAACCTTGGTTTCAATTTCAACATTATAACCTTTATTTTTAAAATGATTGTACAATGCCATTTTAAGATCGTGAATTTCTTTAGGCATCTCACTTTCATACCTTGCATAGTCACAATTGATATTTTCACAATGAGCAAAATATGGTTCCTTTACATCTCCGTGACAGTATTTTACGAATTTAGATGAACAATCAGCATCACAGCATTTTATTTCTCTTTTTCTGCTTGCTATTCTTAGCTTCTTTTCTTCTTCATAATCAGCGAAATCTGACGCGGCAATTCTTTTGCCCTTCCACATAGCATATTCCATTATTATAACTCCTTTTGTTTTATTCAAGAGTAACACAAATAATTCAAAATGTAAACATCGTTATGTACCAAAAATAATACTTTCAAGTGTTATTTGTAGTTTTTTTAAAATAATTTGTGAATTTTAAAGATATTCACAAACCTCGATTACGCTATGGATGTCGATGCGGTTGATGTTTACATATGCGCGTGAATTTTTATATTCAAAGGATAATTCCTTGCCCTGTGGCTGTAAAATAAGCTTTTCGGGTTTTTTATCTAAAAGGATTGAGAGCTTGATGTCTAATACAGGTGGGATTAAATCATCGGTGGCGGTGTCATTATTTGCATGGCTACCGTTTGAGTTGACAAGCTGTATCATCAGCTTATTATCCTTATCAAGATTAACGATTTCAAGTCTGCCACATACATTTTCAATGCGTACTATTGGGTCGTAGAGCTTATTTGCGATTTGCTTCATAAGCTTTCTTTGCATATACTGTGTGCCCTTTAAATATTGACTACCCATATCAAAGCCGATAAGGGTAATTGCGCCCTTGCCATAGTCAGTTGTTACTGAAAGGGGCGCTTTAAAGGTGGTGTTTCTTTCAGTTACATATGCTTCAATGCTACCTTGTGCATTGATTTGGCAAGGGGAAAAGAGTGCGCCGTATTCGGTATTATCAATATTAAATAGGTATGGCTTATACTTTTTAGAGAATGAGCCATGTCCATTTAAGGTTTCCTTTTCCTTGTCCTCAATAAATTCGCAAATGTCGGTTACTGTAAATGGTGCGTTTTCGTTTTGTGCGAAAATCTTGCATGTGTTTTTGCCCATTAAAACTAATTTGCCACCGTTTTTTGCATAGTCATATAAAAGCTTTATGGTGTCCTTAGAAAGTCCCTCGTAAAGCTCGGGAATAACTATCATTTTATATTCATTTATGTACTTTTCAAGAGTATGCTCGCAGACAATTTCAAGGGATTGACCGATGTCGCAAAGAAGGGCGCAAGCACCCATTACTCTTTCAAAGCCTGTTCTTGAAAATAGATGCGTGGACTCTCTATATCTATCGTATGTGGAAAGAAGCAATGCGGCTTGATGAATCATCTTACCACGGAAGCAAAAATCCTTGCGATTTCTTACAAATTCAGACACTCCCTCAAGGTTTTTCGTTTCAATCATATTAGGAGAGCCGTCTCTATACTGTGGAATATAGTCCTGGTATGCTCCGCCTACTGCGATTACAGATGCTGCCTCTTGCATAATTTGGTTAGGGTGCTTTGGCACATAATTATTTTTGCCGCCAAGGTTATTTCTAAAATTCCAAGACATTAAGTCCCACGGCATTTCCTGTTGAGCAAGTGCTCTTGCGGCATATCTTGCGGAGTTAAAGCTATCATTTGGATTTAAGTCGCCTGATAAAAAGTCCACGTTTGCGCACACTCTTTCGGGCATATGGTCGCTAAACGCCCAGTTTGATGCAATTTGAAAATTGGGGTGCTTTGCGTGTACTGTATCAACATAATGGTTTAAATATCTACGGAAAAGCTCTCTTGAATATTCTCTGTATTCTTGATAATATTTGTGCTCGGGGCTTGATGGAATTTCGCCATTTAAGCTTATGCCTGTTTCCTTTTCAAAATCAGCTATTGTTTCGGGGCGAAAATCGCAAATGCCCATCCAACAGTCTCCATCAATCCAAATGCCGTCAACCTCATAGTCCTCAATAAGCTCAAGCATTTGAGGGATTAAAAGGTCATCAGCGTATCTGCCATCTAATCTTACGGTGGTATCGGAATATGTGCCATCTGCCTTATATATGGATTGCTCGGGGTTTTCTAAGCAATATTTAACATCGTATATACCCGAATAATGCATATAGAGCGCAACTCCCTCTTCCTTGGTTACCTTACGCCAAAGAGCAAGGGTGTCCTTATCAAACTTGTTTACGGAGTTTCCTAATTTTGATGGGTATGAGGTCCAGCCTCGGTGTCCCTTACAGTCAATTTGAATAAAGTCCGGCTTTACTACTTTGCAAATTTCACGGATGTCTTCTTCCTTTAATGTTGTGCCTTGTGTTGGGTCGTTTGGATTTGCGTGAAAATCGTAATGAATACCGAAAAAGCTCTCGCTTCTTCTTTTGATTTTTTTGTCTTGCATAATAGAAAATCCTTTCTTTATTTTATACTTGCTTTGATTTTATTATAGCATTTAAATTTTATGAATACAAGATATATATCTGTTGAATTTTTGCTTTTTGTGTGGTAAAATGCTTTTATAGATTTTTAAGGAGTTCACTTATGAAAAGAAAGCTTGGTATAATAGCGGAATGCTTAGAGGGAGTTACGCCTTATGATGCCCTTGATAAAATTAAAGAGGCAGGGTTTGAAGCGTTTTTTACCGGTGAATATAGATTAAATGAGGTTAAAAGAATAAAGGAAAAGGCAGAGGCGCTTGGTCTTTCCTATGATTTTATACACGCGCCCTTTCATAATATAAATGAGATGTGGACAAGTGGTATGGGATATACAGAGGTTATTAGCTACATGAAGGAAGCTATTGACTCTGCTTCTATATGCGGTATTCCTTATGTTATCACTCATGTATCAAGCGGATGGAATCCCCCTTTTGTAAATGATATGGGGCTATCAAGATATGATGAGCTTGTATCATATGCAAAAGAAAAATGCGTTACACTTGCATTTGAAAATTTAAGGCTGCTTGGTAATTTAACATGTCTTATGGATAGATATGAGAAAATGGACAATGTAAAATTCTGCTTTGACTGTGGTCATGAGCATTGCTATACTAAAACCGTATCAATGTTAGATATATTTACAAACAAGGTGTGCTGTACTCATATTCACGACAATTTTAGCCGTAAATTAGAGGAAAAAGAGGGAAAATTTGATTTACATCTTCTTCCCTTTGATGGCAATTATGATTACGAAAAAATGATGAGAAAGCTTGATGAATACGGTTACTCAGGTACTCTTATGCTTGAGGTGTTTCAAAGCATAGGGGATTACAGTAAAATGTCCTGCAAGGAATTTTTAGATACCTGTTATGAAAGAATTTTAAGAATCTCTAACCTATAAAAATGAATCAGCAGATTTGAGTGTCTGCTGATTTTGTTTTACATAAATATTTCACTTTGAAAATACTGCTCTTGGAAATGTACTTCCGCTAAAATTTGCTCCTTAGTAAAGCTCATTCCTTTAGGGGCGGCAACTAATTTATCCTCGTTGTCGTTAAGGCGGTGGATTACGGCAATTACTGTGGCGGTGTATTCGAAAACGGGAGTATTTACTCCTAAAAGATAGACATCTATTTCCTCGCCGTCGCCACCCATAACGCCGTCAATATATCCGTAGTTTATGGGATAAACGATGCTTTTGTGCTTTGGGTGGGTGCTATCTTTTGGTCGGTCAATTTTAATTTGGACCTCTTTGCCTAAGTATGATAGCGCTTGGTCTAAGTAGCTATTTTCTTTTTTTATCATAGCTCCGCTAAAATCTCCTGTGCGTTAGTGTCGGGCTTTACCTTATTCATTATTTTTTGGATATTGCCATTTTCATCTATTATAAATGTAGTACGAGCTACGCCCATTCCTACTTTTCCACACATTTTCTTTTCCTGCCATACATCGTATGCTTTGATGGCAGCTAATTCTGTGTCAGAAAGGAGAATAAAGGGAAGGCTATATTTTTCGGCAAATTTTACATGAGATGCTACGCTATCCTTGCTAACTCCTATTACTTGAATGTTTTTTGCTTTGAAGCCATCGTAAAGGCTTGCAAATGCGCAGGCTTGCCTTGTGCATCCTGGGGTATTATCCTTTGGGTAGAAGTATAAAACAACCTTCTTTCCTAAAAAGTCGGAAAGTGATACCATTTGTCCGTCCTTATTTGGTAAAGTAAAATTCGGTGCTTTTTGTCCTATTTCTAACATTTTTATATCCTCTCTTTCTTTCGTTGTGTTTATTATACATTATTTGCAAGAAAATGTAAATAATTATACATAAAATATGTATATTTTTTCTATTTTATTTTAAAAAATAGCAAATGAATTGTTGACATTACAAATTGATTGTGCTATAATTTTTTTATCTTTATATAAATATATATAATATATTAAATGAAAATAAGGTTGGTTCATTATGATTTGGTCTAAGGAAGAAGCTCTTCCAAGAGAAGAGATTGAAAAAATTCAATTAGAAAGGTTACAGGAAACTGTTAATCGTGTATATAATAAGGTGCCTGCTTACAGAAAGAAAATGGATGATATAGGGCTAAAGCCTGAGGACATAAAGTCCTTAAAGGATTTAGCTAAGCTTCCCTTTGTAACTAAGCAGGATATGAGAGATAATTATCCCTTTGGGCTATTTGCTGTGCCTAAGGAAGAGCTTGTAAGAATACATGCTTCTAGTGGTACAACAGGTAAGCCTACTGTTGTAGGATATACTCAGGGCGACCTTGAAACATGGACAGAATGTGTTTCAAGAATTGCTTGTATGGGTGGAGCAACATCAAAAGATGTGGCACAAATTTGTTTTGGTTACGGTATGTTTACAGGTGCGCTTGGTCTTCACTATGGTCTTGAAAACATTGGCTCTACTATTGTTCCATCTTCAACAGGAAACAGTGAAAAGCAGATTATGTATATGAAGGATTTTGAAACATCACTTTTAGTTGCAACTCCTTCCTATGCTTTAAGACTTGCAGAGGTTGCAAGAGAAATGGGTGTTCTACCTGAGAGAGATTTAAAGGTTAAGATTGCACTTGTAGGTAGTGAGCTTTTAACAGATGCTATGCGTGAGGAAATGCATAAAGCTTGGGGCAAGGATATTTTGATCACTTCAAACTACGGTATGAGTGAGCTTATGGGACCCGGTGTTTCAGGCGAATGCCTTGAGCATTGCGGTATGCATATAAATGAGGACTTTTTCATTCCTGAAATTATTGACCCACAAACAGGTGAGGTGCTTCCTATTGGCGAGAAGGGCGAGCTTGTTATTACTTGTATTAAAAAAGAGGGTATTCCTCTTATTAGATACAGAACAAAGGATATTACTCGTCTTTTCTATGAAAAGTGTAAATGCGGTAGAACCTTCTGCCGAATGGAAAATCTTTCGGGCAGAAGCGACGATATGCTTAAGATTCGTGGTGTAAATGTATTCCCAAGCCAAATTGAAGAGGTAATTTTAAGTGTTGAGGAGTTAGGTCCACACTACGAAATTATTCTTGAAAGAGAAGGCTATCTTGACAAGCTTACGGTTAAGGTTGAGCTAGCTACGGAAACAGACTCCTTCTCTGTTCTTGAAAAAATCACAAAAACAGTTAAGAATAAATTAAAGACTATGCTTGGTCTTGATGCAAAAATTATGCTTGAATCTCCAAACACATTACAACGATTTGAGGGTAAGGCAAAAAGAGTAAAGGATTTAAGAGGTATTAAATAATGTCAAAGAAAACTATAATGTTAGGTAATGAAGCCATTGCAAGAGGCGCATACGAGGCAGGAGTTAAGCTTTCAAGCGCATATCCTGGCACTCCAAGCACGGAGATTAGTGAATATCTTGCTAAATATGATGAAATTTATACTGAGTGGGCGCCAAATGAAAAGGTTGCGGCAGAGGTTGCTATTGGTGCGTCAATTTCAGGTGTAAGAAGCCTTGCTTGCATGAAGCATGTTGGCTTAAATGTAGCATCCGACCCACTTTACACATTTTCATATACAGGTGTAAATGGCGGCTCTGTATTTGTTGTAGCAGACGACCCAGGAATGGCAAGCTCACAAAATGAGCAGGACACAAGAATGATTGGTCGCGCCTCACATGTGCCTGTTTTAGAGCCTGCAGATAGCCAAGAGGCTAAGGACTTTATGGTTTACGCTTATGAATTAAGCGAAAAATATGATACTCCTGTAATTTTAAGAACTACAACTAAATTAGCTCACTCACAAAGTGCAGTTGAGCTTTGTGATAGAAAAGAGATTGAGGATAAACCATACGAAAGACAAGTACCTAAGTATGTTATGATGCCTGCTTCTGCTATTGGCAGACACTTAGCTGTTGAAGCAAGAGAGGAAAAGATGGCTAAGGATGCAGCCTCGTTCCCTATTAACAAAATGGAAATTAACGATACAAAAATTGGCTTTATTACATGTGGTATTGCATATCAGTATGTAAAAGAGGTTTGTCCTAATGCAAGTGTGCTTAAGCTTGGTCTAACTAATCCGCTTTCAAAGGAGCTTATTGATAGCTTTATTAAGCAGGTTGAGACAGTTTACATTTTTGAGGAGCTTGAGCCTGTTATTGAGGAGCAGGTTAGAGCTTGGGGATATAATGTAAAGGGTAAGGAAGTATTTACACGCCAAGGCGAATACAGCGCTAATCTTTTAAGAAGAGTATTATTTGGCTGTGATGGTTGTGTTAGTGAGAAAGCGGATACTCCTGCCCGTCCTCCTATTCTCTGTCCTGGATGTCCACACAGAAGCACATTTTCTGTTTTAAAGAAGCTTAAAATCCATGCAAGTGGCGATATTGGATGCTATACTCTTGGTGCAGTTGCTCCTCTTGGAGTTGTTGACACTACAATTTGTATGGGTGCAAGTATTTCAGCACTTCACGGTATGGAAAAGGCTAAGGGCAAGGACTATATTAAGAATTGGGTTGCGGTTATTGGCGACTCTACATTCCTACATACAGGTATTAACTCTCTTATTAACATGGTTTATAACAAGTCAACTGCGACTGTTATGATTCTTGACAACCGCACAACAGGTATGACAGGACATCAGGAGCATGCGGCTACTGGTAAAACATTAAAGGGAGAGGAAACATATGCTATTGATTTAGCAGAGCTTTGCCGTGCTATCGGTGTGCCTTCTGTTATTACAGTTGATGCATTTGATGTTGATTTACTTGAAAAGACAATTAAGGAAAGCGTTGCAAGCGATACATTAACAGTAATTATTTCAAAAGCTCCTTGCGTGCTTATTAAGGGTCAAAAATTCCCTAACTACTGCAAGGCTGAGCCTGAAAGGTGCAAAAAGTGTGGTATGTGCTTAAGGATTGGTTGTCCTGCAATTACAAAGAATGCAGATGGCACAATTAAGATTGACGCTACAATGTGCAACGGCTGCGGTCTTTGCAAGAATTACTGTAAATTTAATGCAATAGAAACGGTGGAAAGATAATATGACTAAAAATATAATGATTGTAGGCGTAGGCGGTCAAGGCACTCTTTTAACAAGCCGAATTATCGGTAAGGTTGCACTTGAGGCGGGCTACGATGTAAAGATTTCCGAGGTACACGGTATGGCACAAAGAGGCGGTAGCGTTGTTACCTTTGTAAGATATGGCGATAAGGTTTATGAGCCTGTTTGCGAAGAGGGTCAAACAGATGTTATTATTGCATTTGAAAGACTTGAAGCATTAAGATATGCACACTTTTTAAAGCCTGATGGAAAATTGATTATAAATGATTGCAGAATTGACCCTATGACAGTTGTTATCGGCGCTAAGGAATATCCTGAAAATATTATTGAGATGCTTTCAAGCAAGCATAATGCTTCTTCCATTGATGGTCAAAAAATTGCCATTGAGCTTGGTAACAGTAAGGTACTTAACTCTGTTGTTTTGGGCTTTGCTTCTAAATCAATCGGCTTTGATAAAGAGGAATGGTTAAAGGTAATTGAGGCTACTGTTCCACCAAAGACAATAGAAATTAACAAAATTGCCTTTTTAAAGGGCTACGAGCATAATTGATTGTTTATGTGGTATTACATTACTGATGTTATTGATAAAAGAAATTTAGTTTAAGAGGACTTAAAAATGTTTGCTAAGCAATTAACTGTATTTATTGAAAACAGAACCGGTCGTCTTTCCGAGGTATTAAATGTACTTAAGGAAAGTAATGTAAATATTCTTTCACTTAGTCTTGCCGATACTACTGAATACGGCTTATTAAGACTTATTGTTGACAATGCGCCCTTAGGCAAGGAAAAGCTTTCGGAAAACGGCTTTTCTTCCTTGCTTTCTGATGTTTCAATTATTAAAATTCCCCACAAGTCCGGTAGCCTTCAGGCGCTTTTAAAGGTTATCGACAGTAACGGCATAAATATTGAATATATGTACGGTCTTTCTATTGAGGGTGCTCAAGCGTATGTTGTATTAAAATCTTCTGATGCTGTTAAATTAGATAATCTTCTAACGGATAACAATATTGAAACACTTGACTGCGCTTTTCTTGCAACACTACAATGATAATTGACTTTCATACACATATTTTTCCTGACAAAATTGCAAATAAAACTATTAGCTATTTAATGGAAAAGGGTGGTATTCCTTCGTTTTCCGATGGGAAAGCATCGGGGTTACTTGAAAAGATGGAAATAGCAGGCGTTGACATTTCTGTTGCATTGCCTGCTATGACAAATCCTACACAGTTTGATAGCATTAACCGTTATGCTATGGAAATAAACGAGCAATATAAAAATAGCAAAAAGAGAATTATTTCCTTTGGTGGTATTCATCCAAGCTGTGATGACATTGAGAGTAAAATGCGATTTATTAAGGAAAGTGGATTTTCAGGCATTAAAATTCATCCTGATTATCAAGGGACATTTTTTGATGATGAAAAATATATTCGTATTTTAGAATGTGCTAAGGAATATGATTTAATTGTTGTTACTCACACAGGCTATGATTGCGGATTTAAGGGAGAGCCTATAAAATGCACGCCGTCTATGACGAAAAGCGTTATTAACCGTGTTAAGCATAATAAGCTTGTTTTGGCGCATCTTGGCGGTAACGAAATGCTAGGCGAGTCCCTTGACATGCTATGTGGACTCGATGTTTATTTAGACACTGCATATGTGCTTAATTATGTTAGTGAAAGCATGTTTAAGGAATTTATAAAGCGACATGGAGAGGATAGAATTTTATTCGCAAGCGATTCTCCTTGGAGCGATATTAAGGAAAATGTAGAAAAAATCAAGTCCTTTGGTCTTGATAAAGAAATAGAAAATAAGATTTTTTATAAAAACGCAAGTAAATTACTTGGTTTATAGGTGATATTATGGGATTTAATAAAAAAATGTACGGTCTTGGTAGCAAGCGCTCAATTATCCGTGAAATTTTTGAGTATAGCAAGTCAAGAGCTATGGAAATTGGCAAGGACAAGGTTTTTGATTTCAGCCTTGGTAATCCAAGCGTGCCTGCACCAAAGGAAGTAAACGAAACCATTAAGGAGCTTTTGGATACACAAAGCTCGGTATTATTACACGGCTATTCCTCTGCTCAGGGCGATGCTACTGTAAGAAGCGTTATTGCTAATAACATAAATGAAAGATTTAATGCCGGTGTTACACCTAATCATATTTATATGACATGTGGTGCGGCGGCTTCTCTTTCAATCTGTCTAAGAGCAGTTATTGAGGATAACTCAAATGATGAGGTTATCGTTTTTGCTCCGTTTTTTACTGAGTACAGAGTATTCGTTGAAAATGCAGGTGGCAAGCTTGTTATAAGCGCGCCTGAGGATAAAACATTACAGATTGATATTAAGGATTTTGAAAGCAAAATCAATGAAAACACAAAGGCGATTATTGTAAACTCTCCTAACAATCCAAGTGGCGTTGTTTATTCTGAGGATACAATTAAAGCACTTTGTGAGGTGCTAGAAAGAAAGAGCAAGGAATACGGCAGAGTTATTTATTTAATTGCCGATGAGCCATACAGAGAGCTTGTTTATTCAGGCGTTAATGTGCCTTACTTAATGAACTACTATGATAACACCTTAGTATGTTATTCATTCTCTAAGTCTCTTTCATTGCCAGGCGAGAGAATTGGATATATTGCTGTATGTCCTAAGATGGAAGAATGTGGCGATATTTATTTAGCTGTATGCGGCGCAGGAAGGTCTCTTGGTTATGTATGCGCGCCAAGCTTATTTCAGCAGGTAATTGCTAAGTGCATAAACGCTAAGGTAAATATTGAGGCGTATAAAGAAAACCGCGATTTACTTTATGATAATTTAACATCCTACGGCTTTGACTGTGTAAAGCCTGATGGCGCATTTTATCTATTTGTAAAATCTCCTTCTGGCGATGCATTTGAGCTTTACGAAAGAGCTAAAAAGCATGAAATTTTAGTTGTTCCATGTGATGATTTTGGCGTAAAGGGATATGTAAGAATCGCATACTGCACAGCGAAGGAAACTGTTTTAGGCGCACTTCCCGGATTTAAAAAATTAGCTAAGGAATATAAATAAAAAGAATGTCAAGCGCATGCTTGACATTCTTTTTATTTAGTTATTACTAAGCCATTCCTCTGCCTTTGATTTTGACATTCTTTTGATATCTTCCTTTGGATATTTAGAGTCAACACCGCCGTTTGTATAAAGGAAGTAGCAGCCATCTGATGTAACATATAATGTTTCCTCGTAGCCGTCCGTGTCGCCAAAATTACCGTATGTAACCTTTTTAACGATTTCTGAAGCATCGGTATCGTAGGATTTTTTGCAAATTATCTTTAACATAATAAATACTCCTTTTTTTATTCTTTGTAAAAATGATAACATATATTTTAATGAATGTCAACGCTAAAAATTTGACATTTTTTGCAGCGTATGGTTAAAGGCTTTCCGTAATAATTTCAGCCTCAATATTGGTGCTGCCGTCCTCTTTTACTGAGCGGAAATAATGCTTTCCATCAATTTTTACTGTGTAAATTTTTACGCTGTCTCCTCTTTTAATTTCACTTATAAATGAAATCGCTATGGACTTCACTCTCATTTTATCGGGGTTTGCCATACAGTTTATAAGCATGTCGGGATAGTTTGTATTATTCATATGGCCGTTTAGGTCGGTGTCCGTATATCTTACTGTATATTCTCCTGCAAGGGATAGCTTAGCCTCGGTTGGTATTCTTATTCTTAGTGGATTTTCAAGGGTTAACGCTTCCTCTGTGTCATAATTACTTAAATCTACATCAGTTACCTTATAGAGTCTTTTAGCCTCTGTGGATATAAGCGCCCATGCGGTATTGGCCTCTGCCATAATCTCTCCGTTTTTTTCAATAGAATATGAACGAAGGAAGCTAAAGCCACGACTTGGGCATGCCCATGTTTTTGCTACGATGTCCTCATAGGCGTAAATTTGATTATAAATTTCAAGTCTTATGCTGCTAAGCACAAACGCTTTCTTGTCATTAAAAAGCTCCTCATATGATGGCTTTCTTGCTCTCATATGGCGCATTGATGTTTCCTGCATAAGCTTTAAAAGCTGTGATACGCCGATTACCTCATTAACATCTGTATCGTGAAATTTTACATTATAATTTTCTTGATATTTCATATATGTACCTCAAAATTTTCTTAATATATTGTATCACAAATTTCAAATTTAGTCAATATAAAAACCTGACACAAGGTCAGGTTAATATAGCTGTATTATTTGCTGTGGCGGTTTGAATTATTTCTGCATTTTCCACGGTGTCGGTATATGTTCTTGTGGAAAGACCGAAGCTGATTGTTATTGCTTCGTTCACTTCGCTCATAACCTTGTCGTCAAGATGACCCATTTTTTCCTTGAGCCGCTTTTTGTCAAGGGTGCGGATTTGCTCAAGTAAAATTACGGAATCCTTAGAAAGTCCCACATGCTCGCCAAGCACATCTATATGAGTAGGTAGCTTTGATTTAGTCATTCTGCTTGTTATAGCAGCGGCTATTACCGTTGGGCTATACTTATTACCTACATCATTTTGAACTATTAAAACGGGGCGAAGTCCGCCTTGCTCTGAGCCGATAACCGGACTTAAATCTGCATAAAAAATATCGCCGCGCTTTATACTATTCATTTTATCACTCCCCATTTTTCATATCTGCATAGGTATTATTGACAGGTATTTGTAAGATTAAACCTATGTAGTAACATTTTATGCAAAATATTTAATTTGGGTATGATGTTAGATGTCTTAATTAATCTGGCTTAGCTCGCCCTTTGAAAGCTTGTAAGGAATATATTTATTATCCTTATTATGAAATTCTAATTTGCCTGCATTATAGCTTGAGCCTTCCTTATAAATAAGGGTTTTCTTTGGTGTGCCGTTAATTTCAATTTCAGCTTCCTCGGTGTTTTCAAGCATCATATTTATGTATAATGATACATTCTCAAAAGCAATGCCTGTTACCTCAAGCTTGGCGTATTTATAGTTGAATTTTTCCTCTGTTTCTAAAATTTTGACAGAATATTCCAATTCTTTAGAATCAGTTAAAGTATAGCTGATTTTTATATCATCAAGTGTAAAGCTCCTTGCATTTTCGCCATTTAAAAGCTTCTCATTTTCATTTAACGCAGTTAAAACCTCGTTTATATGTCTTACATTATATCTTACAGTAATTTGCATGTACTGCGCCTCAGGAATATAGACAAGAGAATAAGCGTAAAGCGCACCGTTGTCTGAAAACTCACTTCCTGCCACATGAGTGCGAATATCCGTACTAATTTCATACGCTTCTTTAAAATTATCGGTAATTACAATGTCCTCTAGCTCCTTGTGGTCTGCTTGACAAAGTCTAAACATGAAGGCTACAATGAATGTAAAAAGCGCAACGGTTAAGCAAATATTGATTATTCTGCTTATTTTGCTTGCTCCTTTATCTTCAAAAGCATCATTATTATTTTTGTCATCTATATTTTTGTTATTTACAGTATTTTCCAATTTGATGTTCCTTTCCGTCAATTTTTATACTATTGTAGCATATATTTTGCAAATATGCAAGTTTTTTCAAAAAAATACTTGACAAATGAGAAAATGTTATATATAATAGGTAGGCAAGTAAAAAACAGGGGGACAATATGGTATTAGATATTACATCACTTATCAACGGTAAGCTTTCAAAAATTGATTTTGAATACACCATTGAAAACAGCGACGATAATCCTATTTTACCACCTGATGATGTAGAGTTTACTGCTCCTATCAATGTTAGCGGTTGTGTTACTGACAATGCGGGCTACATGGTGCTTAAAGCCTCATGCTCTATTGATTACGCTTCACATTGTGCAAGATGTCTTGACACAGTTAAGGGTACTTTCACTCTTGATTTCGCAAGAACTGTTGCAATTAAGGGTACACTTCAAAATGAGGATGATGATTCCTACATCATTGTAAATAATGGTCTTATTGATATTGACCGTGAGTTAGTTGAGGATTTACTTCTTGAATTTCCTTACACATTACTTTGCGATGATGATTGCAAGGGTATTTGCTCAAAGTGCGGTGCTAACTTAAACGAAAGTCAATGCGATTGCCACACGATAAAAGAGGTTGACCCACGACTTGCAGATTTATTAAAGTTATTAAAATAAAAATAAAGTTTATCACTTAAGGAGGATAATAAGATGGCAGTTCCAAAGAGAAAACAGTCTCACTCAAGAACAAACTTAAGAAGATCACAAAACTCAAAGCTTACAGCACCAACAATCGTAAAGTGCTCTAAGTGTGGCGAGTACAACCTTACACACCGTGTTTGCTCTGCTTGCGGTTACTACGGCAATAAGCAAATCATCGTTAAGGAAGAGGCTTAATTTAAGATGACTAAGACACTCCTTTGAGTGTCTTTTGTCTTATTAGCTTTAAAGGATTTGAAAGGATTTATATGGAAAATAAAATCATGGAATACTCACACAAAAAACGCGCGGGAATTATAAGAGTAATATATCTTGCTCTCATTGTTATTGGATTTATTTTATATCCATTGGAATTTGAGGGAATGAAGCTTATTTTTACGCTTTCCTCTTTTGCATGCTTGGTATCAGGCGTTTACTTGCTTATTAAGTGTGAAATGATAACATTTACATATGTTATAAAGGAAAAGGAAACCGACTTTGAGTTTTTTGTAAATAAAGCTATGGGCAGACGCGGAAGCTATGTTTGCTATTACTTCATTTCCGACATTGTTAAGATTGAAAAGCACACTAAGGAAGTTGTAAGTGAAATTTCAAAAAAGCATCCAGGTACAGGATATTACGATTTTAGCCACGGTATTTTATCAAAGGATAAATACATTATTCTTTTTCAGCTTGAAGGAAAGTATGATATGATAATCGTTGAAATGAATGATGAATTCAAATCATATATTGAAAGCTGTATGTCAAAGGCTATTCCTGTTAAGCCTAGTGATGATGAGGATGATGACGAATAAAGCAAAAATACTCAACCTTGCGGTTGAGTATTTTTTATTATTCTTCAGTTGCGTGTTTGCTAAATGTCATTGCATAAGCATAATCATATTGACCTACTATATTATTATCGTTAATGCATAGATAGGAAAGCTTGCTTCCATCAAACACATATGCGCACATAATAATGGCTTTTTCATAATGTGCGGCTGAAAAACCATTCAAGATAAAGTCAAAGCCAGAAAACGCGTTGTTGACCTGAGCCATTACAACATTATTTTCTGCTGATAAAGCGCCTTCGCTTACGCTAATTGGAGAGTTTTCTGTTCCCTGCGCTACGCTTGCTACTGCACCAAATCTAAGAGCTACGGTGTTTACTTCCTCATAGGTCTTTAGCGCTGTATTATTTACTAAATAGCTAACTGTGATTTTATTACCGTTTATTTTTGCAGAGTAGCCCTTAAATGTAAAGATAGCATCAATGTCGCTTTCCTTTACTTCATATGTGCATCCATCATTTTGGCACTTTTCTGTAATTCTGCCTGATGCCATAAAGCCGTTTTCGTATATAACAACGCGCTTCATAGAATGTTCAGCTCCGCTTGGGCAAAGTGATTTTTTGCATACATTACAAATACCATCAATATAGTTATGGTCGTTGGTTGCTTTAAGAACGGTTACAATGCTACTATCGCAAATTACACAGGATACTGTTTCGCTTCCGTCGTTTCCGCAGTTATTCGGTATAATCGCCGCTGAGCCAAGGTGGGTATGACCGTCCATTACAAATTCGCCCTCTTGCCAATTTGAGCCGTTTGTGTTTGTTAAGTAAATAAGGTCAGCTGCATTATTTGCTTTGCAGAACACAACTCTAATTGCCCTTTCAACATCAGTATATGATGAGCCAGATGGCTTTACATAAAATCCGTTTTTGTTATATTGGTCAAGTGTGTTGTTAGCGAAGTAAACTGTTACCTCCTCGGCGTGCTTTTGGTGTCCGTTACCATTTAGATATACTACTCCTGTAACCTCGCCTAAGAATACAAGGTTAAGCTTTTTGCCCTCAGGTCCACCTGAAACCTTGGAGTCTTGGAATGGCTCATCACCGATTGAGGTAACGCCTACTGGGAAAATATATGTGTCAAGAAGGTTATCGTTATAAGCGAAGAATCTTTTACCCACGCTCTTTAAATTTGCAGGTAGATATGGGCTTGCAAGATATGCGCTTCCTGTGTTTTCAAAGGCGCTATTTTCAATTACCTCAACTGTGTCAGGTAATGTAATTTTGCCCATATTCTTACATTGATTAAATGCGCTTGACTTGATTGTTTTTAGCTTGGTTTTTGAAAGGTCAATGTCTCCCTTTAGCTTTGTGTTGGTAACACCGTCAAGTGTTTCAAGCTCAGTTAAATTTTCAAACTGAATATATTCAACGGTTGAATTTGAAAAGGTTCCGCTTGGAATACTTGTAATGCTGTTTCCTGCCTCAATGTAAACATTTTTAAGGTATGGCATTGCGGCAAAGCATTCAGATTCAAACGCTACTAAGGTAGACGGTAAATAAATATCGGTTACATTGGTCTCGTAAGGATTACCGTTATTTTTCTTACCGAATACGCTATTATTACGGGCGTAATTCATTCCGTGTGGGAATTCAACATAAACCATTGCGCCTCTATTATAGGTTTTGTCAGATTTTGAGTTTACATAGCCATATTCAATTTCACTGATTGCAACATAGCTTTCATTGTTTCCCGACGGCTCAATTAAGTACCATGTTGGATAAGCGGTTAAGCTTCCGTCAGTTGCTTTAATAATGGAATATGCACCGTTATCAATAAAGCGAGCTTGTACGGTAGCGTTGTTGCTTAATACGGCGGCTACGCTTTCCGCGGTTGCATCCTCATACTTTACAACGGGAACATTATGTGTTACTCCGTTTATATCGGTATAAGAAATGCTTGTTCTGTTTTCAGCGCTTACGGAAATAGCAAATACGCATATAAGCATAGCTACTATTGTAAGAGCCAATAAAAATTTCTTTTTCATATTCTTCTCCTTATAATATGTATATACATATATAGAATAACATATATCACACGCTTTGTCAATAAAAAGCCCTGATTTTAGAAAAATCAGGGCTATAATTTTTACTTAACGAATTTTAAATCCTTTTTGTTAGCGTCGCCAAAGCGGTTTTTAATGAAGCTTAACGCTTCGGCAAAGATAACCTTATCATTTTCAAAGGAATGGTCATAGGGAAATTCATCCTCAAAGAACCATTTGAACGCTGCGATTTCCTCAGGCTGAGGCACAACATAAGCTCGCGTAGTTAACGCGGTAAAATAGACTACCGTTTTTTCCACATTCTTTTTTTTGCCTATCATATACTTTGATTCCATACGGAATCCGTTTTCTATCTTAACCTCAATGCCTGTTTCCTCAAAGGTTTCACGAATGGCTGTTTGGTACTCGTTTTCACCCTCTTCAACATGTCCCTTAGGAAAGGACCAACAGTCAGTATATTTATTTTTAATTAGCAAAACTGCATATTTTCCTCTTGTTTTGCGAAAAACAACAGTTCCGCAGGATTTTTCATATCTCATGCTAGGTCCCTCCTTTGTAATTTATTTAATCATTTTAGCACAATAATTATTCTTTGTCAATAAATTATAGAACTGCCTTTAAAAATTGAATTGTTCTTGGATTCTTTGGATTGTCAAAAATTTCCGTTGGTGTACCTTCCTCGGCAATTTTACCCTCGTCCATAAATAATACTCTTGTAGCAACCTCTCTAGCAAATCCCATTTCGTGAGTAACGATTACCATTGTCATTCCTTCATCTGCAACCTTTTTAATAAGGTTAAGAACTTCTCCTACCATTTCTGGGTCTAATGCTGAGGTCGGCTCGTCAAAGAGCATGACCTTCGGGTTCATAGCAAGAGCTCTTACAATAGCAATTCTTTGCTTTTGACCGCCTGAAAGAGTTGACGGATAAACGTTTGCTTTATCCTCAAGTCCTATTCTTCGAAGCAATGAAAGTGCGTTTTGGCGACACTCCTCCTTGAATTGCGCTTTTGTTTTGCCTTCCTTAACCGCCTTTTTCGTGTAAACTGTTACGGGGGCAAGCATTATATTTTCAAGAACTGTTTTATTGTTGAACAAATTGAACTGTTGGAATACCATTCCCATATTCTGACGGTGAATATTGATATCAACCTTAGGATCGGCAATATCAACATCCTCAAAAATAATCTGTCCTCCTGTTGGGTCCTCAAGACAGTTAAGGCATCTTAAAAACGTACTCTTTCCGCTTCCCGATGCTCCGATAATCGCTACCTTTTCGCCGGGATAGATAGAGGTTGATATGTCGCTTATAACGTTCAAATCACCGAATGATTTTTGAAGACCCTTAACCTCAATTAGTGGCTTCATTACGCTCTACCTCCTCTTCCTCTGTCACTTTTTGAAAGCTTCTTTTCAAGAATGTGATGCAGCTTTGTAAGACCTAATACGACAATAAGATACAGTACCGCCGCAATTAAAAGTGGGAACAAATAATCAAATGTTCTTGATTGGATAAGTCCGGGAATTTTGCCAAGGTCCATAATTCCAACATAGCCAACGATAGCTGTTTCCTTAACAAGCGTGATAAATTCGTTGAATAATGGCGGTAAGCAATTTTTCACAGCCTGAGGTATAATAATATGGTACATTGTTTGCCATGTGGAAAGTCCTAAGCTTCTGCCCGCTTCCATCTGTCCGTCATCAACGCTTTCAAAGCCAGCTCTTGCAATTTCAGCCACGTATGCACCTGAATTGATACCGAAGGTTATTGCACCTATCATAAGTCCGTTATCCCATGATACAAATACTATAAAGTACAAAATCATAAGCTGAAGCACCACAGGAGTACCTCTGATTATAGTTATGTAAGTATTTGCAATTATTCTTAAGACCTTTAGCTTTCCTGTCTTTTTGTTAATATAGTTTACCATAGCAAATAGCACGCCTATCACTATTCCTATAAGCGCGGCAATTAAGGCTATGATAACAGTATTGCCAAGTCCCTCTAAATATAATTTCCATCTATCATCCACAATTACCGCTTTTTTCAAACGGTTGATGATTGATGCTGCTAATAAAATATCCATATTCACCCTATTTTCGTTCTTTTTCGTTCCAAAAACTTGAAATGAGTGAGAGGCTCGCCTCTCACTCGTTTTTGATATAATTAGTCTGCTACTGCAAGCATTGTCTGCGCAGGGAGCTTATCCATAAGGATAGCATCAATTCTGCCAGCCTTCAAGTCAGCAAGAGCAAGAGCGTACTGCTTATAACGGCTAACTGTAACGCCCTCTGCCTTAATAGTAACTGCTTCTTCACCTTCACCGTAGGTGTATCCGTCAGCAGTTGTAGCAGCTGAGATAACAAGGTCGCCGCTTGTTCCTTCCTGAACACCTACCTTAAGACCTGCTAAATCCTTAACGCTTGCATAGGACTTATCCTTGTTTGAAACAACAACAAGAGTTGAGCTATAATAAACGTTAGAAAAATCAACCATTTCAAGTCTGTCAGCATTGATTGTCATACCTGCCGCGCCTACTGCATCGCCTGTTGCAGATTGAACGCTTAATGGGATAGTGTCAAAAAGAATATCCTTAACCTCAATCTTTTTACCCATATTCACAGCAACCTCGCTCATAATAGCGATATCAACGCCGATTACCTTGCCGCCTGCCATAAACTCAAATGGAGCAAAGCCTGATTCTGTGTAAACTGTGATTACCTCTGTTGCTGAGCCGAAGTCCCAAGATGTCTTAAGACCGTCAGCGTTAGGCTCTACGCCATCGCCCTCAGTAAACTTAGCGTACTCTGTGTAGTAATCAACATACTTTGTCATGGTGCCGTCCTTTACCCACTTATCAACAACCTTGTTAACCTCGTTAAGTAAAGCTGTGTTACCCTTTGTTACTGCAATACCGAAGTCCTCAACTAAAAGGTCGGTTGCATCCAAGGCTACGTACTCGTCATCCTTGCCGCCGCAGGACATAAGAGCGAAGCAGCCTATAAGCACTACAAGTGTAAGTGCAAGTGAAAGAATTTTTTTCATTTTGTATTCTCCTAAAATTAAAATATTTTTTATTTACTGCTATATTATACTCTCTAAAATTTGGTTTGTCAATAGTTTTATGAATATTTTTTCAATATTTTTGAATATTATGCAAATATTGTGAATATATTCACTTTTCAAAAAAAATAGCCCTGTTTAACAGAGCTATTTCCATTATTTTTCTTGATTTAATTGATTTACTATCATTTTAGCAGGTCCGCTATCAACAATTATGTAATCTAATTTGCCGTTTTTTAAATCCTTTGCTGCATCATATGCGGAATTATATCCAATATTGCTAGTATTAAAGCCTATAAATCCCATTTTTTGATTGCCACACACATAATATCCTGAGACTGTATCCTTTTGATAGCCGATTTTAGTGCTTTTATTCATTTTTTTAAGAATATTAACAACATCATCAGTTGTTTTACAATTATCAAATGTTGTATCTGTTTTCTTAGACACAATAATCTGAGATGCTTCAAAATATGAATTTGTAAAAGCAATTTTTTCCATACGGTCATTTGATACAGTAAGCGCAGCCATTACAATGTCTGCCTCTTTATTTTCAACCGCTGAAATTATTTCATCAAAGCCATATTCCTTTATAACAAGCTCTCTATCTAGCTTTTTAGCTAAAAGCCCTGCAATTTCTATATCAATACCGCAGTATCTATCGCCTATCATATATTCAAAGGGAGAAAATGGCAAATGGGTGGCAACTACAAGCTGCTCCTTACAGGGTAGCTCCTCGCCGCCATCAAAGGTTTTTATTTTAGAGATATCGTTTGAAAAGTATTTATTTATTATGGTATCAAGAGTGCCGTCGGCTTTTATTGTATTCAGCAGCTCATTTGCTTCATTTAAAAGCTCATCATCGTTTTTATTAACGGCAAAGGCATATTCTTCACTAGTTAAGTGAATATCTATGCATTTTAAATCGTTTGTGGTATTTTTGCATGATGCAAGCAACATTACAACGGTTAAAATGCATACAAGTGTGGCTAATATTCTCTTCACAACGCTCTCTCCCTTCTTTATTTTTACATCTTCATTATACAACTTAAATAAAAAATGTCAATAACTGTTTGCATAATTTTCCAAAAAAACAAACAAATATTGACATTTTTCTATATTTTATTCAAAGTCAGTTGCATCTGACAGCGATTCCTCGCCTTTTTTAGTTTTAAGCAAGAATATCAAAGCAAAAGCAATAAGCAGAGCTACCGTTGTAGAGAGTCCGCCCTCAATTCCTACGCTTTCGCCGTTGGCAAGAGCTTTTGTAGTATCAATTTCCATTATAAATAATGATGGTATCTTATCAACACCATTTACTTGACCACCGAAAATACATCCGCCTGCAAAGTTCCACATACCAAGAATACTAAACGCGCCCCAAATGTCTCCTCTTTTGAATACATATATGCCTAAAAGCGCGCCAAAGAGAATTGTGTTAATTAGCAACAAAAAGCTTACTTTCTCTGCGCTTCCGTGTAAAAGTGAAAACATCACAGCACCTACTGTTATTGCAAATGATAGCTTATAATCTCTTGCAATGCTCGTTGTAAAGTAGCCAAAGAAAAGTGTTGTTTCACAAAAAGCATGTATTAAAAAGCCTATGAAAAATAAAATTATCATAAAATCAAAGCTTCCGTTTGGTTTTATTGATATGGAGCCTGTTAAAAATGCAAATAATACGGTTAGTGAAATTAGCGCTCCGCCTATTAGCAAGCCTAAAAGTGATTCGGTAATTGCTCCTTTTTTGCGAATTCCCATAGAGGATAGCGGTCTTTTTTCAAATTTTTTACAGTAGAAAATTGCGGCAGCGCCAAGTCCTACAAATGAAATAAGCGTAGAGAGAGTTAGCCATGATGGCATATTTAAAACCATTTCATTTATAAATTCAATTACGGCACTATCGTCCTTATTGCCTGCCACTACTGAATCTGTATATTCTCTTATTGTATCAATGAAGCCATCATAGGTAAGCATCCAAATTGTGCTTGGTATTGTTAGGATAATTTTAGATATTACCTCGCCTACAAAAAATACAACATAAAAGATAAGAAGCAATGTGAGTATGCTTTGAGGCTTGTGATCTAAAACAGCATCATCAAGCATCTTTGTTCTTCTTAATTTAAAAAAGTTCATTTCTTTACCTGCTTTGATTATTTATTTTTGCGCGATGCAAGTATTTTTTCAGCCTTTAAAATAGCTATCTGTGTCTTTGAATCGGGAATTTTGCCATCCATTACCATGTCAACAAGTGTTTTAAGAGGAATTTTTTCAACCTCTAAAAACTCATCAGCATCGGGATGGGCATTTTGATAAGTCAAATCCGTTGCTAAATACATATGAATTTTTTCATCTAAAATTGCAACTGTTGTGTACATAGTTCCTATATATTCAACATTACCTGCAACTACTCCGCTTTCCTCCTCAAGCTCTCTTTTGACAGCTTCAAGGGGGTCCTCGCCCTTTTCAAGCTTTCCTGCGGGAACCTCAAGTAAAACCTCAGAAAATGGATATCTAAATTGCTTAACCATTATTACATTTTCATCATTATCAACGGGAATTACGCACACAGCTCCCGGGTGTCTTACAATCTCACGGATTGATTTTTTGCCATTTGGCAATTCAATATCATCAACGAAAAGCTTAACTACAACTCCGTCAAAGATTTGCTTTGATGATAATTTCTTTTCAAAAAGCTCCATTACACTTCCCTTTCAAATTTTATTTCGATTTTTTTGCCATCCTTGTCCTCGCCGTACATTGTGAGGATGTTGTTTTCAATTTTAAATTTAGAGGTTTTCACCATTTCCTCGTATCCAATCATGTATTCAATAATAATATTTACCTCGTTATTTTTGTAGGAATAGTAGTATTTATATTCAACTATCTCTCCTTTTTGGGAAAGTCCTACGCTTTTGCCTGTAAAATCGCTATTAAAAATGAATTTTTCATTTGGGTTGTCAAGGCTTTTCCATGTGCCGATAAGATTGTTTTCGCCCTTGTTATAGTCAAGGTCATACTTTTTCATTACTCTTTCGCCCTCGGCTGGTAGGTTCATATCGTTAAGGACTATAAGAACTAATTTGCCCTTCTTGGTGATTGAAAAACGAATGTATTCCTTGCCGAATTTTGATTGAATTACGATTTGATTATTGTCTGTTACGGTGTATTTGCCCTCTAATTTATCAAGCTCAATGCCGCGACAGTTGGTTGTTAAAATTACAGTTTCATTATCAACAAACTCGTAAACATCGTAGGAATTTGGGTCTAAATCATCATCCATCCATTTACCTATTAGTGATGAGCCATCATATACATAGTCCTCATTGTAAAGGTCGCATCCCATCAAAAGCGTAATGGAAATGAGACATGCAACAAGGGATAAGATTAAAATTATCTTTTTCATAAAATATCTCCGTTAAATTCATTGGTTGAAATATTATAATCCTGCAAAAGGATGCTTTCTCCATCATAGGAGTATATGACCATATTGCAATTACCAAGCATTCCTATATCAATTTTAGACACTCTATCCGCTCTTTTGGCATTTCTTGCGTAAATTCTTGAAACAGCTCCGTGTGTTACAAGAATTACATTTTCTCCTGGTTGAACGCTATCCTTAATTAGAGAGTTTACCCTATCAAGGAGACTTTGCACGGTTTCTACCGATTTTTCATCGGTGTCCTCTAATACAGCTTTACTGTATCTGTCATAATGACCGCCTGAGAGAATTCCAAAATCTCTTTCAAGAAGTCTATCATCGTAAATAAGACCATCATGCTCTATTGCGCTTGCGATTTGCCCTGCCGTATAGCTTGCGCGAGAAAGGGGGCTTGTTATTATTTTATCAAATTTGAAATTACATCTGTCAAGTGCGTTTTTTAGACACATGGCTGCATTTTTTGCTTGATTTTTGCCATTTTCATTAAGTGGCACATCATCCCTTCCTTGCATAAGTCCCTTTGTGTTCCAATCTGTTTCGCCATGACGGATGAATGCTATAATGCTCTTTTTCACCTTCTGCATCCTACTCCCTATATCCTATATCCTATATCCTATATCCTATTTACTACCTGTTGAGCCAAAGCCACCCTCTCCGCGAATTGTTTCGTTTAGCGTGTCAGCCTCGGTAAATTCTGCTGTGATGTATGGAGTGATTACCATTTGGGCAATTCTTTCATCCTTGCTTACTGTTTGCGGTACGGTTGAATGGTTGTGGAGTGCTACCATGATTTCGCCACGGTAATCAGAGTCAACAACGCCAACCTTATTGGCAGGAGCTAGTCCTCTTTTTGTAGCAAGACCGCTTCTTGCATAAATTAAAGCCACATAGCCGCAGCTAAGCTCCATTGCAAGTCCTGTCTTAATAAGCATGGTTTCGCCCGGTGCTATTGTGATTTCATTATCAATGCACGCATATAAATCTGCGCCCGCGGAATATGGAGAGCCATATGTTGGCATTTTTGCATTTTCATTTAGCTTTTTAATTTTAACTTTCATGTTTACCTCATTTGATTTTTAATGTACGCAAATATTCCTTTTGCTCCTTTGTAATTCTAAAGCTTTCAATTGACTTTTGAATGGCTTTATTATGTGTCCATTTGTCAAGAAGCTTATTTTCTATTACCTTTAATGTTTTGTTGTACTGCTTTACTAAGCATACGCTATATAGCCAAGCAATCGCCATTTTTATGTAATATTCATCGCTTTTGATTTTTAGTGTTTCCTCTATAATCCTGTCAATGTAGGTATCGTTTACATAATAAGAAAGAAGCGACACTATGCCAAAGCGTACAGTATATACATTATTACTGTTAAGGCAATTAAAAATATAGCTTGATACTAGTTCTTTATCCTTAAAATATCTCTTAAGACCGCAAACCATACTGTCGCATACTGCCCAATTATCCACATAAGGTAAAAAGCGTTTAATATAATTTTGAAGCTCTTGATTATCACACTTTAAGAAGCCTAGCATATAGCCGTGGACTAGGTTTTCATCATAGTATGTGTGAGGTAAGCTATTTAAAAAAGCTTCTCCCGTGTCGGTATTTGCATGCTTTTTAGCAATAGATTTTGCAATTGGTCCGCGAAGTCCTAAGATATTATTTATACCTGGAATTAGCTTGGCTTGAAAGTCCTTATATTCTGTGTCGGTATTTAAAATTATTTCTTCTAAAATTTTATCCATATAAGTATATCACAATATAATTATTTTTTCAATATTATTTATTTTCTCTTATCCACTGAAGTAGGTCCTCATACTTCATCTTGCCTGAGGCTACGCCTATGCCTGTTTCAAAAAAGCTTTCGTTAGTTGGATTTATTCTAACTCCGTTTAATTCTAAGAAAACCATCATACAGAGCATTCCTATTCTTTTGTTGCCATCAACAAATGCGTGGTTAGATATTAAGGCATAGCCAAGCCATGCGCCCTTTTCCTCTACTGTTGGATATAGCTCTTGTCCACCGAATGTTTGATATGCGGACTCAAGTGCGCTTTCAAGTAGGTCTGTATCTCTTATTCCGGTTGAGCCACCTGTTTGCTTAGCTAACATTTCGTGTAAAAGCATTACCTTTTCTTTACTTAATTTTATCATTTTGCAAGCTCCTCAAATGCAACGCGATATTTCTTTAAAACTCGCATTGCTACAAATTCTATTTTTTCGCCTTCTGACATTTCTACTGTTGTGTCCTTTTCAAGGTCTATTAGCTTATATCTTGGCTTATTATTTTTAAAGATATAAACCTCGCCTTCCTTTTCGGCTTGTCTTGCAACCTTGGAAAAGTTTTGATTTGCCTCGGATATTGATACGATTTTCTTTAAGTTCATTTCCATTTTAAAGTCTCTCCTTAAATTCGTTGATATTATTATACACTAATTTTAGGATATATTCAACCTATTTTTCCAAAAAAATAAAAAACGAGAAAATGTTGCCTTAAAATATCTATATATAATGTCATATTATTTCGTTTATAAAGCAAAATAGATTTTATTAAAGCAAGTGATAACAAATGTAATTTCATTATTTTTTGTGAATATGTTGTATTTTTTCTTTTTAACCATGAAATTATTGTTAAAATAGCCAATATTATATGTACTTGACAAATTCATCCTTTTGTGGTAAAATATTGGTTGACAAGTCAACACAAGGGAGGGTTAAATGGAAAGCGAAAGATTTGTACCATTCGTATTATACACCGAAAGAATTTCAAAAAACATTAAGAGGCTTGCTGATGCGAAAATGGAGCCTTACGGTATTAGAAGCGCACATATTATGTGCATTTTACAGCTTGCGAAAAGCGAGGAAGGATTATCCTCTGCTGAGCTTTCAAGAGTTTGTGGAGTTGACAAGGCGTTTGTTTCCCGTATAACAAGCGAGCTTATGGAAAAAAATTATATTAGCAGAGACATTGGTCCTAAGCAAGGAAAATACAAAACCAAATTTTTACTTACCGATAGTGGAATTGAGATTTGCAAAATTATAAATAATCTTATCAGCGAGTTTATACGCAAAATCAACAAAAATACGCCTGTGAAAAAGCTTGAGACATTTTATGAGGTTTTAAACGCCATTGACACAGAGCTTGATAAAATTACAAATAAGGAGATTGATAAAAAATGATAGAAAAGGTTTCAACCATATATGGCTTATACCATGATGTTGCAGAAATTCAACCTGACCATTCACTTTATAGATTCAATAATAAAAGCGGAGAGATTACCGTTACTTACGGGGAAATGGATGAGCTTTTAAAGAAAATGACATGCGCCTTTAAGCATATGAATATTGCGGGCAAGAAGGTTATTGTAATGGGCGAAACAAGCGTGCAATGGATTGCAACTTATGTTTCAGTAGTAACCGCTGGTGGTATTATCGTTCCATTTGACCCACTTCTTTTACCTGATGAAATGATTAAGTTTATCAATATTGCAGATGCTTCAGCTGTTGTTTACTCAGATCATTTTTCAACACTTTTTGAGGAAAGAGGAAACGAGCTTCCAAATGTTGAATACTTTATAAAGACAGACAAAAACAGCTTTACTCTTAACCCTGAGGAAACTTATACAGAGGAAAAATATACTACCTTTAACAATATTTTATCATTAGGCAAGTATTTATACGAAGAAAACGGCGCGCCTGATGATATGCTTTGCCATGATACAGAAAAGCTTTCTATCCTTTTATTCACATCAGGTACAACAGGCACATCAAAGGGTGTTATGCTTTGTGAGAAAAATGTTTGCGCAGTTCTTACAGGTATCATTCCCGTGCTTAATGTTTTAACTGAAAAGGATTCTGTATTATCTGTTCTTCCAATCCACCACACTTATGAAATGTCAGCAGGTATTTTAGCACCAATGATTTACGGTATGACTGTAAATATTTGCGATGGTATTAAGTATGTTGGTAAGAATATTAAGCAATTTAAGCCTTCAGTTTTAGCTCTTGTTCCTATGTTTGCAAATCAGCTTTACAAGACAATTTGGAAGTCTGCTCAAAAGCAAGGTAATGACAAGAAGTTAAAAATGGGTATTAACATTAGTAACTTCTTAATGAAGCTTCATATTGATGTAAGAAGAAAGCTTCTTGCTCAAGTACACGAGGCATTTGGTGGTAATTTAAGATACTTCATCGTTGGCGGTGCAGCATTAGCGCCTGAATTAGTTAATGAATTCAGAAGCTTTGGTATTCAAGTTTCACAGGGCTACGGTATTACAGAGTGTGCTCCACTTATTTCAGTTGTTCCACTTACAGAATACAATCCAACATCATGTGGCAAATTAATGCCAGGTATGCAAGCGTTTATCGATAAAGAAAATGCCGATGATACATTTGGTGAAATCGTTGTTAAGGGCGATAATGTAATGCTTGGCTACTATAACGACCCTGAGCAAACTGCAGCTGTTCTTAATAACGGTTGGTTTAGAACAGGCGACTACGGTTACATTGATGAAAAGGGATACCTTTACATCACCGGTAGAAAGAAAAATATTATTATTTCTTCAAGCGGAAAGAATGTATTCCCTGAGGAAATTGAGGAATATCTTGAGGCTATTTCACAAATTGAAGAGGTTGTAGTTGTTGGCAGAGAAAATGCTGAAACCAAGGATGTTGAAATCGTTGCTATCGTTTATCCTAACGAAGAGGAATGCAAGAAATCAAATCTTGAGGGTGATGCGATTTACGAATACATCAACGGAGAAATTACAAAAATCAATAAGAAATTAGCTGCTTACAAGCACATCAATAAGCTTGAAATAAGAGAAGAGCCATTTGAAAAGACAACCACAAGAAAGATTAGAAGAAATCTTGTTAAATAACAAAAAACCATTGTCCAGACGGACAATGGTTTTTTGTTATTAGTGGTCAGGAGTTCGCTTCACTCACAGCGAGCAGCCGTCAGCAGTTAGCAGTCAGCAAGATTAGAATATCGCAGATGTTTCAAAAAACGTTTTTAAGCGATATAGTCTTGTAATAAATATCATGTTTTTTACAAAAATCTTTACTGCAACCACTTCAACCACTATTCTCTGACGACTGGCGGCTATCGGCTGGCTGCTATTTATTCAACTTGCCCGTTGATAATTCTTAACATTCTTTCGCTTAGGATTTTTCGTGTATCATCATCAACTAAGCTAAAGCGATTGCCATCGTTTGGTGTACTTAGATAATTCCATACAGAGTATGGGATATCGTATTCCTTGCAGAGCTTGATTACATCGTTCATATAATTTTCGCGGGAATTTATATCGGCGTGACGGATTGTGCCAAACTCTCCGCACCATAGAATTTTATCTGGGTGCTTATCTATCCACTCATAAACGGGAGCAAAAAGCTCTCTTAGATATTCAATATCCATTCTTTCAATGTGGCTATAAGCATCCTCTCTATTAAAGAGCAGGCGGTAATAATCTCTGTACCTTTCAATATCATCGCAGGGATATGTCATTTTTCTGTTATAGTAAAGCTTTGTCCAATGCAAAACAGCTTTTTGATGTGTAAATTCGCTTGGGTCGTACATATGGAATGTGTAAATTACATTTTCATCATCTAAAACCACAAGGTCCTTTAAATTGAAGGTTCTTCCCCAACATGTTGAGCCAAGAATGATTTTTCTGTCCTTGTTTAGCTTGCGAATTGCATCAACTGTTCGCACGGCAAGGCAGTTCCATTTTTCAGGGTCAATATCTCTTACCTCATTTAAAAGCTCAAACATAATTTGCGGCTTATTTGAGAATGCTTTTTCAAGCTCCAACCATAGTGCAATGAAGCGATTTTGAAGCTCCTCGCTATCAAATAGCGACACTTCCTCCTCTATATCGCAGTAATTGCCTATTGATTTATGTAGATTGAGAACTATACCAAGATCGTACTTTTCGCACCAGAAAACAAAGCTTTTAAGTATTTCAAAAATGCGTTTTCTATATACGTATGGGCTTTCCTCAAGCACAATTTGGTCAAAGCCAAGGCGAATATGGTCAAGTCCCATTTGTTTTATGTTTTTTACATCACACTCTGTGATATACTCTTCAAAATGCTCCATATCCCCGATGGTTATTTCTAATCTTTTATCGTTGGGTAAAACATTAAAGCGCTTGTAGTTGGTAAGCCAACCGCCGATGCCCATTCCCTTTTGAAAGTTTTTTATTTTTTTCATTAGTAACTCCTATTTAATCTCTTTTATTGAGCCTTTTTTCGCCATTTTAACGATACGTGTAAAGCCTACTGTTCCTTTATCAAAGGACATAAGCTTTTTCATATTTTCGTCGTAGAATTTTATGGTGTTAATATCGCCGTATTCGTCTCTTTTTAGCTTTTTAAATTTGATATCCTTCCATTCTACCTCTTTTATAACCTTGAAAAATACAATTAGGTATTCCTCTCTCATTATTTCACGGCTTATATAGCCTTTGTATGAAAACCAAGTAGGTAGAGAAAGAATAATTGCCAAGGAAAGCGCAAAGCATAAAGCACTCAACCAAGCACCGCCCTCAAAATACCTAAAAATTATACCTAGTATAATTCCTGCAATGGCTGATGATATAAATATAATTTTGGTGCCCTTGCTTATTGTTGCAACGAAGTCGCCACTTGGTAAATCAAGCTCCTCAATTTCCGCTTGATTATCTAATATTTGGTCTATTAATTTTCCGTAATGTGCCATAAAATTTCTCCGTGGTAATATCATATAATAGATTTAAATTAAGTATATAACATTTTCAAATCTATGTCAACTAAAAAACAACGCCGAAGCGTTGTTTTTTAGTGTTTAATATTCGTATGTGCAGACAACCGATTGATCCATTTCCATATATGAGGAAACGGTGCTTAAATATACATCTGCGTAAAATGTGTAATGGTAGTACACGATTTTGCCGTTAAGCAATTTAATTGTTAGTGTGGAGCTGCTTTCTTCGACATGTCCACCGTACGCATCCACAATAGCCTTGTACGAGCTATCGCCGGGCTTTAGTGTAAATATGTATTCGCCGTCACTTACCTTTTCAATATTTCTTATAATATCGATTTTATATCCTGCCACATCCAGCATGCTTTCAAGGTATGCTCTTGCTTCCATTTCGCTTACCGCTTCATGCTGCATAGTGCCACTTTCATCTATAAGATCTTGGTAGCCGTTGGCATATAAAATCTTGTAGTTGCCTCTGTTTGACATTGACTCAATTTCATATTCAAGCTTTCCGTCTTTATTTTTAAAGGTAATGTTGTCTGTTTCTTCCGTTACACTAACCATTCCTCTATAATCTACATCGCTTTTAATTCCAATTACGACCTTCGCTTCTTCGCTATTTTTAAGCTCATCAAGCTTCTTTTGGATGTTGTAGTAATATCTGAGGTCTTCCACTTCCTTATATCTTATGCTACCTAAATCTATTTCTTCCATTACTGTAAGTGGGTTATAGTCGTACGATATCTCTATGTAAAGCTTGTTTTTTCCTTCTGTATTTTCGGTCGCTGATAATGTTGTGGCACTACCGTTTATGTCTTTATTTTTTGTGAATTCAAACTCCATTGTGGCGTTTTTTATAGCAAAATCGCTCATAATATTGATATCAATTTTCACATCGGATATTAAATACGATTCATCAAGCTGCTCATCAAGATTTTTTAGCTCACTTAATAAAAGCTCTAATCTTTCCTCGGTAAATTTAGCATAGGTGATAGTCCATGTGCCGTCTTCGTTTCTTTGAGCAGTAATTTCCTTGCAGCCTTCTCTATCAAGCTCAAAATCTGTCTTCACTTCCATATCCTTCATATGTTGCAAATATTGATCCTTGGTAATAGGAGATTTAAAGGTGGTGGTAATGCTACCATTCTTATTGTAAATATACATATATCCATTTTGATAGCCTTCAATTAAGGTCGTAACGCTTTCCTCGCCTTTATACTTAGATGTGCTTTCAAGCTTTTCTTGATACACAAAATCATCAGTATTGCCAAATAAATATGCGCTCTCGCCTTTTATTTCGCCGATTACAACATCGCCCTGTAAGGTTGTTTGTATCTCTCCTATCATTGTTGTTTTATATGAAAGCTTTTCACTCATGGCAATATCAGATAGCCTACTTAATTCATCGGCTCTGTCAAGCTCGTTCATTTCAAGAAGAAGCTCCTCTTGTGTTTTATTGTCAGGATTATCGCTTACTGAATCCGATAAGCTTCCCGATTCATCACTTTTGTCAGATTGTTGACAAGACGAAAAAGAAAATAATGCTATAATCAATGCAAGTATAATACATACTGAACTTATAATTTTTTTCATAACGATTTCTCCTTGTGTTATGTCGTTAATACAATTATAGCACACAAAATTCAGATTGTAAACAGCTTGGCAATATTTTGAATTCTTGAAATTATTTATTCGTTGGTAAATTATTTATAAAAAATTCTTGACAATTTCTTATTGTTATGATATAATCATTGTCGCATTGGGGATTTGTGTAATGGTAGCACAGCAGACTCTGACTCTGTATGTCTGGGTTCGAGCCCTAGATCCCCAGCCAAAAAATCCTGAAAGCGATGCTTTCAGGATTTTTTCATTTGTGCCGTCAGGCACAACATCGTTTGCATAGCACACGCAACATCATTTCGAGCGAAGCGGGAACATCTTTGCCGCTTGCGGCACAAATGAACGAGGTTGAGGCTTCGCCTCAAATGATGTTGCAACAAGTTGCAAATGATGTTACGCCTACGGCGTAAACGATGTTGCGCTTCGCGCAAACGGAGCGGTAGTCGTTTGATTGTTTCACTGATTGATAGTTGATTTTTAACCGAAAGTATGATGTAATTGGTTTAAGAAAGGTGGTGTGGTTATGAAAGAGGATAAGCTCGGGAATCTGTCTATGGAATTATCCGTAGAAGTTTTGAAGCTGACAAAAGAGTTACGCTCAAAGCACGAAACCGTTATCTCAAATCAAATCGGCAGAAGCGCGACAAGTATTTGTGCAAATATTGCCGAAAGCAAATATGCTCATAGTCGCGCCGATTTTATTGCAAAGCTTGAAATCGCACTTAAGGAAACAAATGAAACAAGTAAATGGCTTGAAATGCTTTGGAGAAGTGAGTATATAGACGAGGCAAGATATAAATCTCTTGATAAAAATTGCTCGACGATAAGATTCTTGCTTGTCCGTTCTATTCAAACAGCGAAGCAAAATGCAAATCAAGGTAACAAATAATCCAGAAAGGCGGTGGGGATATGAAAGACACATCTACAAAAGGCGCAGCAATATTTGCAATAATCATAAGTCTTATTAGTTTTGGATTGATGATATGCTCATTTATTGCTTTGATAACAGAGCCTGCCCGCGAACAAGGAGGTGTCAGCAAATCTTTTGCTTTCTGGGTTTTCGGAATGATAGTTGCCTATTTCAGTTTGATTTTCTATTTTATTGATGCCATTCTTTCAGCAATAAAGGTATTTATGAAAATCCATCCTATTTTCAATGCAATATTGTCAATATTGCTTTTTGGTGCTATACCGATGGGGATTTTTATCGGAGGCGGACTTGGTGTCAACATCTATATATGGAACGCTTATTATTTGGTAATTTTTATTTTAGAAATCGTATCTATCGCAAAACACATAAAAATGAACACTTCAAGCAATGTCCCTCCAAGCGAATCCCACGCCACTCCCGTTTGAATTCGATATCAATGCAATATGCAAATTTTCACAATTAGAACTCAGTTGAACCGCTTAGGTTTGACTGAGTTTTTTGTTTTATTTTTGGAAAATAATGTTGATAATTTATGCGCATGCATGTATAATTAAAGTAGATTAAGTTTTAAAATTAAGGAGATATTTTATGTTAAAGGGAAAAAAGTTATCAATTTTAGGGGACAGTGTATCTACATATTGGGGTGTTTCAAACGATAAGAATGCAAACTTTACTATTTGGGGAAATCGTTGTTATTATGATGAGCCGTTTCCTCTTGAAAAGACATACTGGTCTTTGGTTATGAAGGAATTTGGGCTTGAATTATGCGTTAATAATTCCTGGTCGGGTGGCAATTTAAGTGGCAGAGACATAGAGGCAGCGGGAGTTAACCGTGTTAATTATTTATCAAGGGATGATGGCACAGAGCCTGATTTTATAATTGTATTTATGGGTCTTAATGATTTAGGGCGCATGATTGACTATGATGTTTTTGCAAGTGATTATGAAAAAACGCTTTTGACTATAAAGGAAAAGCATCCTTGTGCTACTGTATGTTGTATAAATATGCCAAACAGACATCCGTCAGTTAAGGAAAGAACGATAAGGTTTAACGAGATTATTGAAAATTCCGTTAAGGTGGCAGGGGATAAGTTTTTCGTATGTGATTTATTTAGCAGCGATTTTGCAAATGACAATTATTACAACAATACGACAGACGGATTACATCCCGATGAGGACGGAATGAGAATGATTGCGGAATGTGTGATAAAATCAATTAAGGAGAATGTAAAATAATGTGGAATGGCAAGAAAAAGGCGGTAACGTTTAGCTTTGATGATGGTGTTACACAGGATATAAGACTAATTGAGATTTTAGATAAGTACGGCTTAAAATGTACATTTAATTTAAATTCGGAGTTTTTAGGTCTTGATGGCACGCTTGACAGAAACGGTCATATTGTGCGCCACGATAAGATTGCAAGGGAGAAAATTAAAGAGGTTTACGGTAATCACGAGGTGGCGGTGCATACGCTAACACATCCGTTTTTGCCTTCCCTTGAAAAGGATGAAATAATAAGGCAGGTTGAGACGGACCGACTTAATTTAAGTGAGATTTGCGGTTATGAGGTTAAAACAATGGCTTATCCTTGCGGTGGAGAAAATAACGATGACCGTGTGGCTGAAATTATAAAGGAAAATACGGGAGTTAAATTTGCAAGGGGGCTTGAGTCAACCTATAATTTTGATTTACAGGACAATTTATATAGATTTAAGCCTACGGTTTACTATATTGAAGATTGTCTTGATGAGGTGGTTGACAGATTTTTATCTCTTGACAGAGATGAGCCTTCTCTACTCTACATTTGGGGACATTCCTACGAAATGGATGCGGAATATATCTCTTGGGAGAAATTTGAGGCGGTGTGCAAAAAATTATCGGGACATGATGACATTTTATACGGTACAAACAGTGAGGTGTTACTAAATGATTAAACGCATATACAGTGATGAAGTAAACAAAGAATTTGAATTTTATAGTGAAAACGGTATTTATGTTTTTTGCGGATATAATTCCGATAAATGTCTTGATGAAATAGTAAATGCGTATAAAAATGATTATTTTTGTCTTTCCACAGGCAACATAAAAAAGGATGGTTTACTGCTTAGCGAAGGCGATTTAATGATTAAAAATCTTGAAGAATTTATTTTGCGTGTAGAAAAATCGGATATTGATGCTCCCGTATTCATTTTTGGTGTTTTCGATAGAATTGATTTAGGTGTTGATATAACGCCGTATCTTAAAAGATTAGCCAAAATAAAAAGTCAAGTGTTTATTAGTGTATGTAAAAATTATCCCATTGAAAGATTTTCAAAATTTGGTGCTGTTTTTACATTATAATGTTGACAAATACACAATCGTATGTTATACTTTGTTCATAAAAAATAGAGGTTGCGAGTATTATGATAAGCGCAAATGGGGTTTTAGTTTGCGTGGTAAAGGAATACTTGCCGAAAATATGCTTTTTCCCAAGGAAGCATATTTGGGTATTGCGAGAATATCGTAATAACTGTCGCATGGTTATGCGGAGTGCTATTGGATATTATGATTTTTTAATCACGGTATTTGATAGTACCGTGATTTTTTATGCTTCCATTATGAAAATAAAATAAATTTAAGGAGGAAATCATGGAAGGTACATTTTGGGCGTTTTTGCCCGCTATTGTTGCCATAGTTCTTGCACTCATATCTAAGCAGGTTTATATTTCTCTGTTCTTTGGTATTTTTGTAGGTGCTATGATGTATGCCGGCGGTAATCCGCTTAAGGCGTTATTCACTCTATTTAATGTAATGAGTGAAAAGGTAGGAGCTAATGTTCCTATTATCGTATTCCTTGTTGTTCTTGGAATTTTAGTTGTTCTTATGCAAAAATCAGGTGGCGCAAGAGCCTACGGCGATTGGGCAGGAAAGAAAATCAAAACTAAGGGTGGCGCGCTTGCTGCAACTGCAGGTCTTGGTTGTCTTATCTTCGTTGATGACTATTTTAACTGCTTAACTGTTGGTTCAGTTATGCGTCCTGTTACAGATAAGTTTAAGGTATCAAGAAGCAAGCTTGCTTACATTATTGACGCAACTGCTGCTCCTATCTGTATTATCGCTCCAATTTCAAGCTGGGCGGCTGCAGTTACAGGCGAGCTTGAGGGTAATGGTCTTGTTATGTTTATTAAGACTATTCCATTTAATGTTTATGCACTTTTAACTATTGCAATGGTATTTGCTCTTTGCTTCTTCAAGTTTGACTTTGGTAAGATGAAGAAAAACGATGATATGACAGAAGCAACAGGCGACGTTCACTCAGGCGTTGAGTCCGATGGCTCAAAGGGTGAGGAAATTCAAGCAAATCCACGCGGAACTGTTAAGCATCTTTTAATTCCTGTAATTATTCTTATTCTTTGTTGTATTGGCGGTATGATTTATACAGGCTTCTTCTACAACTGGGATACAGGTCTTATTGACACAGAGCTTCAATCTGCAAATATAATTGAGGCGTTCTCTAACTGTGATGCAGGTATGTCTCTTGCTATCGGTTCAATTATTGCTTTATTCATTATTGCAATTTACTATATTGTAACTAAGGTTGTTTCCTTTAAGGATATTATGGGTAGCTTTACAGAGGGCTTTAAGGCTATGGTTCCTGCTATTCTTATTCTTACATTTGCTTGGACAATTTCAGGCATTATGGGTGCAAGAGGCGGATATCTTGATGCTCAAGCATTCGTTCAAAACAATCTTGAGGGCAGCAGCTTCCCACAATTTATTTTCCCTGCAATATTCTTTATTTTAGCAGGCTTAATTGCTTTCTCAACAGGTACATCATGGGGAACATTCGGCGTTCTTGTTCCTATTGCAGTTACACTTTTAGGTGGAAGCGCAAATGTAACAACACTTATGCTTATTACAGTTTCTGCAACTCTTGGCGGTGCTGTATTTGGCGACCACATTTCCCCAATTTCAGATACAACAATTCTCGCTTCCGCAGGTGCGCAGTGCAACCACGTTGAGCATGTTAATACTCAGTTGCCATATGCTTCACTTGTTGCAGGTATTGCGGTAATTTCTTACTTAATCGCAGGTGCTTGTGCATCACTTGGCGGAGTTCTTAGTGCTATTATTATGTGGGTTGCTACACTTGCTATTTTCATTGGTGCAATCTTCTTAATTAAGTATCTTAGCAAAAAGCAAGCTAAATAATTAAAAACTGTGTGCTTCGGCACACAGTTTTTTATTGCTTTTTTTAGGATTGTGCTTTATAATGGATATGAGGTGATATTATGGATATTTCAAAAATTGATAAAAATTTTAAGGTGGAAACCAAATTAAATAAGCGTGATATTGTTTTTTATGATGTAAAAAATAAGCCGTTTAGCGTTTACGGTGTTTTTTATGAGAATGGGAAATTTAGAAGAATGAAAGAGGATGTGGCTAAGAGTGTAAGCGAGGGTGTTTATTGGCTACATTCAAATACTGCCGGTGGCAGAGTTAAATTTAAGACAGATAGTAAATATATTGCTATACATACAAAAATGTCCCATATTGGTAAGATGCCACATTTTGCGTTGACCGGCTCATCGGGCTTTGATTTATATATAAGTGAAAAATACTATGCTTCTTTTGTGCCGCCATTTGAGTTAAATGATGGGTATGAGGGTGTTATTGAGTTTGGTAGCAAGAAAATGCGTGAAATTACAATTAACTTTCCATTATATAGTGATGTTAACGAGCTTTATATTGGTGTTGGAAAAAATGCGAAAATAGAAAAAGCAGAGTGTTATAAAATAGATAAGCCCATTGTATATTACGGCTCATCAATTACACAAGGCGGTTGCGCTTCAAGGCCTGGAAATGCTTATGAGGCGATAATTTCGCAAAGACTTGGCGTTGACCATATAAATCTTGGCTTTTCGGGTAATGCGAGGGCGGAAAAAGAGATATCACATTACATTTGTTCCCTTGATATGAGTGCTTTTGTGTACGATTACGACCATAATGCACCGACTACCCAGCATTTAGAATCTACACACGAAAGAATGTTTAAGGAAATAAGGGAAGCAAAGATGAATTTGCCTATTATTATGATGTCAAGACCGAAGTATAATTTGACTAAGGATGAAAAAATCAGGCGTGAGATTATAAAGCGCACCTATGAAAATGCAAGGGATAATGGGGATAAGAATGTGTACTTTATTGATGGCAAGACTCTTATGAAAATTTGCCATGATGAGGGCACGGTGGACTCATGTCATCCTAATGATTTGGGCTTTTATTCAATGGCAATGGCGATTATTAAGGTATTAAAAAATGAGGTGAAGCTATGACAGAAAACGAGCTTTTAAAATGTACTCCTGCGGAGCTTACAGACATGGGAATTTGTCCTACCTGCTTTAACAGGTCTCATAACGGAGCAATTTACGGCGATGACAGTGATATTGTAATTTACAAGGACAAGGATATTGAATGCTTTTTTGCTAAAAATCCAAGAGCTAAGGGACATATGTGTATTTCAACTATTGAGCATTATCATGATATGAGTGAGGCTCCCGACTATATTAACGAAAAGATTATTCGTTTTGCAAAAGCGTTTATGAATATTATAAGAGATGTTTACGGTTGCGTAAGAGTGTATATGTGCACTATGTGCGATGGCCCTGCAAATCACTATCATATTCAGTTAATTCCACGATACGATTTTGAAAAGCGTGGAAGTGGAAATTTTGTCAAGGAAAGACAAGCATACGAATTTGACAAGGAAAAGTTTGAGAAGGTACAAAAGCTTATAAATGAGTATGCAAAAAGCAATTAAATAAAAGAGCCTACAAGTGTTTATTTACACTTGTAGGGCATTTTTATTTTTTTATCTTTATTATAATTTCATTATTAACAAATTCGAAAGAAGCAATATCGCCATCCTTGATATTTGTTTTTTCTATTATCCATTTTGGTATTCTAATCATTCCGTTAGAAAATACATGTGTAGTAGTTTTATTTTTATGTAAATCGCTTCTACTAACATTAGGGATAATCCCTTTGTCAATAGCGGAATATATTGTCCTTGTTGAAGTCGGAACTTCAAAATTTAAGTTCATTTCACGCAAACGAATAATCACTTTTTCAGGTGAAAGAGCTTCATTCAAAATCAACTGCGATATAATTTCAGCAACTTCCTTTGAAATAATCCCTTTCGCTCCTTTGCACCTATTAATAGCCTTGACTTTTTCATCAGCTAAATACGGATCGTACTTTCCTTTTACCGTTCCTCTTCGAATTTCACGATAAACAGTTGAAATATTATGCTTTATATTTTGTGCTATCTGAATTACAGGTGTTTTTTGTACTAATTGTTCACAAATATACAGTCTTTCTTTTAAGGCTAATCTGCTATATATTTTTCCCATAAAATCTTTTCTCGCCTCAAATTTATTGATAATTTTTGCATACATCTATCCAAGCGATGTAGTTTGAATAGCTTTCAAGCTCGGGGATTGTTAGCTCGATTGCGCTATTACTGCTACCGCAGGCGGGGAAAATGGTTTTGAAGCGTTTTAAAGACACATCAAGGTAGATTTTTGTGCCTTCGTTTGTGGCGAAGGGGCAAATGCCGCCTACTGAATGTCCGATTAAGGCGGTTGCTTCATCGGGAGTTAGCATTTTTGCTTTTTTACCGAAAAACGCTTTATATTTTGCGTTGTCTATTTTAGCATCTCCTGCGGCAACTATTAGTACCGCTTGATTATCAAGCATAAAGGATATGGTTTTGGCAATTCGGCATGGCTCGCAGCCTAGTGCTTGTGCGGCAAGGTCAACTGTGGCACTTGACACGGAAAATTCTTGTATTCTGTTTTCTATGCCTAATTCGCTAAAATATTTTTTGACTCTTTCTATTGACATTTTATTGCTCCCTACGGTCGCAAAAGCCGTCAGCGGTTAGCGGTCAGCAGTCAGCAATATTAGACCGCGAAAAGCACGAACAGGCTTTTGCTTATTTTCTTAAAAATAATATAAGTAACAACATTTTAAGCTAATTACCCCCAACAATGCAATTATCTAATCTCGCTAATTGCTGGCGGCTGGCAGCTAATGGCTATTGTAATGTTGGATAGTCTAAAAACGCAACGCTAGCGTCGCCTTTTAGTCCGTCGGACTCAAAGATGATAATTTCGTTTTCGCCTTCTTTAAGGAGCGATGCGGGGATATAAAGGGACTTTTGTGGTCCGATTTCCCAATATCTGCCGATATTGAAGCCGTTAATTAGGACAAAGCCTTTTTTGAAGTTATCAAGGTAGATAAATGTATCGGCTACCTTATCTACTGTGAATGTGCCACGCAAGAAGCATGATGGCTCTACTACTGCATCGGTGTAGGTTAGCTTACCAAGGTTATCCATTGGAAGTGGGTAGGCGTTCCAATTAAAGTGAATTCTACCACCGTCAAGGAGAAGTCGGCCTGCGATGCCTTTTTTGCGCATCATTTTTGGGCCGAAGTTTGCTCTGCCCATATTTTCAACAAGGATTGTTAATGTATCGCCTTTTTTAGCGGTAATTTTCATTTTTAAATCGCTATCGTTTACATACATTATGCCTTGTAATTCTCTATTTATGTAGATTTGGGCTCTGTCGCCAAGGCTTTCGATAAACAATTCGGCGTTATTGTAATCACGGTTTAATTTGGTTGTATATGCGATATAGCCATAGCCTTGACCGTATGCTTCCATACATTTGGGTACATTTGAGAAAATTGGCTTGGAGAGGTTATCAAGATTATCAAAAATACTTGCTTTTTCGGTAAGTGTAAATTTGCCGTATGCTCTCTTTTCTCTATTTTGTGGCACGGGTGGTAGGTCGTAATCTACATATTTTTTAATTACCTCACGGAGCGCCATATATTTTGGTGTAATGTCGCCACATTCGGTAAGGGGTGCATCATAATCGTAGCTTGTTACATCGGGCTTAAATAATTCATAATGGTTTGCGCCACTTGTAAAGCCGAAGTTAGTGCCACCGATTAGCATATACATATTAAGGCTGCCGCGTTTAAGCATATCGTCAACTACTTGGGCGTAGTTTTCGGCAGAGGTTGTATGGTGAAAGCCATCTCCCCACGCATCAAACCAGCCGTTCCACATTTCCATACACATTTTTGGTGCATTTGGGAAAAGCTCATCGTGAGCCTTGAAGTTTTCCTCTACTCTTGAGCCGAAGTTTAATGTTGGCATACAGCCTTCTATTGTGCCATCAAGAAGTGAGTTTGTATCTGTGCCGTCTGAGGTAAATAGTGGCACATCAATGCCAAGCTCACGGTAGATATTATAAAGTGATTTTAAATATTCCTTATCGTCACCATAGTAGCCGTATTCGTTTTCGCATTGAAGCATAATGATTGGTCCGCCGTTTGTGAAAAGCAGTGGGCGAATTTCATCAAAAAGGTGGGATAAGTATATTTTAAAGCGGTTCATATAGGTTGGATTTGAGCAACGGATTTCCATATCATCCATTGTTTGTAGCCACCAAGGAAGTCCGCCAAATTCCCACTCGGCACAGATATATGGTCCTGGGCGGACAATTACCATAAGTCCTTCGCTCTCGGCGGTTTTTACAAACTCGGCTATATCGTAATTTCCTGTAAAATCAAACACATCAGGCTGTTTTTCGTGCATATTCCAAGCGCAGTAGGTTTCTACACAGTTAAGTCCCATTGCTTTCATTTTCTTGAAAATATCACGCCAAGTATCCTTCATATTTCTAAAATAGTGGACTGCACCGGAAATAAGCTTTATTTCCTTGCCGTCCTTTATAAATTGATTACCTTTAATTTCAAAGTTCATAGTTTACTCCTTAATTCTATTTTCCACTATTTGAATAGCCGTAGTAAAGCTTTTGGTTATCGTTGCAAATTACTTCTATTTCTGAGCAAAATGCATCGAAATAGCGCATTTCTTCTCTTTCCTCGTTATATGAGCCTTCAGTGATATAATAGGGATAGCCATCGTATGGGCCTGGGATATTAACGGTTATGATTTCCTTGTATGGTTTTGAAATTTTCTTAAAGCGTGATACGCTACCGTCAAAATAGATTGTTATCGCATGCTGGGAAATTCCATAAAAAATGCCGTATTTTATTTGCTCTATTGTTGATGGTAAATATACCTTTTTAAGAGAATAGCAAAAGCACATTGCTTCATCATTTATAACCTTTATTCCCTCGGGAAAGATTATTTCCTCAGCATCGCTTTTATAAAATAAGCTCTTTGGCACGGTTGTATCGTTTTCATTTTCCATTTCTACGGTAAAAACGCCGTTGCCTTTATTTACGATTTTCATATTTTACTCCTAAAATATTTGATAGCAATATTTTATCATTTTTTTAAGTTTATGTCAACAATTTCGGGCAAGTTTATGGTATGATATAGTAAAGAGGTGATATTATGTTAAATGAGTCCTTAATCAAAAAACTTAAAGAGGATGGAAAATTCCATGTTTATATTGGCGGATACTGTGGCGACAGCTATAAGGAATACACCCTAAATAGCTTTAACGAATGTATAAGCGCCATAAATTATTTTCTTGATGAGCATATAGAAAAACCGCCAAGTGAGATAATTATAAAAAACGCTAACGCTAATATAGAATGTCGTTTAAACGAAAATGGGGAAATAATCAGTATAACGGAATATTAAAATAGCGACACATGTCGCTATTTTTTGTTTTGTAAACCGTAGGTTGACAAAAATATCACAAAAAGCAACCGTAGGTTAGTTGCATTTTAATATAAATGGTGGTATAATTTAGTAAAGAAAATTTAAGGGGTGCATTTATGGATATTAACACAACGGAATTTAACGGAGCAATTAAAAAGATTAAGACAAGAAGAATTATATGTATCGTTTTGACGGTAGTTTGTATTTTAGGTATTTTACTTTCATCTCCGATTTATATCGAAATATTTGGAGACGTGATTATAGACACCGACGGGTCTTATGGACTTATTATTCTTTTTGCAGTCGGCGTTTTTGCATCACTGTTTGCGTACATACTTGTTAGTACCCCAATTTATAATGCACTTTATATAGAATGTGATGCAAGAAAGCATTTTATTATGCTAACGTCATTAGAAAAAGAAAGAGGTCCTATTTATCGAATGTTATCAAACGCATATTTCTATTTAGGGGACTTTGATACCGCCATTTACTACGATAAAAAAGCATTTGGAGAGAAAAAGATTTTTAGCAAATTGAGCGCTTTATATGGTAAAGCAAGAAGTGAATTTTTTGCAGGAAAATTAGAGGATTTTAAGAAAACCGCATTTGATTTTCAAGTTATGACTAAAAATGCAAAATTAAATGAAAGGCAACGTAAGGGGATTTTGGAATGTCATACGGTTATAAATCTTTTACTTGCCATTACAAATGAGGATAGCGAAAAAATCAAAGAATTTGCTTCCCGACTTGATAACATTAAAGACGATAATAAGATTGCATCTGCTTTTGTAAATTACTTAAAGGGTATTGCAGCGTATGCTTTGGGAGATAAAATGGAAAGCACACACAGATTTATGACTGTTTGCGACATTGCTTCAAAGACGGTTTTAGGCACACTTGCCAAGGAATTTTTAGAAAAACTAAATAGCGAGGACGATGGAAATTAAAGGTAAACCAAAGCTGCCCGATTTTACAACGAAAAGGGAAAAGGATTTAAGACGGCGAAACAAAATATATTATTTGGTTGCAATAATTTTTGCTATATTAACCGTTGGTGGTATAATATTTGGCGGTTTAAATCAAGATAATGCAAAAATAATGGGACTAATTTTTATATATGAAGGTGTCGTTTTTCTGGGTTTCTTTTTGTTTCGTATTATTACTTGGAAAAGGTTTGGTTGGGAGCAGATGTCAACCCACGAATTTGAAATTTACAAATTAACTCAAATAGAAAATAATGAACGCAAGAAGGAAGGCGAATTAGAGCTTATAATTCTTGACTTTATTGTATGTATTACAAGCATTGTATTTTTAATTATTGGGTTTATTAAATTATTTTAAGGAGACAAACATGGAAGAAATTTTATTTGAAGGCGCACATACAAGAGATAAAGCATTTTATAGTGAATTAGCAAATTACTTATACTTTAAAACGCCATTTAAAATCATTCTTAATTGTCTTGTTATTATCTGTTTGGTTTGAAGCATTATTGTACATACTTGGACTGCAACCTGTTTTTTCGCCTTTTACTTTATCATTACATTAGTATCGTATTTCAACTTCAAAAATGTGCCATATAAGAGAGATATGGAAAGAAATAACGGCAAGGAATATGAGGTTAATGTTTCCGTTACCGACACACAAATTATTCACAGATTAGGGGAAGACACGCCTATTATTATTGATATTTCTGTAATTAAAAAGGTTGTAACAAGTAAAAACTATGTAATTATGATTTCAAAAACAAATCAGATGTACATAATTGACAAAAGAAAATTTGAAAAGGG
>JAZSHT010000165.1:0-11400 GCA_045533435.1 Eubacteriales bacterium | reverse complement strand
GCTTCTTCGATTGTTTTACCTGTAAAGCAAGAATAAATTGTAAGAAGGTTTGAAATACCTTCCTTGCCCTCTCCGTGAATGATTTCACAGCCAGAGTCGGTAACTGCTCTTTTGAACTTTCTTATAATATCATCCTTGGAGTCTAATATTCTTACAACAGCATTTTCATTTACATCAGACTTGCTCATTTTCTTGAGTGGGTCTTGAAGGGACATAATCTTAGCGCCTTCCTTAGGAATATATCCATCAGGCACAACGAAGGTTTCGCCATAGATTTGGTTAAAGCGATTTGCGATATCTCTTGCTAATTCAAGGTGTTGCTTTTGGTCAACGCCAACAGGAACAAGCTCTGTTTGGTAAAGCAAGATATCAGCAGCCATAAGTGAAGGATAGGTAAATAAGCCTGCATTAATATTGTCGGCATTCTTTGCACTCTTATCCTTAAACTGAGTCATACGGGAAAGCTCGCCAAACATTGTATAGCAATCTAAAATCCAACCTAATTCTGCGTGTTGTGGTACATGGCTTTGAACGAATAGTGTGTTCTTTTCTGGATCAAGACCGCAAGCCATATAAAGCGCTAATGTTTCATATGTTCTACGGCGTAATTCTGCCGGATTTTGGCGTACTGTGATTGCGTGCATATCAACAACACAGTAATAGCAGTGATATTCATCAGAGAATGCGCTGAAATTCTTAATTGCGCCAAGGTAATTTCCTATTGTAAGGTTTCCTGAGGGTTGAACGCCTGAGAAAACCACCTTTTTATCGTTAAACATAAATAATACTCCTGTGATTTATTAAAAGGTAAAATATATTCTATATATTATCACAGTTTTACTTGGTTTTCAACATTTTTTTCTTTTTTAATTGAATTAAACACCGATTTTATTAAAAATGCTATAAAAGGCGCTATTATAAGTCCGCCTATTCCTAAAATTTTAAATCCTGCATACATAGAAAAGATAGTAACCAAGGGGTGAATATTCATTTGCTTGCTTAAAAGCTTAGGCTCTGCTATTTGGCGGACAATATAGACTATAAAAAATAGAATTAAAAGTCCTATGCCTAAAAAGGCATTGCCTTGTATTAGAGCGACTATTGACCAAGGAATTAATACAGTGCCTACGCCTAAAATAGGGAGCATATCAACAAATGAAACAATTATTGCTAACAGAAAGCTACCTTTAACGCCTAAAATTAAAAATCCCGAAAAAAGCTGAGCAAAGGAAATAAGCATAAGAAGTGAGTATGCTTTTATATATTTTGATACCATGGTCATAGCTTCTTTTTTTATGTTAGGAAGCTTGCTTGCGATATTTTTTGGAAAGGACTTTTCTATTTTTTCGGCAATTAAATCGTAATCCTTGGAAAAGTAAAATAGAGACAGAATTATTGCTATTAGCATAATTATAAATGACGGAAGTGATGAAATAAAGCTTGCCATTAAGGATGTTAGCTTTGTGCTAAGTGCTTTTAAGGTATTGGCTACTGTATCTAAAAGCACAGAATACAAGCTTTCATCAAATCCTGGTAGGATACTATTTAAAAAGGGAAATTTATTTTTTAAGCTTTCCACCTTATCAAATGCATTAGATATGAAGTTATTTTCTCCTGATAGGTTATCAAGAATACTGTTTGTTATAAAGCCTAATTGCTTTATACCGTATGACACACAAATTGTTGTTAGATATACCGCAATAAATAGCAAAATTGATATTACTAGGATGCTGGCAAATTGCTTTGGAATTTTTCTGTTTTTGCACATTTTATTTATTATGGGTCGTGCAAGTGCTACTATCAAAAACGAAAACGCAAAGGGTAATATTATGCTAAGAGCATATTTTAGAAACACATAGGACAAAAGTAAAATTGCTACGGTTGATACGCTTATATATGCGATTTTTTTGTATTTTTCCATTAAGACACCACAAAATATAATTTCTTTTTAAAAATATTATATTTGTATTTGATTTTTTTATGCTTATGTGATAGAATAAGAAAAAACATTTTTGTGAGGTATATATTATGGTTAGAATTGAAATGGAAACAGGCGGAATTATTGATATTGAGCTTTATGAGGACAAGGCTCCTATTACTTGTGCTAATTTTAAGAAATTAGTTAGCGAGGGCTTTTATGATGGTCTTATTTTCCACAGAGTAATTGCAGGATTTATGATTCAAGGTGGAGACCCAACGGGCACAGGCTGTGGCGGTTCAAAGGAAAATATTAAGGGCGAATTTTTAGTAAATGGCGTTAAAAATGATATTTCACACGTAAGAGGTGTTATATCAATGGCAAGAAGCCAAATGTATAACTCTGCTTCATCACAGTTCTTTATTTGCCATGCAGATGCTAAGTTCCTTGACGGTCAATATGCAGCCTTTGGCAAGGTTGTTTCAGGTATGGAGACAGTTGATGAAATTGCTTCTGTAAAAACAGATGGCAGAGACAGACCTATGATTGATATGAGAATGAAAAAGGTAACTCTTATTTAATGAAAAAAGGCGTCATCCGATATTTAATTATATTTCCTATGCTTGGCGCGATTATGTTTATCTCCAAAGTGATAATGGAATTTTTGCCAAACATACACGCTATTGCTATGTTCATTGCGGTGTTTACCCTGGTATATAGGTGGCATGCACTTATTCCTATATATCTGTATGTATTTTTGGTTGGACTATACAATGGATTTGGCACTTGGTGGGTTCCTTACATATACATTTGGACCATTTTGTGGGCGTTTATCATGCTTATACCTAAAAGGTTATCTATCAAGAAAAAAGCGGTTATTTCAGCTATTTTGTGCGGCTTGCACGGTATCACATACGGAATACTGTATGCACCGTTCCAAGCGCTTGCGTTTGGACTTAGCTTTGAGGGAATGATTGCTTGGATTGTAGCGGGATTTCCATTTGATATTGTACATATGTGCGGAAATATTGCTATGTCATTCTTAATTTTGCCCTTGTATAAGGCAATAGTTAAGCTTGAAAACCAAAGATTTTTAAAATAAAAATACTGTTGCTTCGGCAACAGTATTTTTGTTTTAGAATTTTTTCCATGGGGAGAGCTTTTCGCCTTTTACGATAAAGGCTTTATCGGCTAATCGGGCTAAGGGGGTGTCGCAATAGAGGTCGGAATAGAACTGATCTATTTTGGCATCTGGGAATTTTTCGTAAAGACGCTTTACCTTTTCCTGTCCGTGGCAGTTTTCGCCGTCAAAAAGTCCTGTTTTTGTGTCAACCTTAGTTGCCATCATTGTTACGCCTAATTTATCGCAGATAGGCTTTAAAAGGAATTCTGGGGATGCGGAGATTATAATGTCGGTTGGTTGCTTCATATCAAGATAGAATTTTTTGATATTTTTTTCGTGGGATTGCCAAAAGTCCAAAACTGCTTTATCAAGGTCATCTATTTTTGAAACGAAGCTAAATAGCTTTTGCTTAAAGGTTTTCTTTTTTACTATTTTTAAGCCAAAGCCGATACCGTACCATATTGTGCGTGGAAGTAGTTTTCTTGTTTTGGGATAATTTTTTAAACAATAGAAATAGAAATGTGATGAGCTATCGCCATCGTATATTGTTCCATCAAAATCGAATACGTTCATATTTGCTCCTTTCAGTCGCAGGGTATAGGGTATAGGATATAGGGGATAGGGTAAATAATCAAAAAATCACAGATTTTTTGTTCCTTTTCTCTTCTATTTTATCTCTTATCTTTTCACTAAATTAAAGCCACCTTGCAAGGTGGCTTTAGTTATTCTTCTTCGGTTTGCTCCTCGTTTTTGATAACGGAAACCTGGATTTCCTCTACTCTCTTTGAGCTGATTTTTTTGATATCAATTTTAAGTGTTCGATAGTTGAAGCTATCTCCTACCTGTGGGAATGTACCAAGCTCCTTCATAATGAAGCCGTTTACAGTTTGAGGTAGGTCCTCCTCATCATCAACGGAAATTTCAAACTTAGCAAGGAAGTCATCAAGGTCGGCTGAGCATTTAACGATAAAGCTTCCATCAGGTAGCTCCTTATAATCGTTTGTTACCTCATCGTGCTCATCAAACACATCACCGATAAGCTCCTCGATAATGTCTTCCATTGTAACGATACCCATTGTTCCGCCAAACTCATCAACTACGATTGCCATATGGCATTTTTTGGCTTTAAGTGTCTTTAAAAGGTCATCAATTTTGATATGCTCAGACACATGAACGGGCTTTTGTATGTATTTTGTAACTGTTTTGTTATTGTTATGATATGCAAGGAAAAAGTCCTTTTCGTGTAAAACACCAACAATATCATCAATATCCTCGCCATATACAGGTAAGCGAGAATATGCATTTTCAATAAAGGTTTTTGCTATTTCCTCAACGGTTGCATCCCTTGAAATTGCACAAATATCGACACGGGGTGTCAAAATATCGCCTGCGCTAACATCACTAAACTCAATAGCAGAACGGATAAGGTCGCCCTCTGCACTTTCAAGTGCGCCACCCTCCTCGGCTTCATCAACGATAGTTATGAGCTCTTCTTCTGTCATGGTGTTTTGCTCCTTAGAATGGAACATTTTAACCATTAAAGCACTCCAAGCACCGAAAATAAATGTAAATGGTGTTAAAATAACCATAATTGCGTTTATAATTGGCGCAAAGTTCATTGCAGTTTTATCGGGATTTTGTCTTGCTATTACCTTTGGTGCGATTTCGCCAAAGAGTAAAACTGCTATGGTTACTGCGGCAGTAGATACAGTAGAGCCGATTGATGAGGAATTATTTACAACGCCTGTAAAAAGCTCAATAAAGTAAAGTGTTGCGATTGATGATAATGCGATATTGACAATGTTATTGCCTATTAAAATACCAGTAATTAGCTTTTCGTACTTTTCCTCAAGCTTTAAAACAAGTGATGCCTTTTTGTTACCGTCTTGGGCGGTATTCTTCATTCTGATTTTGTTGAACGAAGTAAATGCAGTTTCTGTCGCAGAAAAGAAGCCTGAGCATATTAAGCACACAAGCATTGCGATAAGTGAGCCGATATTGTCAATGAAAAAGTTTGCAGTATTAGGATCCGGGTCCATGATTATAAAGTTACCTCCAATAAATAATTACAACAATTATACCATATATACTGTATAAAGTCAAGTATAATTATTATAATAGCTCCTTTGCTAGCTTTTCTATCTCTTCAAGGTATTCCTTTTCCTTGATTAGATGCTTGTATTTTTCAATATAGCGTTTTAATGCTTCCTTATTGATTTTTTTGGGCTCTGTGCCTACTCTTCTTTCAAAGTTTTTGTAAATTATATTTTCCTTATGCTCTTTTGGCAAATTTATGCCTTTAATTGGTAAATCATAAAAGCTTTTTACGATATCATCAGTTGCTAAATAACGATACACTCTGTCACATAACCATTCCATATCATCTGAAGGATATGGAAATGTACTGTCAGTACCAAGAAGCACTCTATTACTGTATTTTTTGAAAAATTCCTCATAATATTTAGGATTTTCTGAGAATGATACATACATTTCCCAGCCAGGTGTTAAATCAACGCAGGTATTGGGGTATTTTTCAAATAACTCTTCAAGCTTCTTTGGTGTTTTTGAATAGAAGAAAAAATGTGCAAAAGTCACACACAGGTTGGGGTGTTTTTCTAAAAATGCGTAAATTTGACGATACACCTCTTCGTTAGATGCATAGCCGCCATCGCCGTAAAACCATCCTCTGCTTCTTAGGTCCTCGGTGGCATAGGCAGGGTCCCAAAATTCCTCAGGGTCGTTTACATGGAAAAGTAAATGTGTGGCATCCTTCTCTATTGCTTCAAAAAATTCATCAAAATAATCATCACATAGTGGTAAACCCACAAGCTTATGTAATTGTGGCTTACCCTCAAGCATTTTTATACCATCAAATCCGATTTCCATAAGCTCCTTGTATTGCTCTAGAGGAGACATACCTTCCTTGGCAGGCTTTTTTACGGGATATTCGGTATAAACTAATCCTCCGTGAATAAAATCATCGGGATTTACAAGCTTGTAAAAAGCGCACATAATGTTGTTCGCTACATCTCTTTTTCCTGATGGAAGGGCGGCTATATTTAATGATTTTAGTCCTTTTGTTTGCTTATATTCATCAAAGCCATGTAAAAAGTGTGTTCCATTACCGTCGTAAATACCTTCAATATGAAGGTGGCTATCTATTATTTTTTCATTTATTTTGGTTATATAATCCTTCACAATCTATTTCCTCTCTTGTTTTTTATTATTTTATCATAAAGTCATTCTTTTTTAAATAGATTTATGTAAAATACTTGATTTTCAATATAAAAAATGGTATCATTATACTATACATATTTACTTTTGAGGTGGAAATCTATTATGTCTGAAAATAACAATGTTTACTACGATTTAGATAATGACGGTAGAAATGATGATTTTTTAAGTCAAGAAAGACAAAATGAGCAAAATGAAAGAGGAAATTCGGGCGAAATTGTAATTCCTCACTATGAAGCACCACAGGAACAGCCTAAGCAAGAAAATAGCGGTTATGCAATCGCAGCTTTAGTTTGCGGTATAATTTCTTTGGTTTCATGCATGTTTATTGCGGGTATTCTTGCTATTGTATTCTATTTCATCGATAAGAACAACAACGGAGGAAGACCGAATCAGCTTGCAAAGGTTGGTATGATTCTTGGTATTGTTTCAATCGTTTCATTTGTTTTATTTATCATTTTTTACATTGGTATTATTATTGCAGCAATTACCGCAGGAATTTAGCTACATATTATTTTAAAGCACACTTTCAGGTGTGCTTTTGTCATACTATTTTGTTTTTTTGCATATTTATTGAATGAAATATTTTAAAGGATGGAAATTTGTATGAATATTTATGAGGATATTGCTAAAAGAACAAACGGCGAAATATATCTAGGTGTGGTAGGTCCTGTAAGAAGTGGAAAATCTACCTTTGTTAAAAAATTCATGGATAATGTAGTTATACCAAACATTGAGTCGGAATATGACCGAGAAAGAGCTAAGGATGAAACTCCACAAAGCGCCTCAGGCAAAACGATAATGACTACTGAGCCTAAGTTTATTCCCGATGAGGCGGTTTCGGTCAATGTTGGCTCTTCAAAAATGAGAGTAAGACTGATTGACTGTGTAGGATATATGGTTGATGGCGCTATTGGTGCTACTGAAAACGGCGAAAGCAGAATGGTAATGACTCCTTGGGACAGCGAGCCTATGGAATTTGAAAAGGCGGGAGAAATCGGAACAAAAAAGGTAATTAAGGATCACTCAACCATTGGTGTTGTTATTACAACAGATGGTACAATAGGCGAAATTGAACGAAATGCTTATGTGCCAAGTGAGGAAAGAGTTATAAATGAGCTAAAGTCAATAAATAAGCCCTTTGTTATCGTTTTAAACTCAAGCATGCCCGAGTCAAAGCAGGCACAGGAGCTTGCTTATGAGCTTGAGAAAAAATACGCTTCTCCTGTTGCTTTAGTTAATGCATTAGAGCTTGACAATCAAGATTTCGAGGGAATATTCAAGCTTCTTTTAGGTCAATTCGGTATAAATGAGCTAAGATTTAATTTACCTAGATATTTTGCCTCACTTGATACAAATCATTGGTTAAAGGAAAGTATTTTATCTTCAATTAAAGCATCAATAATGAATTCTTCAAAAATTGATGATATACATGAAATTGCATCTTCTCTTTTTGAAAATGAAAATATATGGAAAATGCCCGAAACAGTTTGCGATTTAGGCAACGGAACCGTTGACATTAATATATCTTTGGTACCTGATTTATACTATAAAATCATTAGTGAGCTTAGCGGAATTGAAATAAATGATGATGAAGATTTATTTAAAACAATTAAATCTTTAAGTGAAACTAAAGCAGAGTTTGACAAATTTGCACAGGCTATTGATGATGTAAATAGCACGGGCTATGGTATTGTTCTGCCAGACTATGAGGATATGACACTTGAAGAGCCTGAAATTGTAAAGCAAGCAGGAGCGTACGGTGTTAAGCTTAAGGCTTCTGCCCCATCAATACACATGATAAGAGCTTCAATTGATACGGAAATAAATCCTATTGTAGGCACTGAGGAAAGATCACAGGAAATGGTTAAGTTTTTACTTGATGAATTTGAGGATGATCCAAAGAGAATTTGGCAATCTAATATGTTTGGTAAGACTTTATACGAGCTAGTCAACGATGGATTGCATGCTAAGCTAGAGCATATTTCAGAGGACTCAAGAGTTAAGCTTTCCGAAACACTTTCACGAGTAATAAATGAAGGGTCAAACGGACTAATCTGCATAATTTTATAAAATACTATCCCATAAGGTTTTATCTTATGGGATTTTTTTATTGACAATTCAATGATTAGATGGTAAAATATTTTTAAAAAACAAGGATAATTTATGACAGACAAATTTGTATATGAACTAAAAAATTGCATAATGACAAAAAATGAAATTAGTTATTTTCATGCAATTATGAAATCTTTACCTAATGGTTATCACTTACAACCTCAGGTAAATTTAGCAAGTGTAATTAATAGAACTGATAATTCGAAATTTCACAATGAATTATTTAGAAATATTGATTTTTTGATTTTATCTTCTGATTTTAAGCCAATTGCTTTCATTGAAATCAATGACTCTACACATAACGATCCAAGCAGAATAAAAAGAGATCAGAAAGTTAAGGAAATCTGCGAGGAAGCAGGAATTAGTATTATAAATTTTTGGACTAAATACGGTGTTAATCATGATTATATAGATAAAAAAGTAAATGAAGCTATTAAAAACGGATATCCAAAGCGAATATCACATTCTGTATTGGATGATGAGGATGACGACTTTAAATACGATCGAACAGCAAAACAAAAAGAAGGATGCTATATAGCTACTTGTGTTTACGGCTCATACGATTGTCCTGAGGTATGGACTTTAAGACGATATAGAGATGAGATTTTAAGAAAAAATCCTTTGGGAAGGCTATTTGTAAAAATATATTATGCAATTAGTCCTAAAATGGTTAAGCTTTTTGGCAAAACTATATTATTTAAAAAAATATTTAAGAATTTCCTTGATAAAAAGATTAACAAATTACACAACTCAGGAATTTCACCAGAGAAATATAATGATAAATAATTGAAAAAGGAGTAAGGGTTATGTATTGCAAGCATTGTGGAATAAAGCTTGATGGGAAAAGAATTTATTGTCCCGAGTGTGGTAAACGAATTGAAATTGATGACAAAGAAAATGGCTCTTACTTCTATCACAAGCCAAAGCATAAACTTGTTGCGGGGCTACTTGCTATTTTGTTTGGATTTGGCATTTATAGCTTGTACCTTAAAAATATTAAAAAAGGAATGATTCAGCTTTTAGTTCCTACTGCTTCAATTTTACTTCTTGGAATTATGACGCTTATTTGTAATAGTATCTCAAATATTAAAATAATTATATTTGGATTTTTTGTTCCTTTATTTCTTACAGGTGTTTTAATTGCAGTAATGCATTTATGGTGCATAATTGAAGGCTTTTTAATTTTAGCTGGGCTAATTGATGAGGATGGACATGGAAATAAGCTTTTATAATTAAAACTCGGTTTAAAAGCATAAAAAAAGAGTGTATTTTGCGAAAAATACACTCTTTTTAATTATTGTTTATATGTTTATATGTTCATGTGTTATAATTATAAGTTAATTTTTGAAACAAAATCCTTGGCTAAGAGCGTGCTTCCCTCTTCGTTAGGATGTCCGCCGTATATTGCTTTGTGTTCATTTGGAGCTTTATCTCCCCAAACTGAAACTGTATCATAAGTTTCTACTATTTTTGAGAGTTCATTTTTTATATAGCTATTTACATTACGCCAAATTTGTTCTCTTTCAGGATTATAGTCAAATGGTGGGACTGTAAAAAGGATTACTCTCACGCCTGCGTCTTTTAGCTCGGTAACGATCGTATATAAGCATTTTTTAACAGAGTCCTCACTAAAGCCTTGGCAAATATCGTTTACACCAAAGCATATGGTTACTGTGTCAAGTTTTTTTGCTTTTTCAAGCCAAGAGCCGCATGATGCTGCATCGTGGGCTCTGCCAAATCCAATGCCGATATCCCAATAGGAATATTTTTCTCCTACTAGGTCAGCAATCTGGGCGCACCACCATTTATAAGAGTTATGGCTAACACCGATACCCTCAGTAATACTATCGCCAAAAAATCCGATTTTCTTTTCAACAGGTCTGTCGCATAAAATTGATGCGCAAATCGGTATATGCTTTCCTTCTATCCATTTTTCATTTTCATAAATAAAGGAAGGGATTATCATTTCTTCCATATATGGAATTTTTCCGTTGCCTGAAAATTCGATTTCGAGACAGATATAGTCATTTTTTTGACAGATCAAATTTATACTGTCTGTATAAAATATTTCCTTGGGAATAACTGTTTTTGAGTTTTTGCCGTTTATTGTAAGCGGAATTTTTTCGATTAGATTGTTTGTTAAATCACTTGTTACATAAATTCCTAAGGAGTGTATTTTGTATTCATCAAGTGGAATATTAGCATATGAATGCTTGCCGTCGCTATATGTACTGTCAATAGCGTTTACAAACATAAATGAATAGTTATAATTTCCGCCTGCGAAAATTTTGTAGAAAATTCTGCCTTTATGGATTTTACCGTCTCCCATAAACCATGATTGATTACTTGATGGGGCTAATGTGTTTGATGTAAAATTTTGCATAGTAATTCCTCTGTTTGTTTATGTTGTCTTTATTGTAACATAAAATTTTTATAAATTCAATTATTTAAATAATAAAGCAAAAAACAGAAACAACATAAAATAGTTAGATCCTATTTTTTTACAAATTTATATTCAAATAAAAATTCACAAGTCAAAAAGTAAGAGTTTAATATCATCTTCAAAAGGATTGAAAAATTCATAAAAATATGGTATAATACATAAAAGTCAATTGAAAGGAGTCGAAGCCATGCCACTTGAAAAATTCTACGAAACATATTTTCCGTTCTGGAGCGTGCTTGCCGAGGCGGACAAGCAGCTACTGTGCGAAAACACGGCAGAAAAACACTTCGACCGCTCCCAACCCGTTCATGACAATATGGGATGCACGGGGCTTTTCATCGTGCGTTCGGGCAGGCTTCGTCTCTATATGCTTTCCGAGGACGGCAAAGAGATCACCCTCTACCGCCTCTCGCCGGGTGACATTTGTATGCTTTCGGCTTCCTGCGTTTTGCAGAGCGTAACCTTCGACGTATACGTAGACGCGGAGGAGGAGAGCGACTGCTACCACATCAGCGCGTCAGCCTTTGGCGACGTCAGCAATCGCTATCTTGAGGTAAAGAATTACGC
>JAZSHT010000112.1:0-6104 GCA_045533435.1 Eubacteriales bacterium | reverse complement strand
GTAACGGATACTACCTCGCTGTCCAGCGGTGCTTTTCCGTTAAGCTTATTTTCAAGCGCTAGCACAACGCCGTAATTAAATGTGTTTTCTGTTAATTTTTCGTAGGTATCTATTGCTTCATTATTAATCATAAAGCCCATTATGATTTCAAGTCTGCCATCCTCAGCCATTGAATAGCCTAAGAATACAAATAATGGGTCAGCAGATGGTGCTTCCTCAATGTATTCGCTCTCACATGTGCTACAAATACATGTTTTTGTACCCAATGACAAATAACCGTTAATATATTCAACACCTATTACCGTGCCTTCTTTGTGTCCTGTTATAGGCAAAAGCTCATAGGTATATGTAATCTCATCATAGCTATTACTATTTGTTTTTTGAGCTGTAAACACCTTAACCGTTACAGCATTTTCTAAAAATTCGCCACAAGGACAGTCGCCTTTATAGCCCTTATAGCCTATCTCTAAGCAGTTATCAACCTCTTTAGTTGCTTCAACAAGTGGGTGTGGAATACCATAAACAATCTTATAAGCAGGATATGTTACACCATCAACTGTTTGAGATTTACATCCATTAAATGCACTTGAGTGCGTAATAGGTGCATTAGTATAAATTGTAATGCCATGGCTTTCATAGAATGCATTACCTGCAAGCGTTAGCTCGCTTGAATGAATATATATTTCCGCAGGACCTGTGGTTGGGTCATTATCTGTTATCCAATCGTATGACCAGCAAAATGTGTAATCTGCTGGGAATTTATTTACATCCATTAAAACAGCCTTCTTAAGCTTATAGTTTCTGTTAAATGGGTCATTATCAAGTGAAGTAATACCTTTGCCAACATAGATATATTCAATATTGTTTTGCCAAAAAGCACTTCCTTTAAATTGTGGCCTACTATAATCAGGGAATATAATTTCCTTAATACCTGTACAATCGCCGAATGCTTCAGCACAAAGAATATAATCGCTATTAGTTGAGAATGTTACCTTTTCAAGGCTTTTAACCATACTAAACGCTTTTGCCTCGTAATTCACATAAGCGCCTTCCTTATCGGAAAGGATATTTTTAATTTTATCATTTGCGCATCCTTGCTTAAAGGTTACATTAGCTGCACCGATATTTATAGTTTCAAGGGATGATAATTTTGAAAAGCTATATATGCTTAGCTTTGCATCGTTTTCAATATTGATAGTTCTTAATCTGTATGCATCGTACACAAAATTAACAGCAGAAATACATGCGGGAATTGTTATCTTTGCAACATCATCAGATGTAAAGTCCGCATAATATTTAATGCCTGTCAGTGTGTATGAATACGCGCCCTCCACGCCTGATGCTTCAAGATGGAATATGTCTGTAACGGGAACGCTCATTGTAACTTCGCCGTTTGATGTATAGAAAACAACCTCAACATTTACAAGAGACGGGTCATAAGAATACTTTTTATTTTCTATTTTTCCACAAGAGGAGCATTCATAGGTTTTTATTCCTGCTTCTGTTGGGGTTGCGGGAATATCGTTTATTACCTTAAAATCGTGAGGCTCTTTTCCGCCTGATTCAATATAATACGAATGTTGACATAAGGAGCAAACAAATTCCGTTCGACCTACCATGGTACAGGTTGATTGGTATTCAACCGTTTCATAATTATGAATACAGTCAATAGGCACTACTGTAACAAATACCGTGTTGCCGACTTTTTGGGATACTGTTGTTTTTGTATCAGGTAACAGCTCCTTAAGAGCTTCTGTTTCTGCAAAATTTAAAACGAATGAGCCGCCTGTTATATTGAATTGATTTAGTTGTTCATTATTGTATGAGTTTGTATTTGCTGAGAAAATCGCTGCATTTTCCTCAGTAAAGACAAACGAGCCGCCGCTGATATTAACGTTTATAGTTCCTACATAGGTTGTGCCGCCTGTTAGTGAAGGTCCTGTTAAAACAATTTCTGCTCCCTCATAAACGTTAACGTTTGGTTTTCTTTCCAAATCTCGATCCATATGAAGAAGTCTATACGCGGTAACCTTACCGTAAATATCCATCGTTGGGTACAGCTGTGTACCGATAGTGTTTGTATCACAGCCGAGAATTGCAGTTGGTGCTTCAACTACTATGTCAGCACCTATAAAAAGATAGTTATTATTTCCTGCATAGGTATGGGAGTGGGTTCTAAAAAGGTGCGCGCCTAAGCCTGTGGTATCGTTTGGCTCAAATACAATTTCACCCTCTCCGTAAAATCTTCTGCCTGCTCTTTCCTGCTCAAAGCCTCGATTCGTTCCTTGAATGGTTAAGGAATGTCCATTCATAAAGAAATTGGTAATGCCTTGGTTTTTGGTTGAAATTGAGCCACTTTCAGATACTAAGTCGTTCATAAGCTTTACTGCTATTCCATTTGCAACGGCAGTTTTCATAGCTTCAATCGTATCAACCTCAAGTGCCTCAAACTGATAAAGAGTTGTATCCTTATCAAAGCTTACAATGTCTCCTGCACTCCACGCTTTACCGTCCGGTGTTGCCCATACTAAGCAGTATCCTGTATCTACGGTTTTTGTAGGAAGTGCAATCTTTTCTCCCTTTGCAACAATTTGTGTTCCTTCTGTTCCTACGGTCTTATCCAAGGATGTTGAGTTTATTCCTGTCATATAGGAAATCGTTACTTGCTCCTGCTCTGCAAAGGTATTAAATGCAAAAAGCACAGCTGAGCAAATTGCAAGTATCATTATTGCAAATATAAGAAATATTCTTTTTTTCATAGCTTTTCTCCTTAATATATACAATTACAATAAAATATTAGCATATTTAGTTATAATTGTCAACAAAGCTAGTGAAAAATGATTACTTTTTGTAGCATTGCACAAAATCGCATTTTTATTTTTATGCAAAAAAGCAAGAGGGCGAGCCTCTTGCTTTTTGTTGGATTTAATTAAAATTGATTATGCTGCAGGTGTTTCCTCTTCTTCTGGTGGAATAACAGGCGCTTTGTCTGCAAGATATTTGTTAATTGAAATTGATACAGGTAAATCTGTTTGAGTATCTTGTAGATATACTAAGCTATCGCCGTCAATTACATATGCTGCCATAACAACCTCAAGGTCAAGCTGCTCAGCGTTAAAGCCTGAAATAATAAAATCAAATGTTGGATATTTATTATCAATGGTAGCTTTAACAACAGGAACATTTACAAGAGATTCATCAAGTGGAGCCTTACCATCAAGCTTGCTTGCGATTGCAGCAACGACGCCGTACTCAAACCTTACTTTTGTTAGCTCCTCATATTTTGCTATTGCATTATTGTTTGCTATGAATCCGATAGTGATTGAAAGATCACCATTTTCAGGCATTGAGTAGCCTAAAAATTCAAATAATGCTTCGGCTGTAGGCTCTGCTTCTACATACTCATTTGAGCAATCTGCGCAGATGCATGTCTTTGTACCCTTAGACATATAGCCGTTATTATATGCAATACTTAATATTGTGCCCTCTGTATGTCCCTTGCCTGGGATTTCCTCTGTTGTATATGTAATTTCCTCGTAGGTATTGCTATTTGTTTTTTGTCCTGTAAACACCTTAACTGTTACAGAGCCCTTCACAAATTCGCCACAAGGACAGTCGCCCTTGTATCCCTTTAAGCCCATTTCTGTGCAGGATTCTGCCTCGCTTGTTGCTTCAACAAGCTTATGTCCTATTCCGTACACGATTGTATATGCTGGATATGTTACACCATCAACTGTCTTTGATTGACAACCGCTAAAAGCATTACCACTTGTAATAGGTGCATTTGTATAAACTGTGATGCCGTGGCTTTGATAGAATGCATCATTTGCAAGTGAAAGTGTATCTGAGTGAATGTAGATTTCAGCAGGGCCTGTGGTTGGGTCGTTATCGTTTGCCCAATCAAATGAGTAACAGAAGGTCCAACCGTTAGGGAAGCTATTTACTTCCATCAATATTGCTTTTTTAAGCTTGTAGTTTCTGTTGAATGGGTCATTATTTAAGGATTTAATACCTCTACCTACATAGATATATTCAATATTGTTTTGCCAGAATGCACTACCTGTAAACTGAGGTCTTGAGTAGTCCGGAAGTATAATTTCCTTAATGCTTGTGCAGTCACCGAATGCTTCGCCTGCAAGAATATAATCACTGTTGGTTGAGAAGGTTACATTTTCAAGGCTTAATTTTCCACTAAATACCTTTGTTTCATAGCTTACATATGCGCCTTCCTTATTGGAGTAAATGCTCTTAATTGAATTGTTTGAGCATCCTGTCTTAAAAATAACAGTTGATGCTCCGATATTGATTTCAGTAACGGCTGTGAATTTTGAAAATGAGTTAATTGTAACATTTGCACCGTCTAAAATATCAATTTTTGTAAGTGTATCATTGTTTTGATTGAAGTTCAACGTTTTAACACCGATTGGAATGCTTACAGACGTGATATTATCAACAGAGTATTCGCCAAAATCTTTAAGTCCTGTGATTTCGTATGTGTTATCGCCAAGGTCGGTTAATTCAAATACATCTCTTACTTTAACACTTACCTTTGTATCTTCAAATACGGTAACCTCAATATATTCATCAGCTATATCCAAATAGTAATACTCTTCTCTTGTTGCCTCACACCAATAGCAATCATAATAGATAACGCCTGCTGTTGTAAGTGTAGGTGCTATTTCGTTTACCTTTTCCCATCTATGATCAACTGGATCTCCTCCCTTTACTGTGAAGCTATTGCCACATACTGAGCAGGTATATACAGATGAAGCAAGTGTTTGACATGTTGGTGTAACTGTATCAGTTACTGTATAATTGTGCTCACAGCCATTATTTGGCACTAACGCGATATATGTAAGACCGTTATCTACTACCTGATATTCCTTTACGCTGTCCGCTACATATCCTGCAATATTGCTGCCTGCATTGAGAAATACGCCACCCGAAATAGCAATGCTTTCAGGCGCTAAATCCTTTCCTGATACCTCGGTGCTCCACCAAGCAGAATCCTTTGCCGCTTCAGGGAGTAGGAATAAGCCGCCTTGAACGCTAATGGTCCACGTTAAATCGCAATTTGGATTATATGCGATTTTATCGCCGTATAATTTGATTTCTGCTGTTTCAAAAATATCTAATTTTGGTGTTTTGTCAATTGTACCTGAGGAATAGCCTAAGGAATACACGTTTACCTTACCGTATATTCTGCCGTATGGATATCCGGATACTCCCGTACCCTCATAGTCAACAAATAAATGAGAGTTAGGAGCATTTACTGTTACCTCGCTACCGATTGTAAATTTACAAGCTTTGCCTGAGTCGGAGTAGCCGTGAGATTTCATTTGAAGGAAATATGATTTTCCTGCACTTTTATCGTTGCCTGTATAATTTACAGTACCCTTGCCCATAAAATGCACGCCTACTCTTTGACCGCCGATAGCCTCGTTACCACCAGTAATATTAAGAGTTTTGCCATTTAAGAAAACATAGCATGTGCCTGTTGATTTATTTGAGGAGTCAATATCCTTAACAAGTCTTACCGCTCCCGTGTCCACGCCTGACTTATATTCAGTTTCATTTGCTGCGTCGATAGCTAAAATGCGGTATAAAGCGGTATTCTCTGTAAATGATACTGTTGAGCCTGCCTCCCAAGCTCTACCGTCAGCAGTAAACCACATAAGTGTGCGTGTTTCATCAGGTGCTATTCCTTGTGATTCCAATGGTAGCACTATCTCTGCGCCCTTTTCGATTGTTACCTTTCTATTAACAGTGTCTACCTGTGGAGATGATGAAAAGGTATCTGATGTTTGATAGTAGGTAATTGTAATTTGCTCATCTGCCGCAAAAGCCACTATTGATAATGCAATAATAGCAGCAATTATCAAGCAAAAAACTAAAAGCTTCTTTTTCATTGTGTTTCTCCTTATAACTTAAAATAAATTACAAAATTAGTTTAGCATTGTTTGTTTGTTTTGTCAATATAAATGAAATCATATCTAAATATTTTGTTGATTGTATACAAATTAATATATGTATTTTTATGCAAAAAAGCAAGAGGGCGAGCCTCTTGCTTTTTGTTAGATTTAATTAAAATTGATTATGCTGCA
>JAZSHT010000182.1:0-20320 GCA_045533435.1 Eubacteriales bacterium | reverse complement strand
TCCGACTTTGCTTTTTTCTTTCCATTTTGCCTTTAACAAGACGAATGAAAAATTCCTTTAGGTTATCTACCTTTTCGCTTGGAAGAAAGAATTCCATACTAACATTATTTACTTCAATAATGTTTTCTTCTTTTTCTTCATTCGCTTGGATAGATTCTAAAATTTCTTGATTTTCTAAAATTTCTTTATTTTCCATTAAATTCACCATTAAATGTAGAATATATACTTGCGCTTAGTCAAATTATAAACCGCTACGCCTATTGCAAAGAATACAAGACCTATTAAATATAGCTTAAAAAGTGCGCCATTTGTCGGTAATGAGCTGCCCATTGCAGCACAACGATAGATAACATCACGGAAATACTCAACGAAGTGGTACATTGGGTTAAGATTGATTACCGCTGTTACGAACTTTTCGGCTAGGGTTGTATTGCCTATTCTGTCAATCTTATAGAAAATTGGTGTTAAGTATGTCCAAAGTGTTAAAAATACTGTGTAGAAATGCTGAATGTCTCTAAAGAATACATATAATGCTGCTAAAATCATTGACATACCATAATTGAAAATGAATAAAGCAGGAAGCATTAAAAATGCCATAAGTATGTTCAAGCTAAATACCGCTTCACCTTTAATCCACACAAAAAGCATAACGCCTAAAAGTGCGATACATGAAAACAAGAAGTTTACAAGGGCGCTTAAGTTATTGGATAATGGGAAAACATAGTATGAAATTTTGTTTTTAGTTAAAAGACCTCTGTTATTAACCAAAGAGGTTAAGGATTGGCTTGTTGCACCTCTCATCATATTAAATACAATGTTACCGCAAAGAAGGTAGAGAGCATATGTTGGGTCGCTCTTGCTATATCCTAAAATGCTACCGAATACGAAATACATTACGAGCATATTAAGGAATGGATTTAATACTGTCCAAAATATACCGATAACAGAATTTCTATATTGAATTTTTATATTTTTCTTAACAAGCTCTCTTGTGATGTTGGCATTTTTCTTTGCATCACGGAGCTTTTTGATTGCTCTTTCCTTAAAGGGCTCCTTATAAATGGGAGCTTTTTCTTTATTTTCCATAATTTAATATTCCTCCGATTACTGCTTAATTAACATCAATACACAATTTAAGCTTGTTATTCTCAACGCGCAAAAAAGCTAAAATGAAGTCAAATAAGCACATCATACAACATATATTATAGCATTATAAATACTGTTTGTCAAGTTATAGAGCCAATAACCTCATTATACATATAAAGGGAGCCTAAGCATAAAATGGATTTATTTTCTGATTTTGCATCATTTATTGCGCTTGATACGGCATCCTTTACTGTGCTATGATATGAAGCACACACGCCGAAATTACTAAAAACATTTGCATAGTCCTTTGCATTTAGTGCTCTTGGGTTGTCTGGGGTTAGGCAAAAGACCTTGCTTGCTATTTCGCTAATTTTTGATGCGATAAAGCTATAATCCTTATCTGCCATAACGCCTGTTATGATGTTTAGCTTTTCGTTACCAAAGTATTGCTTTATGCTTTTTACCGCCTCACATACACCTTGTGGGTTGTGTCCGCCATCAAAAATAATGAGGGGAGTGTGTGAGATTATCTCAAAGCGTGCATGCCATTTTGCTTTTTCAAGTCCTTGCTTAATGGCGGTGTCGGTGATATTGTAGCCTTGTTTTTTTAGTATGCTAACGGCGTTTAGCACATTTGTGGCATTTTCAATTTGATATGTGCCAAGAAGGTTGATTTTTAGGTCTTTTAAGTCATCAAAATCAAAAAATGTGCCGTCAAGTGTTTGTTTTTTAACAGTTACGGTGTTTCTTTTTACCTCGTAGAATGGGGCGTTTTTAATGCTTGATTCGTTTAAAATTACTTCTTTTGCTTCATCGTTGTTGCCACACCAAAGGATTGGTGTATTGTCTTTTATAATGCCCGCTTTTTCGTATGCTATTTTAGGAATAGTATCGCCTAAAATGGCGGTATGGTCAAAATCTATGCCTGTGATAACTGATAAAATTGAATTTTTAATAATATTTGTGGAGTCAAGGCGACCACCTAAGCCACATTCAAGAATAACAAAGTCGCATTTTTGATTTTTAAAGTATTCAAAGCCGATGGCGGTAATGAGCTCAAATTCGGTGGGCTTGTCTGTCATAGCATCTGCTATGGGCTTGATTTGAGATGTGATTTTGGCTAGGTCATCATCACCGATTGGCTTGATGTTTATGGCTATTCTTTCATTAAAGAATTTGATGTATGGGGATGTAAAAAGTCCTACTCTGTATCCACATTCATTTAAAATTGAGTGTAGCATTGAGCAAAATGAGCCTTTACCGTTGGTGCCTGCTACATGTATAAATTTAAGACTATTTTGAGGGTTGCCTAATTTTTCGCAAAGCTCCTTTATTCTGTCAAGTCCCGGCTTACAAAATGTCCAAGAAACTGAATGGATATATTCTAATGCTTCGTTGTAGTTCATTTTAACTCCTCTATATATCCTACTGTTTTTGAAAATGCTTTACTTTGTAAAAGCAAGCATAAAAGAATAATTTCAACGGTGGCAATAGCTATATAAAGTGGAATGCGCCATAAAACAAGCACTCCGTAATAGCTATAAAGTCCTATTGATTTTATTATCATTGAGCCGACTAAGTGGGAAACGGATGATGATACAATTATTTGCATTTTGCATTTATGCTTAATTATATATTTTGAGATAAGTCCTGATAAAATGCCAATTACTGCTGCGCCTATTGTTACGACTATGTTTAAGGGATAAGTCTGTGGGGATAGCAAATAGCTTATTATGTCTGAGGATAAGCCTACCACTCCGCCCGCTACTGGGCCTAACGCTATTCCCGTTAAGATGATGGGTAGATTTTCAAAGGTAATGCGAAATAGTCCATTGCCAAAGTTAAGAACGGTTTTGCAGAAAATTCCTATTACTACACTAAGTGCGGTCATCATAGCCATATTGGTAAGTAGTCTTATCATTTTTTTAGATTTTTGCATAAAAAAACACCTCCTAAAATGAAATACAGATTTTGCAACCATTTTGGAGATGAGTCCAGCGGGATGCAACATACGCACCGCAACCCTTCGGTTTTCGTTCAAGGGCAACTCCCCGTCCCTTTGACACTTGACGCACGTATATTTACTCTGTAAAATCTATGTGATTATAATATCACAGATTGTATTATTTTTCAATAGTTTTGTCAAATTTCATTTTTTTATGACTCTATATTGACAAAAAACCTTGTTTGTTGTATAATATCTTTCAATTAACGCTAAAAAGGATATATTATAGATGGAAGAAATTTTACATAGCATTAGCCATGCGCTTTTGCATTCCTTAAAGGAGCTTTTGTTTACTGTTCCACTTTTATTTTTAGCATATTTACTAATGGAATACATTGAGCATACGGCCTCTGAAAAAATGGAAAATTCAATTTCCAAAATTGGCAAATTCGGTCCGTTTCTTGGCACGGGGCTTGGTTTAATTCCTCAATGTGGCTTCTCTGCCTCTTGCAGTAATTTATATGCTACGGGACTACTTACTGAGGGTACGCTTATTGCGGTATTTATTGCTACATCGGATGAGGCGATTCCGCTTTTACTTTCTAAGCCTGAGGTAACCTCGGATATTTGGAAATTTATTGTTGTTAAAATAGTTTTTGGTATTTTAATCGGTTTTATGGTAGATTTAATGCTGAAAATATTGAAAATAAAAAAGCAACCTGTTGAATTATGCGAGGATTGCGGATGTGAGGAAGAGGGCGGAATTGTAAAGCCTGCTTTAAAGCACACCCTTAAAACCGCTTTGTTTATTCTTATAGTGAGCTTTGCTCTTGGAATTGTAATGGAGTTTGTGGGAGAGGATATTTTACATAAGGTGCTTTTAACAAATAGCTATGCTCAGCCATTTGTAGCAAGTCTTTTAGGCTTAATTCCTAACTGCTCTGTTTCTGTGGCACTTATTGAATTATATTCCGAGGGTGTTTTATCATTTGGTGCTGCTTGTGCAGGTCTTTGCTCAGGCGCGGGAATTGGACTTGCTGTGCTATTTAAGACTAACAAAAGCTTTAAGGAAAACATGAGAATTGTAGGCATACTTTATGCTACGTCTGCTATGATTGGATTTTTCCTTATGTTATTTAATGTGCAATAATGAATATAAAAATGCTAACCTTATGGGTTAGCATTTTATTTTTCTAGCTTCATTAGCTTGATTGAGGCATAGGATATGGCAATGAAGGATATTGCGCATAGAATGAAAAATATATGGGAATCTACGCTTATAAACATTGCGCCTAAGATTGCTGAGGAAAAGCCTAATAGGAATGTTGCTTGGGTATTTTTGTGACTTATTTCTTTTCTTGCAATACCGTATACGGCATTTATAGCTCCTGCTATTTCAAACAATGTGAACACAATTAAAAGCACTGTTACATATGTTGATGGGTTTTCCTTTATAAAGTGAAATATATTAAGCATATTGTGGCTTGATAGTGAGCTTGGCATCTTTAATACAGGGAAAAATAATGATATCGGTATTAGAAGATGAAAAAGTAATATTATCCAAAAGTATTTTTTGCTCATTTTGTTACTCCGTTTTCTGTTTTTACTATGGATATTTTAACATATATGAATTTTTATGTCAAGTTTGGTTATTATACATTTAAAAAAGACTTGATTTTTTTAATTTGTTATGTTAAAATGTGTGTGAAATAAAATAAAGGCTATGAAAAAGACAGTAGCATATTATGTAGGTTTCAGAGAGAGGAAGATGGTGCGATTTCCTTACCGAGTTTTATGTGAATACCACTTTTGAGCTGTGTGGCGGTAACAAGCTGCGCCGTATTTCTGCGTTAAGGAGTAATTAAGTTAAATTTAAGGTGGAACCGTGCTTTTATGCACCCTTATCGCATTTTGCGGTAGGGGTGTTTTTTTATTTGTAAATTATTAAAAGGAGTATATACACTATGAAAATCATGTTAAACAACGGTACAGTATCAGAATGTACTGACAAGAATGAGGAGCTTCACATTATAAGACATACTGCGGCTCACATTTTAGCACAAGCTATTAAGCGTTTATATCCACACGCATCCTTTGCTTACGGTCCTGCAAATGAAAAGGGCTTTTACTATGATGTTGATTTAGGGGACACTAAATTAACTGACAATGACCTTGCAACCATTGAAAAGGAAATGAAAAAAATTACAAAGGAAAATCTTCCTATTAAGGCGTTCACATTACCTCGTGATGAGGCTATTAAGTTAATGGAAGAGAGAAATGAAAAGTACAAGATTGAGCATATTGGCGATTTAGACGCTGATGCTACAATTACATTCTATCAACAAGGCGACTACATTGATATGTGCGTTGGTCCTCACCTTTGCTACACAAAGGCACTTAAAGCATTTAAGCTTACAAAGATTTCCGGCGCATATTGGAAAAACGATAAGAACAACAAGATGCTTACCCGTGTAAACGGTACTGCATTTGCTACACAGGATGAGCTTGATGCTTACTTAAAGATGGTTGAAGAGGCTGAAAAGCGCGACCACAATAAGATTGGTAGAGATCTTGAATTCTTTACAACCGTTGATTCAATCGGTCAAGGTTTACCTATTCTTCTTCCAAAGGGCTCAAGAGTCATTCAGCTTTTACAAAGATGGGTTGAGGACACTGAGCAAAAGAGAGGTTACTTTTTAACAAAGACACCTCTTATGGCTAAGAGAGAATTATTTAAGATTTCAGGACACTGGGACCACTATCTTGATGGTATGTTTGTTATGGGCGATCCTGATGATTATACAAAGGAATGCTTTGCACTTCGTCCTATGACTTGTCCATTCCAATATCAAGTATTCTTAAATAAGAAGCGTTCATACAGAGACCTTCCAATGCGTTTAGGCGAAACCTCTACTCTATTTAGAAATGAGGATAGCGGTGAGATGCACGGTCTTATTCGTGTTCGCCAATTTACAATTTCAGAGGGACACCTTATTCTCCGTCCTGATCAGCTTGCAGAGGAATTCAAGGGTTGTCTTGAGCTTGCTAAATACTGTCTTGAGACCGTTGGTCTTTGGGAGGACTGTACATTCAGATTTTCACAATGGGATCCTAACCGTACAGGCAAGTATGAGGGTACACCTGAGCAATGGAATGAAGCGCAGGAGATTATGGGCAAGCTTCTTGATGAAATCGGTCTTGACTATGAGATTGGTATTGATGAGGCTGCATTCTACGGTCCTAAGCTTGACATTCAATGCAAGAACGTATTCGGCAAAGAGGATACTATTGTAACAATTCAAATTGACATGCTTCTTGCTAAGAAGTTTGGAATGGAATATGTTGACTCTAATAATCAGCTTGCAACTCCATATATTATTCACAGAACATCACTTGGCTGTTATGAAAGAACACTTGCTTTAATTCTTGAAAAGTATGCAGGTGCGCTTCCACTTTGGTTATCTCCTACACAAGCAGTTATTGTTCCTATTAACTCTGAATTTGATGGCTATGCAAAAGAGGTTCAAGCTAAGATGCTTGAAAAGGGCATGAGAGTTGAGGTTGACTGCCGTAATGAGACTATGGGCAAGCGTATTCGTGAGGCTCAGCTTGAAAAGGTTAACTATGTGGTTGTAATTGGCGCTAACGAGGTTGAAAGCGGTACTGTTTCATTAAGAGCAAGAGGCGGTATTAACCTTGGTGTTATGAGCATTGATGATATGGTTAACAAGCTAAGCGAGGAAATTGAAAGCAAAGCAAGATAATAGGTGGTAACAGAAAAGGAGATTTAATATGATTGATAATTCTGCTTTATTTAAAATAGGCTACGGTCTATATGTAATTTCCTATAATGATGGCAAAAACGATAATGCATTTATTTGTAATACAGTTATTCAAGTAACTCAGACACCGCTAAAATTATCTGTTACAATAAATAAGCAAAACTATTCTCACGATGTAATTAAGGAAACTAAAAAATTAAATGTAAACTGCTTGACTGAGAATGTTAAGTTTGATGTGTTTGAGCGTTTTGGTTTCCATAGCGGTCGTGATACAAAGAAATTTGAAGGCTTTGAGTATTGGAAAAGCGCTAACGGTCTTGCGGTATTAACTGCTGACCATATAAATGCTTTTATGTCCTGTCAGGTAACTGATTACATTGATTTAGGCACACACGGTATGTTTATTTGTGAGGTAACTGATGCAATGAGCTTAACCGATGATGAGTCCATGACATACAGCTACTATCATAAAAATGTAAAGCCTAAGAAAAATGAGAAAAAGAAGGGATATGTGTGCAAGATTTGCGGTTATGTACATGAGGGCGACACATTACCTGATGACTTTATTTGTCCTATTTGCAAACACGGGGCAAGTGATTTTGAAAAGTTATAAAACAAAATACTGCAAGGTTTTCTTGCAGTATTTTTGTTTTTAGATTATTTTTATCTCAATTCCCACAACACCGCTTTGGTTAATTTCCTCTTGCGGATAATATTGAGTCATATCGTTAGGGTGGGCTATCTCATTTTCGTAATAGCCTAAGCGTGATTTGTCAAAGGATTTATAAAGGTCATCAAAGGAGCTAAAATGATGCTTGTTTATTACCTTTACTTTTAAAATTTCGCCTGACTCTGTGTTTGTAAATTCGATAAAGTCGCCTATTTTGATTGCTTGTCTTTTTTCATCATTCAAGCGCATTTCAATATCCTTCATGCCAATTTTAATAGCCTTAAATGGCTCTGGCTTTAGCTTCATAAAATGTGTCATATTTACCTCTTATTTATATAGCTCATCTGCATACGAATAGTAGTATTCCTGAATTGTTTCATCCATATATTCAAACGCTTTTTCTTGTAAATCCTCAGGAATTCCGAAATACGCTTCGGCTATTGCGCCTGCCATGGCGGCAATAGTATCGCCATCTCCACCTAAGGATATTGCATTTCTTATGGCATCCTCATAGCTATCAGCTTCTAAAAAGCATGTGATTGCATGTGGTACACTACCTATGCATGTAACATCAAAGGAATATATAGGGCGAATGTAATCAAGGGTAAAATTAAGAACGTAATAATTGTCGCTTATATATTTTCTTATTTCTTCCTTGCTTTTGCCTGTACGGGCTAAAAATGTTGCGGCGGCTATAGCTTGTGCGCCGTATATACCATCTCTTGAGTTATGTGTTACCTCGGCGCTCCATTTGGCAAGCCTTTCTACATCTTCGAGTGTATCAGCGGCATATGCTACTGGGGAAACGCGCATGCCTGAGCCGTTGCCGAAGCTTTTGTAGGGTCCCATTGTTTCATCAGTTAACCATTTATAAAATCTACCGCCATATCCTGCATCTAAATATTGATTGCCGATAAGTCGCATATAATAAGCTACTTTATCTTTAAAATCATCTTCATCGCATAAATTTGCATTCACACATGCGCATCCTATGGCTATTGTCATCAAGCTATCATCTGTTGGTCGGCTTCCACATGTAAATAATGAAAATTCCTTTCTTTTTCTTGAAGAAAATTCGTATGGCGAGCCAATAATGTCACCTAAAATCGCACCTAACATTATATTACCTCCACATCAAAGAGCAATACTCTAAACTTATCATCAATATATCTATCATCATGCCAATGACCGAAAAACCACTTTTTAAACTTAACCTCATACATAATCCATTCAAGGAAGCCTGTGAATTCAGCATCGTGTGGATCGGGCTTTTTGCCCATTTTTCTTATAATTTCGCTGGGGGCTGTGTGTGTAATTACATAGTCAACCTCAAAATTGTGCGCCTTAATATTTTCTGTCGCTTCATTGAATTCACTTACATTTGGAACTTCCTCGCGCCAGAATGAATAACCCTCTGTTCTTTGGGCTCTATCTATGCTATACGCACCGCCAAAGGTTAAAATCTTCTTGCCGTCAATTTCAAAAACTTGACCTCTCATTAAGTGAATAACATTTTTTCTTATTCTGTGTATTTTGCCACCGTTCCAAATTTCAACTGGGAATTCATTTAATGCCGCGTGGTTTTCATGGTTTCCATCAACGAAGCAAATTGTATATGGCTTTTCTTCTAAGTGGTTTAAGAAAACATTTTCATAGGAATCATTTAAAAATAGATACCCAAAATCTCCGCTAACTATTAAATAGTCATTCTCTGTCCATTCCGTTTCGCCCTGGGTGGCTAAATAGTTAAATCTACCTTGCTCTCCGTGGGTATCTCCCGTTACAATAATCATAATTTCTCCTTTCAATTTAGTGTAATAAGGCGTTGCTTAAGCAACGCCGTTTGTGTCTTGTTCACCTACAATCGCATAAAGCTCGTTTAAAGTCTGCTTTTCATCATAGGTTATATATCTAATGTGTAAGGTGTCCCCGTCAAGCAACGCCTTGCCGCCGTATTGGTCAACCTCATCTTCTCTTTTTTCATCCTTTTTAACGGCTAATACAAGTAAATTACTTGGCCAAAAGATGTCTCTTATTTGCTTTCCTACTGCAAATGATTTTTTCTTTATAGTTACAAATGTATCAACGGATTTTGATTGTCTTACGCCGTTTATTTCGCGTATTCTATTTTCTATTACAGTATCATTTATAGATTCTGCTCTGAATATTTCTGTTATCATATATGCAATAGAGGCAACAATTACTACATACATTATATTTTCATAGCAGGATAGTGCCTCTACTGCAAAAATGATTGCTGTAAGGGGTGTTTTCATCATTGATGAAATGCATGCAGTAATACCTAAAACTAGAATTACAGTATAGTAGCTACTATCAAGTCCTACAAACATAAGTGATTTTGCAATCATTGAGGATAAAACTGTGCCTAGCGCCATGATTGGTAGGAATAGACCGCCTGTTATACTATTTGAACTTGCAAATAAAGTTAGCGTTGAACGAATAATCAAAATCATGGCCAGTGCTAATATCGTTACATTACTGTCTAGCAAAAGCTCCTCAATCAAATGATGTCCTGTGGAAATATAATTTAATGATACTACGCCAAATATCAATGTTAAAGCAAGAACTATAAATATTTTATATGCATGTGGGACCTTCTTTAGAAGTCTATTAAAAACGCTATATATTGCGCGGTAATAATATAAAAACAATACCGCAAAAGCTCCTACGATAACGCCTATTAAAATCGGTAGCCATATATTATTAATTTCAAGGCTTGGCAGATTTAATTTTGGAAATAGATTTATATCGACACCAAAAATTGGGGATATAATTTCCGATGTTATTCGTGAGAAAATAACGGAAACAGATGCTACGATAACTATCATTGGAGAAATGCGCTGGTGTGCTTCCTCAATAGCAAACATTATGCCCGAAACAGGAGCACCTGTGGCTACCGGAAAACCTTGGCATACGCCGCCTGCCATCGAATATCTATCCCATGCCTTATGCTTTTGCGCCAAAGTAAATACGCTACCTCTTCCTATTGCAGTACCCATTTCAACTGATGGACCTTCATTACCAAGAGGTACACCAACTAAAAAGCTCACTAAAGAAAGAATGAATGTGCCAATTAGTGTTTTCAGCCATTTAAATGTAATTATTCCGCGTAAAATGCCTATGGATGTCGGTATTCCGCCGCCTCTAATATTTGGGTGTGTTTTATAGATATATGCAAACAAAAATGACAATCCAAATGATACTATAATCGCTATTGGAAGGATGTATAAATGCTCCCGCATGTACAAATATCCCTGTGTGCTTATGTCTATTATGCTTTTAGCTATGAATTTATAAAGCGTTACAACTATTGAAGTTAAAATGCCTGTAATTGAGCCAAATATTAAGGCAGGAAATATTAAATTTAAAAAGAAATTTCTATATACCGCTAGCTTTTTCATACTTCCTCCATGATAGATATTCTATATACATTCTATCACATAGCGTTTTTAAAATCAACAAAAAAACTCACATAGTGTGAGTTTTTTTATCGATATATTTTTGATAGAGTTTCGGCAATAGAATCTCTTATTACAAACTCAGCCATCCCGTCATATGGTGTTGGTGTTTTATTGATAATTATTAGATGCTCTCCTTGATAATTATCAATCAATGATGCAGCAGGCTGAACAGTTAATGAAGTGCCACCAACAATAAGCACATCAGCGTTATAAATAGCTTCTGCTGCATCGTAGAATTTTTTAGTGTTTAAGCTCTCGTGATACATTACAACATCAGGGCGTACAAAGCCGTGGCAATCCTCACAGTATACTGCCCCATCTGTATCTAAAATATAATCTAGGTCGTAGCTTCTACCACAGCTTACACAGTAATTATTTAGAGATGTTCCGTGAAGCTCTATTACATTTTCACTTCCTGCTTTTTGATGTAAGCCATCAATATTTTGAGTAATTACCGCTGTAAGCTTACCATCATGTTCCATTTTTGCAAGGGTTATGTGGGCTTCATTTGGCTCGGCGTTGGGATACAGCATATTGCTTTTGTAATATTCATAGAATTTTTCGGGCTTATAGAGCATGAATTTCGGCGTTAATATTTCCTGCGGGTCTATTTCATTTTCTTCTGTATAAAGACCGCCTGTGCCTCTAAAATCGGGTATTCCGCTTTCTGTGGATACTCCTGCTCCTCCGAAAAACACTACGCTTTCGGCATTTTTGATTATTTCCTTAATTGCTTCAATGTCAGACATGATATCACTCCTTTTTTATAATTATATCACATCAAATAAATCAAATGCATTAGTTTTTCCAAGCTATGTGCGCATAATAATACATACAAATAAGACCGAAGCTGATTAGAATACCGCCGATTATATCTGTTATCCAATGAACGCCTGATAAAGCTCTGCCTATTACCATAAATGCGGTAAATAATGCGATTATCAGCGTTATAGCGGTTTTTAGTGTTTTAGCTTTAATGCGACTGCGAAGCTGCATTATTGCGGTAATCATAACCGTTAGCGTGAGCATTGTGGTTGATGATGGATAAGAGGCTTCTAAATAGCCGTTAATTAACACAGGGCGGTAGTTTATAACTACATATTCAAACATAACATAAACGCTTATTACGGCTATATAAAATACACCTAATGATATAATGCTTCTATCTACCTTTAAAATACTTTTTCTTTTTATAAGTTGGATAAGGCCCAACATGGAAAAGCACAGTGCAGTAAATATCGGCGCAAGTCCCAGCCAATCAGTTATTACATAAAGTGTCATATTAACGCCTGTAAGATTGTGTATGGCTTTATTAAGTGTTGCAAATCCCACCCTTGAGCCATTAGGTCCGATAGCTGACACATCTACAAAACAAATTAAGATTGTCCATAGTAAAAATGCGCATATTAGCGTAAGTGATGTAAATAAGAGTGTTTTGTTTCTTTTCATTTTAAATTCCTTCCTTTATTTTATAAATACATATTATAAGAAGGTATTAAAAAATTCAAGAAACGATGCTTCACACTTGCGATACGATTAGTATCATTACTTTTTTAGGGTTGCAGCCTTGATTAAAAGCAATAAAAATGAAAATACTGCTGCATAGGGCTGTGAGCTTATTATAAAAAGCAATACTGATAATACGGTAAGTGCAAGTGAAATTTTAATTTTTGATTTTAGCCAAATTGATATTTGACAATTTTGAAGTGATAACATCATCACGCCCATTAAAGATGTAACTGCTACCAATATGAAGTATAATATTTTAAGGTAGCTTTGCACTCCAAATAGTGAAATTAATGATAAGGATTGAATAGCTTCGCCAGTTTTGTTAGTGAAAAATGGTAAAAACAGAAGCAATAAAAAGCTTACATCAATTAAACCAAAAATTAAATCTCTAAGCTGCGTTTGCTTTTGCTTATTTTCCTGCTCAGCAATTTCTAACGCTTCGTTTGAGGATAGTAGGTCATCAATCGTTACTGAGAAAAACTTTGCTATTGCTTTTAGTGATTCTATGCTTGGATATCCTCTGCCCGATTCCCATTTTGATATAGCTGTTCTTGACACATAGAGATGCTCTGCTAGCTCATCCTGTGTCATATTTTTTGCTTTCGCAATTCTTGTAGCTTTTCGTTAAATTCCATAGTCATATCCTTGCAGTATTAAATACATTCAAAATCAACGCTTGATGAAAGTAGTCCGTTGCCTGAACAGCTTACGGTGGCTTTTCCTTGCTTACCGTTATTACGAACACAGCAAACTAACATTCCTGAAAGTGACTTTTTATCGGGGCGAAGGAAGGCTTCTGTTTCTCTTTGGTCGCCTGCATCTGTGGCATAAGCTTCTACTGTGCCGTTTGCACTAAATGTGAGTCGATTACATGCATTAGGACACAAATTGCCGTTTTTGTCAACAATTTTAGCAGTTATATAGTTAAGGGACTCGCCATCTGCATTTATTTCGTTATAGTATTTTGATAGCTCAATAGCGTATGGCTCGCCTGCTGTATAAATTGTTTTTCTTTCCATTTCTTTGCCATTTTTATAGGCAACTGCGCAAATTTCGCCAGGCTCATATTTAGTATCATTCCACATTAAGCGGAAGCGTTCAACATGAGATATATCGTCATTTCCATCAATTTTATGTGTGCGAATGCCTTGAGAAATGCCGTTAATAAATAGCTCTACCTTATCGTAGTTGGTATATATATGAACTGGAACAGTTTGTCCTTCCATGCCTTTCCAATTCCAGTGTGGGAATATATGGAGAGTTGGTGTGTTTGTCCATGCGGATTTGTATAAATAATAGCGATTTTTAGGAAGTCCTGCAAGGTCAACCACGCCAAAATAACTGCTTCTAGATGGCCATTCACTATAATATGGAGTTGGCTCTCCCAAATAATCAAATCCAGTCCAGATAAACTCGCCCATAACATTTGGATTATCCTTTTGGTTTGCTAGCTCTCTTTCAGGAAAATATGCCCAAGGGGGAGCGCAAAGACCGTAATCTGATATAGTTAAGTCATCATTTTTAGATAAGCTTATATCAATCTTTGCTGGGAGCTTATAAACACCTCGTGTTGAAATACATGATGCGGTCTCACTTCCATAAAGCAGAATATTAGGATATTTTTCCTTTACCTCTTTATATAGGTGTGGCTTATAGTTAAGTCCTACAACATCCACATAAAACGCTATACGGTTATCAAAGCAATGAGGATACCAATCAAGTCCTGCGGTTGTGGGACGTGTGGGGTCGATTTCTCGGGTTTTATCAGCAAGCATTCTTGCTACCTTCCAACCATCCTCTTGCCATTGCTCGCCGATTTCGTTACCGATTGACCACATTATTACAGATGGATGGTTACGGTCGCGGCAAACTATTGATTCTACATCCTTAAGGGCGTGGTCATTGAAGTTTTTGGAATAGCCGTTTTCAACCTTTTTATTTCTCCATTCATCAAAAAATTCATCAATTACTAATATTCCAAGCTCATCGCATAGGTCAAGTAGCTCAGTTGCAGGTGGGTTATGACTTGTGCGAAGCGCATTAACACCCATTTCTTTCATAATTTGAAGCTGGCGAAGTAATGCTGAACGGTTAATTGCTGTGCCAATAGAACCCGTGTCATGGTGCAAGCATACGCCATTCATTTTTAGATATCTGTCATTAAGGAAAAATCCATCTTTTGTAAACTCGGTTTTTCTAACGCCGAAGCGTGTAGTTATGCTATCTCCGCTATCAATAGTGATTTGGGCAGTATAGAGATTTGGTTTATTTACATCCCATAAAATTGGATTATCTATAAAATATGATGCTTTATTGTCATTAGATGATAATTCTGTAACTGTTCCGTTAGGATCGGTAATTTTAGCAGTAAAGCCTATTGTGCCTTCATAATCAATAGTTATGTCAAAAAGTGCAGATTTTTCATCCACATAAATTTGGCGTACCCACACGCCGTTATATTTTATATAAGATGATGGTTTAGTAATTAGTCTAACATTACGGTAAAGTCCGCCGCCACTGTACCATCGTGATGAATCAGGGTAAACGATAGCATGAACAGCAAGCAAATTTGTGCCTTTTTTAACATATTTGGTAATATCTACCTCGAAGGATAGATATCCAAAGTGGCAACCGCCTACTTTTTTGCCGTTTATATAAATTACACTTTCGCGCATTATGCCATCAAATTCAAGAAAAGCCTTTTCAACATCATCAATTTGGAACCATGTACGATACACGCCCTCGCCTACGATGGGAAGTCCGCCTGTTCTACCAGTTTGCTTTTCAGGCTTGGTCATTCCATCCTGTACAATCATTGAATAGGTGGCATCATTATCCTCAGAAAAATCGCCTTCTATTCCCCAGTCGTGAGGAACAGATACATTTTTCCAGCTTGAATCATCATATTCGGTGGAAAATACGCTTTCATCCACCTCATTTAAGTTATACTTTTTAAATTTAAAGTTGTTTTTTAAAATAAAAATGTTTCGCATTGAGTTATCCTTTAATTAAATATCTTGTATTGAAAGTATATCATATAAAATATTGAAATGCAATAATATTGCAATATTTTGCGCGATGTGAGTTGTAATTGTAAATGAATTTCTAACATACATGAAATAGAATAAAAATCAAGGCGAAGCCTTGTATGGAATTGCGACATAGTCGCGTATGGAATCATCACGAAGTGATGTATGGAATCAATCCGAAGGAGGATACACGCTGACGCGTGATGCCATACGCCTTCGGCGATTACATGCACCCTATGGGTGATTACATGATAATCCTTCGGATTGGATAGAAAAAAGACCGTCTAAAAACGGTCTTTTTTCTTGTGTTAGTTGCATAAAAAGTCTATTTTTGCCCTGTTTTTAAGGGTTGCACTTACAAAAAGTCAAAAATTATATTATTCTTACTAATTAAATAATGTCCTCTTTAAACAAAATATCATAATGACTATTCAATATGTTTTCTATTTCATGAATATAACCTTGTTTTTCTATTATATTCTTTCTAAAAACAGAAATAGCATCATCGATCATTTTAACTTTGTCCACATTAAAAATAGGTACATAGAAATCATTAATTTTTTTCTATTTTTAAATGAGGAATTGTAGCAGCAATAACAGTCTTCATTTTTGCTTGATTCTTAATTATTTCTTTGTGTGAAAGGATACTTGGCATTATATAAATTTTACAATTTAAATGTACAACCTAATTGGACATTTAAAAATATTTTCACCGAAATTTTAACCTTTATCGTTAAAAGGCAATTTGAACGTTGAAAAAATTTTAACTTGTAAAACTGTGCAAGATTTGCACGAATTAAAAAATTTTTCTCAAAAAAGGCAAAAAGAAAAGCCCTGCTAAAGCAGAGCTTAAACTACAAATATTACGAATATGGCGACAAGCGAGAAAGTGGGTGTTTTCGCAAGCGGCTCAGCGCGAAACCCCACTTCGCTCGCCGACCTATTTTGTTTTAACTCGGTTGGGCTTTTTATTTGCCTTTGAGTTTTATTTTTCATTCGGTTTTTCGGTTCAGTTTTGTTAGGCGTGTGCTTGTATTGGCGAGGCGCCAGTGGGGTCCCTAAAGCGAGCGTAGCGAGCTTTGGGGAATGGCAGCAACGCCACTTGTATATATACAAGCACACGCCTAACTGTCAAAGGAGCCATTTTTAAAGTTTTTTGATAAAAAATCATATAGTTTTTAAACTATATACATATAACATTTTGCCATACTAATTTTTTGTCAATTTGGTTTTATATTATGAGATTTCTTTTATATATTCTTTGAGGGCTCTTGCATAGCATTTTCCAAGTTCCACCATTTTTTCATCCGATATTTTATTATTTTCAGTTCCGAAATAAGCTGTCTCAAATGAATGCGCAATTTCGCACTCCAAACGTTGCATCATAGTAAATCCAAAATTCGGGCTTGGTTGATTCCAGCCTGTCATTGGTGCATGATCGTTTTTAGATGAATATTTCATTGATGTCTCCGAAATATGTTTTTCTAATATATTGGCAAACTTTTCTGTTTTATTAAGTTTTTCAACATTATTTCTAACAATGAAAACATTATCGTTTTCCCCACCTTTGTGCCACGGCGAATGAAAATCAAATCCATAATTACACCCAAATTTATTGACATATTCTTTGATTGCGCTTATTTCCGGATAAATTGATTTGTCAGGCATATAATCTCTGTTGTGGTCGTGTGGCTTTCTAGCCTTTCCTTGATCACCATCCACAACTCCATCGTAATCAACAAATGGAACACAAAAAATTTTTACATCGTCTATTGGATTTAGAACCAATTCCTTCAAAACTCCTTCTAATACAAACGAGCCGGTAGATTCGCAGGCATGATGTCTTGCGGTCAATATAACGCTTTTGCTCCCTTTTCCAATTATACACGCAGGAACACTTCTTCCTTTTCTGCTTTTACACAATTCAAAAACATCAAGAGATAATATTTCCGCTATTTTATTAAATCTTTTTGGGTGATAAAGCATATGATGTGCAAAATATACTTTGTTTTCGCGTTCGTTAAATTCGTATCTAAAGGAATCTTCTTTCACATTATCTAACCAATGCCAGTTTATTAAGTCGTAACTAACAGCTGGTCCCCAGTACCCAAGACGATTTGATTGCATATGAAAATTTAATTTTTTGCCCTCTGCCCCCTCAATGCAAAAAGCCCAATAAAACCAATCTTCAGAAGAATCCCTAATTTGATTTTCAAGATATATGTCACTTCCGCATATTTTAGTAATTTTTATATTTCCACCAATAAATTTTTCATGAATATTCATTATTTTTTATCCTTATTTTTAATACAAAAGCCATATAGAGGATTTTACCCTATATAGCTTTTTGTTTATTGATTTATTAACCGAATAATTTTGAAATTGCAATTTCTACAAGTCCGCTTCCGTCATCTTTTTGCTCAATCTCATAGTTAGCAGCTTGCCCCGATGAAGCAGTTAAAATATCTTCTGTTTCTATAACAGATATTTCAATCTTTGGTGTTACATATTTCATTGTGTTACCTCTTCATCAGTTGAAGGAGCACCGACAATATCGTTATATGAAACGAAGCAGTATTTTTCATTTTCATTAGGTGTGCCGGACTGGAGATAGGAATACTCGGTTGTTTCGCCATCTGTTACAGCTACATATGCACCCATAGCAAGTTTTATGTCTTTGTATTCATCTGTAAAGCCTACTATCTTTAGTTCAAATAATGCGAACTCATAACTTGTGATGTCAGCGTTGATAGCACCCTCTGCTACTGTGCCATCCTTACTGAATACATCATTATCGCCAAGTCGACTTTGTAGTACTGCAAACACACCATATTTTAAGGTTTTTCCTGTTGCTTCTTCATATTCTGCAATAGCTACATTGTTCACAGTAAAGCCAATCGCAATTCCATCTCTGCCATCTTCTGGGGCTGAATAACCAAGACACGTAAACATTGCTGGAGTTTCTATTGTATTAACGACCTCACAAACTTTACACTTTATTCTCTTAATACCGACATCAGTAAAATCATTATATATAATGGATACTTCCTTTTCATGCTCGTTGTTTTCGCAAGTAAAAGTTTTTCCACAAACAGTACACGTTGTCGTTCCATTTTCTTCAGATATTGAGTTTTCATAAGAAGCAAATAGCATGGCAGGTATTAGTGTTTTTATTTCATCAACAGTCATTGTCTTTCCATTATGGCAATACTCATTTATTTCTGTTGACCATACACTTGTTTTACTTGGAATGGTTAAGATGCTTGTGCCTGTGTACGAATAGGTGTAGTTCTTCTGGGATGTAACATTAAACCCATTTATAGCGGTAACTCCGATAACAAATAAATCTTCCAAGTTATATTCATAAAACACATTTTCTTTTATTTTAATTTGATTTATACTAAGAAAAGTTACTGTGTTATCACACAACCCCTTGGAATGTACCCATGAATATCCCGTCCAACTGTTTGTTGTTGTACCATAAATCGGATTAGTTATTTGCCATACGGTTTTGCCAATATCGTTATTATAAGCTTGTTCAACTGTACCGGCAGTAAAGACTTTTCTTGTGCCCATGATATAATTTGATGTATAGTAGCCGTATGCATTTTTGTCCTTATTGGAAGTTCCAAACAAAGCACTTACATTTCCGTTGGCAGTACCTGATGTATAATTGACGCCTACTTCCAACCCCAATACAATTGCAGGTTTTTCCTCTCTTAAAGAAAAGAAACCAACATGATTTATTTGAGGACCTGACTTAACGTCAAAAATATTATCGCAAAATTTTCCGTCATACGCTACAAATTGATTGCTCACAAATATAGCTCCACAGCTATATGAGGCTGTTTTTGTGCTTGTAAGTAAATTTCCAAATATCTTACCGCCATACATGTTAAAATCAGTTGACTTAATAAGTGGCGCTGCACTAATCTTGTTTGCATATATTTCACTTCCCTCATACATGTTAAATGTCTTAGAATATAATATGCATGCAAAATTGTTAGTATCCTGCGTTGTGGTATTAAAGTTTGCTATCGCCGAGCCATTAAAGAAATTCCATGTAATATCAGATGATACTGATACATATGAAACTCTATCGTGAGTTGCATTTGAACCATCAAGCGTAATTGTGCCGTCGTTTATTCCCATTAAATTGATTGTTACATTTTCAAGTGCTGATGTAATATTAAACCAGCCATTTACAGTCGAATAATTTGTAGGCATAATTCTGCAATTTTCTCCGTCAGCAACAAATGAAACTGACACATTGCTTTGGAGTACAAAGTTTGAGCTTTCCCAGTCAGCCTTCAAGATATATGTTATATCTTTCATAGCTTGAATGTCGCAGGTCAATTTACTGTTAATGGTAATTATGTCTCCGTTTGTAGCTTGCTCGTAAGCGGTTATGTACTCTTCGTTGCTATTAACCGTATATTCGGCGGCAAATACAGAAACAGATAACACAAAGAGCACTACTAATGAAATTGCAAGGGTTAAAAATAATTTTTTCATCTTTTCCTCCTATTTATTCTCCCAAATAATTTTGTATTTCTTTTACATTAACTTGGGATAATTTTAAACCTCGTTTTACGGATAAGGCAGCCGCAACACCTGCCGCCTCACCGATTGCTATACATACGGACATAATTCTAAAGTTAGAATGTGCCATATGAGAGCCACTTATATTTCTTCCTGAAAGAAGTAATCCCTCTATTCCCTTTGGAAGCAAGCAACCGTATGGAATAGTATATTCCGTGCCAGGCTCCAATTCCTTCTGCGCAACGGTTTTGACAAGACTCGAGCCTGTTAGATTA
>JAZSHT010000098.1:0-2286 GCA_045533435.1 Eubacteriales bacterium | reverse complement strand
TATTTTAGTAACCGGTGGAACAGGCTTTATAGGCTCACATACCGTTGTTCAGCTTTTAAATGATGGTAGAGAGGTTGTAGTGCTTGACAATCTTTGTAATTCAAAGGAGTGCGTTCTTGACAGAGTAAAAGCTATTACTGGCAAGAGCGTTAAGTTTTACAAGGCAGATTTATTAAATATTGAGGAAATTGAAAAGGTATTTGAGGAAAATGAAATTGATTCTGTAATTCATTTTGCAGGATTAAAGGCGGTAGGCGAAAGCGTTGCTAAGCCAATGTGGTATTATCACAATAATATTACTGGTACTCTTAATCTTTGCAAGGTTATGAGTGAGCATAATTGCAAGAGAATAGTATTCTCATCATCTGCAACTGTTTACGGTAAGCCTGAATCAGTGCCAATCAATGAGGATTTCCCATTGTCTACAACAAATCCATACGGCGAAACAAAGCTTATGATAGAAAGAATTCTTTCCGATATATATATTTCCGATCCAGAGTGGAGCATATCTATTTTAAGATACTTTAATCCAATTGGCGCACACGAAAGTGGTATGATTGGAGAAGACCCGAAGGGAATTCCTAACAATCTTTTGCCATATGTTGCTAGAGTTGCTTTTGGTAAGTATGACCATGTAAATGTATTTGGCGATGACTATGCAACACATGATGGTACAGGTGTTCGTGATTATATCCATGTAGTAGACCTTGCTAATGCTCATCTAAAGGCTCTTGACAGGGCTGCTAAGGTTAAAGGTGTTGAACGCTTTAATATCGGTACGGGTAAGGGATATTCGGTTCTTGATGTTATTCACGCTTTTGAAAAGGCGATTGGCCATGAAATCAAGTATGTAATTTGTGAAAGACGCCCTGGAGATATTGATGAGTGCTATGCTAATCCAACAAAGGCTGCAGAAATCCTTGGTTGGACTGCAATTTATGATATTGATAAGATGTGCTTAGATGCAGCCAACTGGCAAAAGAAAAATCCTGACGGATACGGAGAATAATAATGATTACTAAAGAGCTTTTTGGTAAATTAAAGGATGGCAGAGAAGTATTCTTATATACTTTAAAGAATTTGCAGGGTGCATCAGTAAAAATTATAACATTAGGAGCTACAATTGTATCAATTAATATTCCTGATAAAAACGGTGTTTTAGCGGATGTGATTTGCGGTTATGATGATGTTGACTCATATTTAAACAATAGCGGTTATCAAGGTGCTATTATTGGTAGATACGGCAACAGAATTAAGAATTCTTGCTTTACACTTGATGGTAAAGAATACAAGTTGTATAATAATGAAAAAAACAACCATCTTCATGGTGGCAAAGAGGGCTTTGATAAGAAGCTTTGGAATGCTAAGACCTGGGAAATAGGAAATACATCCTATATTGAGTTTTCATATCTATCCGTTGATATGGAAGAGGGATATCCTGGTAATTTAAGTGTTAAAATTTTATATTCCTTTGATAATGAAAATATTTTTACTATCAATTATAAGGCTACAACCGATAAAAAAACAGTTTTAAATCTTACAAATCATGCTTATTTCAATCTTGGTGGTTATAATTCCGGTAGAATTGAAAATCATAGCTTATGGATTGATGCAGATAAGGTTTCTGTGGTAGATAGCGAGTTAATCCCTACTGGTGAAGAATTAATGGTAGAGAATACACCGTTTGACTTTAGAAAAGAAAAGCTTATTGGTCAGGATATTGAGGCTGATTATGAGCTATTAAGACTTGGTCAAGGTTATGACCACAACTTTATTTTAAATAGCGATGGAACAATTAAGCATATTGCAACATTAAAGGATACGAAGAGCGATAGAAAAATGAAGGTTTACACGAACCAACCTTGCGTTCAAATTTATTGTGCTAACTGTATCAATGAAAATGAATCTGCATTCAAAGGCGAATTTCCACAAAAGAAGAGATGTGCGGTATGTCTTGAAACACAGCATAGTCCTGATGCTCCAAATCATTCTGATTTTATGTCAACAGAATTAAATGTTGGTGAGCTTTACGACTATACAACGGTTTTCAAGTTTGAAAATTAAATAGCTTAAAAACCGCATATAATTGCGGTTTTTTTAATATATTTATACCATAATAAAAAATACGGAGATATTATAGTATATTTTAGCACTACGAAAGAAAGATGTGAAAAATTAGCACTTTACATAATAGAGAATGAGTCAACTGTAGGAGACGGGGCAAAAAAATTTGGAATTAGTAAGTCAACGGTTCACAAGGATGTAACCGAAAAAGTAGCAAGAATA
>JAZSHT010000054.1:0-2825 GCA_045533435.1 Eubacteriales bacterium | reverse complement strand
TGTTTATTCAAACAATGAAAAGAGAAGCGCTTCTAATTAAAGAAAGCGACATATAATCTAGGGGATGTTGCAATAAGCACAGACCAAAAACAGACACATGTCTCATAAAAAAGGTCTAGGACTATCTCAAAATATTCTTTAATGTTGAGAACTTGCATTTTTTTGCAAGTTCTCTTCATTTTATGTCTGTTTTTTAGACCCGAACACGGCTCTACCGTACGCAAGTACGCCTACGCTCCGTGTTAAACCGCGTCTTCTGCACTCATTTCACTATCCCCATTCAAAAAAGGACTAACGCTTGTTAGTCCTCTTTTTTACATTGTTTTTATGTAGCTTTCCTCATCTTGGCTGACGCGGTAGTTTTCCATATCGGGAGTGATGCCCGCAAGTCCTTGAAGAACATGATATGCTTTCTTATGGAGAGCATCAATCGCCTCATGCTTTGGTAATGATGTGTCGGGAATAAGCGGCTCGCCTATTGTAAGAGTTGCCAAGGGAGATTTACCGAACAATTTAGCAATTCCCTTTCGTGGGCGGAATGAGTATGCCATCGGTATAATAGGTCTATTATACTGCACGCTAAGGCGGAAAACGGACTTTTTAAGAGGTCTTATATCGGGATAGTAAAACCACATTGATGCTTCGGGGAAAAAGTGAAGCCATCTTTTGCTTTCAAGCACCTCTTTTATACCCTTGTTGAATTTTTTCATGGCTAGCACGCTATCGGTAGGGATAGGCATGCCCCCTGCCCAACGGATAAGAGGTCCGTTTGGCCCTTCAAAGTTGGTTTTCCAAGCAGGAAAAACAGTAAGATGTGGGAAAATAGCCATGGAAACTCCAAAAAAGTCCCACATAAATACATGGTTTGAAATTGTGATTGCTCCGTTTTTAAAGAGCTTTTTATTTTTTCTTATGTTCTTTTTTCCCTTTATTTTAATTCCGTGTCTTATCTTGCAAATCAGCACGCCGACAGTATGCATCATTACCCAAAATGCTGCTTTTTTAATTGCGCGCCAAAAGCCCTTTTCAAGATACTCATAATTTTCATCAAAGTGAGTGTCGCGAAGGTGCTTAACAGTAATCATATGCTCATCGCATTTTTCGGGATAGTTATAGCTTAAATTGTGCTTATAGTACATTCTTTTCTTCCTTTTCTTTAATTACTTATATTTTACACTATTTTCTCTATAATTGCAACAGTATAAATTTTTACATTACTATTTTATTTTAAAATAAAGTGTGGTATAATGATTTTAACATTATATGGCGAGGTACATTATGAAAGCAAAAATTTCCTTTGATAGAAATAAAGTAATAGATAAAATTGACAGAAGAATATACGGCTCATTTATTGAGCATTTAGGTCGTGCCGTTTATAACGGAATTTATGAGCCTACACACGAAAGTGCCGATGATATGGGCTTCCGTGGGGATGTTATAAAGCTTACTAAGGAGCTTAATGTTCCTATTGTAAGATATCCCGGTGGAAACTTTGTTTCGGGATATAATTGGGAGGATGGTATTGGCGATAAGTCTAAGCGCCCTAAAAAATTAGACCTTGCTTGGTTTACAGTTGAATCTAACCAAGTTGGTATTGATGAATTTCAAGAGTGGGCAAAGCGTGTGGGCACAGAGGTTATGATGGCGGTAAATCTTGGTACACGAGGTCCTGATGAGGCAAGAAAGCTAATTGAATACTGCAACTCTACAACAGACACATATTATGCAAATTTACGCAGGCAAAACGGCTTTAATGAGCCATTTAATATTAAGCTTTGGTGTCTTGGTAACGAAATGGATGGAGATTGGCAGATTTGCCATAAAACCGCTGAGGAATATGCAAGGGTGGCTACTGAAACAGCCAAGGTTTTAAAGTGGGTTGACCCATCTATTGAGCTTGTAGCCTGTGGTAGCTCCGATGCAGGTATGCCAACCTTTGGCACATGGGAGCGTACCGTTCTTGACCACACATATGATTATATTGACTACATTTCACTTCATTGCTACTATGGTAACAAGGATAAAAACACTCCAAATTACCTTGCAAGAGCTGAGGCTATGGACCGTTTTATTAAGACCACAGCCGATATTTGCGATGAGGTAAAGTCTAAAAGGAATAGCAAAAAAACAATCAATCTTTCCTTTGATGAATGGAATGTTTGGTATCGCACCAAGGATGAGGAAAAGACAAGAGAAAGATGGGAGGAAGCTCCGCATCTTCTTGAGGAGCATTATAATTTTGAGGACGCGCTCCTTGTTGGTTGTATGCTTATGTCATTGCAAAATAACTGCGACAGAGTAAAAATCGGCTGTCTTGCTCAGCTTATAAATGTTATAGCTCCAATTATGACAGAAAATAACGGTAAAGCATGGAAGCAGACAATTTATTATCCATATATGTACGCTTCCCTTCTCGGTAACGGCTCTACATTAAAATGTGATATTGACTGTCCTACATATAAATCAAATGAGGGATGGGATGTTCCTTATCTTTATTCCTCGGTTATTCATACAGACAATGATGAAATTATCGTTTTCTGCGCTAACCGCTCCCTTGAAAATGATATGGAGCTTGATATTGATATAAACGGCTTTGATGGCTATAAGCTCTATGAGCATACCGAGCTTTATAGCGATGACTTAGATACAAAGAACACTAAGGACAGCGAAAATGTAAAGCCAACTATCCGTGAAATTACTGACAAAATTGTTCTTAAAAAGCATAGCTGGAATATGTTAAGATTTAAAAAATAACTTGTTATTTTTTAAATTTTAGCCGCTAGCAGTTAGCAGTCAGCTATTTTACCAAATGCCTAACTTTAAAA
>JAZSHT010000073.1:0-5109 GCA_045533435.1 Eubacteriales bacterium | reverse complement strand
TCTCTTTGGAATCCACGATTTCGCCGTTTGCCAGCAGATTTACTTTAACCGTCTGCTCTTTGCCTTCCGTGCCTTCGCCCCAAACTTTGGTTACATTTATATTTATAACCTCGGGAACATGGGTGTTGGTTACCGTAAGACCGTCTTCGGAAGTTTCTGCGGATGTGGAATGTGATGAGCATAAAGCTATAAATTTAAAAATGGCTGAGGAGAGTATCGTTCTTTTAAAGAATAACGGTATTTTGCCTCTTGATAGAAGCAAGTACAAAACTATTGCGGTTGTTGGTCCTAATAGCGACAGATACAGTACACTTATCGGTAACTATAACGGAAATCCATCAAAATACTATACTCCATTAAGAGGTATTCAAGATGAGTTTGAGGGCAAGGTGCTTTATGCAGGCGGTTGCCATCCTACCGATATTTGCTCAAGCATGTGGGGCGGTGTTCCATTCCGTGAGGCTATAATTTGTGCCGAGAAGGCTGACCTTGTTATTATGTGCATGGGATTAAATCCTGGCATTGAGGGCGAAGAGGGCGATGCATACAATGGCGATGTTGCAGGAGATAAAAAGGATATTGAATTGCCTGCTTCACAAAAGAAGCTCTTTGATGAAATTATTAAGCTTGGCAAGCCTACTGTTTTTGTAAACATTAGCGGTAGCTGTGTTGCGCTTTGTGAGCAGGATGAAAAATGTGATGCGGTGCTTCAATGCTTCTATCCTGGCGCTCTTGGCGGTGTTGCTCTTGCCAATGTTTTATTTGGAAAAGCATCCCCAAGTGGTAGATTGCCTGTTACATTCTACCGTTCAACTGAGGATTTGCCATCGTTTAGAGATTACAGTATGGAAAATCGTACTTATAAATTCTTTAAGGGTAATCCTTTATATCCATTCGGCTACGGTCTAACCTATGGTCAAGTAACTGAAAATTGGATAAATGAAAACGAGGTAGAAATTACAAATAATGGCGGAATGGATACAGATTACTCTGTATTGAAGTTCAAAACAGAGCCACACAAGGAGCTTGTTGACTTTAAGAAGGTATTTATTAAGGTTGGAGAAACTGTAACTGTCAAATTTTAATAGATAAGGCACACCGTTTGGTGTGCCTTTGTTTTATTTGTTGTAGGAGTCGTAAACCTCTTTTAAGCGGTGGGGGTAGTCGGTCATAATGCCGTCGGCGCCCATTTCAAGAAGCTCTTTCATTTCTTCCTTGTCGTTAATGGTCCAATAGTGGACTGCAAGGTTATGGCGGTGGGCGTTACGGATAAATGCTTTTGTGGAAAGGTCAAATGAGATACCTGCGGCTTTTTCCTCGGTTGGAAGCTGGAATACGCACATTTTGTCTGTAAAGAATATGTCAAGACCTAAAAGTCTTAAAATTACATACTTTGTAACACCATCAACACCAGGTGAGCACATAAAGTTATCAGGGACTTTATCTTCCTCGATATATTCAAGATATGTTTCGTAAAGATCATCGTGGAAGGATGCAAGCACTACTCTATCGTATGCATCGTACTTTTCAAGAAGGACTAAAATTGCTTCAAAGCATTTTTCACCAAGCTCATCATCCTGCTTGATTTCCACATTTATTTTGTTATTTGGAAATGCAACTATTAGTTCCTCAAGGGTAGTTGCTAAAAATACAGTTTCGTGTCTTGGTGTTACGCCCTCGGGGTATTCAACATCAAGAGGAGTTTTTTCAAGTCCGTCTGGACCTTTGAATTTAACTCTTTCGCCATTTAGCTTATCGTTTTTATCGGTGGGGTTGGTGTAGCCGAAGTCAATTTCCTGTGCGATTAAGTCGCTATAATTCCAATCATGTATATTGCCTGTTGCATTTGTTTTTCTGTCTATGGTGGTATCGTGGGACAAAATAACAACGCCATCCTTTGTAATGCTTACATCAGTTTCCATCATTACACGGTTATCTACGCTGTATGCATTATAAAATGCTTCAAGTGTGTTATCGGGAAATTCCTTATTTCCACCACCGTGAGCAATTAAAATTGGCAATTCTCCTTCCTTGCGCATAGGATTTTCGCCTTTAAAGTTATCAATTCTTGGGAATAATGCTAAAACTAAATATACGAGTAAAATTGAGCCAATTACAATAGATGTTATAAGTAAGTTCTTTTTTGTTTTCTGCTTCATATTAAGCTCCTTTCCTTTTATAAAAATATTTTACCATATAATAGTTGATTAGTCAATAAAAAGTTTTTATTGCATTTTTTGTAAAGTGTGGTAAAATATTGTTAGTACAATTTTGAGGTGAAAAAAATGAAAAAGATTTTTGTAGTAGGAAGCTTAAATTCCGATTTAGTAATACATGCGCCATATATGCCTGTTGGCGGGGAAACACTTATGGGTAGTGATTTTGCTACAAATAACGGTGGCAAGGGTGCAAATCAGGCTTGCGCTTGTGCTAAGCTTGGTGGCGAAATTTACATGTGCGGATGTGTTGGCAATGATGCATTCGGCAAGGGACTTATTGAAAGCCTTTCAAATGATGGCGTACATACTGATTTTATAAGAAAAGTTGATAATATCCCCACAGGTGTGGCTGTAATTGTAGTTACAAAGGGAGAAAATCGCATAATTTTAGATAGCGGTGCAAATGCACATTTGACTGAAAATGATATTGACAAAATGCTTGAAATTGCAAATGAGGGAGATATATATTTAACTCAGCTTGAAAATCCTATATCTGTAATTGGCTACGGACTTAAAAAGGCTAAGGAAAAGGGACTTTTCGTTGTTTTAAATCCTGCGCCTGCAAATACTGAAATTAAGGAATATTTACAGTATGTTGATTTGATTACGCCAAATGAAACAGAGCTTGAAATTTTAGGTGGCAAGGATGAATTATCAAGCTACGGAATAAAGACAATTATAACGACCTTAGGCTCTAAGGGATACGAAATATTCACACAAGGGGAAAGCAAGATATATCCATGCATCAAGGTTGATGTGGTAGATACAACTGCGGCAGGCGATACTGCATCAGGCGGTCTTTGCGCTATGCTATCTAAGGGAGAAACTATTGAAAATGCTATTAAGTTTGGCTCAAAGGCGGCATCTATTGCTTGCTCAAGACATGGAGCGCAAAAGTCTGTGCCAACGCTTGATGAGGTGCTTAATTGGTAATCCTATTCCCTACATCCTACATCCTACACCCTACATCCTACATCCTACATCCTATAAACCAAAAAGACTCAACGTGCGTTGAGTCTTTTTGGTTTATAGGATATTTGCAAAATCTTCGCAAAGCTTATCAATCATTTCTTTTTTAATAAGGGTGTTTAACCACTCCTTTGGTATTGCATCGTAGCCGTAGAGTGTGCCTGCAAGCCCTCCTGCGATTGCGCCTACTGTGTCGGTATCCTCGCCCAGGTTAACCGCTTTTAACACACACTCCTCGTAGGCTTTTGTATTCATAAGGCACCAAATTGCGGCTTCAAGGCTATCAACAACATAGCCTGTGCTTTTGATTTCGTTTTCAGGGAGCTTGTCAAAATCGTACTTCAAAAGGCGCGTATAGGTTTTTATTTCTTCAATACATTTATAATGGGAATATGCATTGTCTAAGCCTACTTTAATGCTTTCCTTGCTTGGATTTTTGATAAGCTCATATAGAACGAAATCGTAAATTCCACAAGCTAAAACGGAGCGAATGTGAGGGTGTGTCAGCATTGACACATTGTGAATGTCCTCTCTGTACTTTACGGGGCTTTGCTTTTTAAAAGCATGAAATAGCGTTACGGGAATTATGCGCATAAGTGAGCCATTACCGTTTGAGTATTCGCTGTTGTTTCCATAAGGAAAGCTTTTGCCCTCAAGGTAGCTACTTATGGCAGAATAGGTAGCATTGCCTATATCAAAGCAATCATCTGATGGTGTCATATAGCCAAAGCGTCTCCATTTTGCAAAGCTTTCCATTATATCGGTAAGGTTTATATCTCCGTTTTTAGTTATGCTTTCGAGTGTGCAAAGTGTCATTGATGTATCATCAGACCAAGTACCCTTGGGCTGACAATATGTACCGTAGCCTATCATATCGGTTACAGGATTTTTTCTTAAATATTCTCTTGATTTAAATTCAACAGGCACACCAAGGGCGTCTGCTATGGCATGACCGAAAATTATACCTTTAATTGTTTGTAGCTTTTCCATAATATTCCCTCTCAATCCAAGCCATAAGTAAATTGACTATTTTTTCTTGTTGAATTTCGGTTAATTCTATATCATTTTTAACCTTATACCATTTATTAAGACAGCCACGGCAACAGCAAGCGCAGGCGTGTTGTGCAATAAAAACGGGGTGTCCGCGCATGGGTGTTTGCTCTCCATCGTTTGAGATATATGCGGGAGCAAGTCTTTTTTCTATAAAATCATTTGCATGCTCTCTTATTTTATCAAGTCCTTTTTCGTTAATGTAGTCTATATCCTTTTTTGACAAATGGAATTTTGAACGGAAATTGGACCGTTTTAATTTATCTAATGCTTCGTTTATGTTCATAATAAGCTCTTTAAAATATGTTATCCACTGACCACTAACCACTGACCACTAACCACTGACCACTAACCACTGACCACTAACCACTGACCACTGACCACTAATAACTATTCAAATAAAGCCCCGAAAATATCGGGGCTTATTTAATAGTTACTCTTCGTCCTGTGGAATTATAGCAATGCCTAATTCTTCAAGATCTGCTGGGTTAGCGAAGGATGGGCATTTAGACATAACCTCAGATGCGTTTTGCGCCTTAGGGAATGCAATAACCTCTCTTATATCTTCCTTGCCTAAAAGTAGTGTTACAAGTCTATCAAGACCAAATGCAAGACCGCCGTGTGGTGGTACGCCGTACTTAAATGCATCAAGCAAGAAGCCAAACTTTTCGTTTGCATCTTCCTTAGTGATACCTAAAACGCTGAACATATGCTCTTGCATTTCTGTGGTGTTAATTCTGATTGAACCGCCACCAAGCTCAGTACCATTGAGTACGATATCGTATGCTCTTGCTCTTACCTTGCCAGGGTCAGTATCAATTAAGTGATAGTCCTCTGCCATTGGAGCGGTAAATGGATGGTGCATTGCATA
>JAZSHT010000087.1:0-15220 GCA_045533435.1 Eubacteriales bacterium | reverse complement strand
AGTTAACTGAAAATCAGTAAGATTTAAGATTTTAAAATCCTTATTCTTATCTTTTTGTAGTCTTATCATTAAGCTAAATCTCCCCAAAAATATATTATAATGTTATTATACAATTTATTTTAGAAAAAATCAATATTTTACTTGACAAATCATATCATAAGTATTACAATGTTAAATGTTTTGTGCCTATGCACTAATTTACGATTATCAAATGAAGGTTTATTATGGATGTAAAGAGTGTTTTATTTATACTGTCAATCGCATTATTCTCGGGACTTCTTTTGTCTCGTTTAGCGAAGGTGTTAAAGCTTCCTGCCGTAACTGCATATCTTATAGCGGGTGTAGTTATCGGTCCATTCTGCTTAGGAATGCTTGGAAATTTTTTGAATATTTCTTGGCTTGGGTTTATTAGCCTTGAAGAGGTAGAGACCTTCGGTATTATCTCCGATGTTGCTCTCGGCTTTATCGCATTCTCAATCGGCAACGAGTTTAGAATGAAGGAGCTTAAGCAAATCGGTAAGCAAGCAACTATTATCGGTATTTTACAAGCGGTAATTACAACACTTATAGTTGATGCAGCGCTTATCGGCTTACACTTTATCATTCCTGAAAAATTCCCACTCCCAGCCGCAATTATCTTAGGCGCAATCGCATCTGCAACCGCCCCTGCCGCTACACTAATGGTTGTTAAGCAATATAAGGCAAAGGGATCTGTTACAAGCACACTCCTTCCAGTAGTTGCTCTTGATGATGCAGTTGGTCTTGTGCTTTTCGCAGTTTCCTTCGGTATTGCAAAGGCTCTTATTGCTGGACAGGTAAGCATTGTTTCAATTCTTGTCGAGCCTGTTTTAGAGGTTATCTTATCACTTGCATTAGGACTTTTAATGGGACTTTTCTTCACATTTATTGAAAGATTTTTCCATTCCCGTTCAAAGCGCCTTGCAGTATCCGTAGCATTTGTATTTGCCACCGTTGCAATTTCAATGCTTAAATTCAATGTAGGCGGCGTACATATCGGCTTCTCATCATTACTTTCTTGTATGATGCTCGGTACAATCTTCTGTAATATCTGTGACTTTAGCGCAGAGCTTATGGACCGTCTTGACCGTTGGACTGCACCTATTTACATACTTTTCTTCGTATTAAGCGGAGCAGAGCTTAACCTAAGCGTATTCAAGGATTACATTGTAATTTTAATCGGTTTAGTTTACATCGCATTTAGATGCCTCGGTAAATATTATGGCGCAAGATGGAGTGCAGATTTGTCAAATGCAGATAACAATGTAAGAAAATACCTTGGTATTACATTATTCCCACAGGCAGGCGTTGCTCTCGGTATGGCTATTAAGGTTAGCGAAGCATTCAAAACATCTGATACAGCCCTTGTTGGTACAATCGTAACAAACATTGTTCTATTCTCGGTGCTTATTTATGAAATCGTAGGACCATTCCTTACAAAAATCTCACTTGAAAAAGCAGGCGAAATCGACCCAGAGGGCAAGACCTCTAACCGTATCAAGCACCACGATAAAGAAGTGCCAACAACAAAGATATAACAAAAAAACCGACTATGTGTCGGTTCTTTTTTGTTAGGATATAGTGTATAGTTGATTATTTTAAAGTATTATAATAATAGATAGGTATTGCACTCCAACCATGGCAAAGGCTACCTGCATTATCAAATGCGCTCTCGCCCTCATCAGTTTCCCAAACAGTGCTTGTGCGCTCTGCCATCTTTAAATATGTGTCTCTTATTTCCTTTAAAACCGTTTCCTTGTAGCTTTCACTTACAGATAAAAGCGCATCATACTTAAAGCACTTAAAGCTAAGAGAGCAGGAAATCAATTCACCATCTGCAAGAGCCTTAGCAATAGCTTTTTCCTCGTCCTGTGTGCATAATTTTGCTAAAACAGCAAGCGAATTTGCAAGCTCAGTATAGCTGTTTTCCTCTTTTACAAAAAACAGCCCCCTATCCTTATTAAAAAACTTATTTTTTGTAGCTCGCTTTAATTCGCTAAGCACATTATCATATTCAAAATTATTGCTTACAATAGAACAAATTTCCTTATAATTATTTAAAGCAATTATAGTCAAGCAATTTAATAGGCAATCATATTCTATGCCCGTATCCTTATATAGCACCCCCTCGGAGTATGGCGACCAATCATAGAAATTCCAGTGATTTGCCCCCTCAAATGTGGGAATAAGTCCATTTTCTGTTCTAGTTACAAATGTTGATAAAATCTCTTTGATTTTACATTCAACCTCGTTAAATAGCGATACATCACCTGAATGCTTTATATATTCCTTAACCGATGTTATATAGTGCAAGGAAAATGATGGGATAGTTAAATCAACGCCACAGGGATAGCAAATTGACATTAGCCCATCGCCTCGCTTATCCTTGCTCATAAGCAATAAATTTGCTCTTGCATACTCAAAATTACCATTTTCAAATGCATAATATCCAGAGAGCATTTGATTCCTTGAATCAAATGCATATAAGCATTGCTCACGCCAAGGGCAATCCACATAATGCTCCATCATGCAAAGCTCAAGCGTATTAATGCACGCCTCATATATCCTTTTGTCTGTGTCAGAAAGCGCAGGCATTTCTTTTCTTTTAGTAGGATAAGATTGTGGAATTAAACCTATTTTATTTAAAATAACGGGGGAAGTGGCGTTAATTTCCAAATATCTGCATGCAAAGCGGAGCATATAATGTGTAAAATTGTTGCTTCCTTCTTTAGAAAAATAGTCTATATAAAAGCGTCTGCCACCAATATATTTTCTAACCTTACCATCTGTTAAGCTTTCCCCATAGGCTATGCTTATATCAGCCTCTCCCACCAGATCAAAAAAGAGAAGCCCTGTAATTTCCTTGCCTAAGTCAACAAGAAAATGTGTGTTGCTTTCATTTTTAATTATACTTCCGGCAACACCTTCATCAAGCACAAGCTTTTTATTAGGTCGCTTATAAAATTCGCATTTTTTAGACACACCTACCGACCTTTTAAAGTCAGTGCCTTGTCCAAGCTGCCATAAATCCTCATTTCTAGCATCATATGTATAGCTGAATCCAAGCTGACCTGTGATTTCTCGGCAAATACCGCTTAAATACGCTTTACTCTTTCTTGAAAGGACGCTTTCATCACTTGCAAGAATAACCTTACCATTTTCGGTTACCTCAAAAATAGCGCCCGCTTGATATTTTTTGTATCGTTGACTGTCCTTGCCAAAATGATGTACTAAAAGCGCAAAATGATTTTTGCCATTTACAATATGCTCACTTAAATCAATTTCATCATAGATTTTGTAGTGCTCAAAATCTCCGTATTGATTGGATGAAGCATATTTTCCGTTTATAAATAGAGTGTAATCTCCATCGACCGATAAACGACAAATAGGCGAGCTATTTGCATTAAATGTTGCATAAAACTCGCCATATGTGTCTGTATTTGTGTCGTCTATCCAAATAAATTTTGAATTTTCAAATACTGTCATTTTAGTTTATATTAGTTTAAAAAATCAATAGTAGCGTAAAATTCTGTTGTGTCATTATTTAGTGTGTAGTCAAGAAGATAGCAAATCTTATTGTAGTTGCCATTTTCATCTGGTAGCTGGTCAACATATGGCTGCTCAACAACATTTAATGATACATCACTTGTGGTTGATAATTTAACATCATCAAGATAAACGGAAGTACCCTCAACTCTTGGCTTAATTGTAGTAACAAATCTTTCAACAATATTTGTTTTATCACTGAAAGTAAACTTGTCATACATTTCAATTTTATCATCCATTGGCTTAAAGCTTCTTTCTGCCTTTTGAAGCTTAGGATGAGTAATCTTACTGTAACCGAGAGTAAAGTCCATATATACCCAACCGGTTTCAGGATTATAAACTGCACGCGCTTTATTTACATCATCACCACCTTGACCCTTACCGTCAAAGATAGGCAAGCTGTGTGAATATGAGGATGGTTGGAAATACTCATTTCTTCTGTTGCTTTGGTAACCAGGCCAATTACCTGGGCCTATATAACCGAAATCACAGAATATTTGTCTATTATCCCTTGCAAGAATAAACGAGCCAACATCCTGATGGTTATGGCTTTCCCATTGGTTACCACCCTTGAATGCAAGTCCATAGTTATCGGTTCTCTTTGTGAAGTAGTTAGAAACCTCAGCATAATAGGTAGCATTTGCAAGCTTATCTGTTGTGTAATCAGGATTATAGTAAACGGTTGAGCGAACTGCAAACGCCCAGTGGCAATAAGCAATGATTGTCGCTTGGTCAAGTGGAAGCTTTTCAATAGCATCGCCGTAAACTGTCTTTAACATATGTGGTAAGCCTACCCAATATCCCTCACGAGCATTAACATCACTAAACATCGCAAGAACATTTGGTTGTAGGTGCATCTTTTGGATAAACTGTGAAATTGACTTTACCTTGTCATTTGCAAGCCAATCATGCTCACCGTTTGAAAATTCACGAAGAAGCATAGCGTAAACTGCAAAGAATCCAAAGCCAAAGCCCCAATATGCAGTGCCCTCTACACACATTCCATCATCATCATAGCTATCAAGATAGCACTCCATTGATTTTTGTAATCTTGGAAGCTGTCTTTTAAATTCCTCTGGGTCCTCATACATTAAGACACCACCAACCGCACCTGTGCAAACCGCAGTCCAGTTGTTGCCGTGATTTTCCCAGAAGAATTTTCTTGTTAAATACGGGTCAATTGTATGTCTTCTAATTTCATAGCTGATTCTATCGTTAAGTAATTTAGGAAATCTATCCTTAAATAATGACTTAATCTCCGCCATAGAAAAAGCAAGAGAAGCTGCAAAAATATCAATAAGACCCGGATCAAAATCCGCAGGTGTTCTATCGTAGTAGCTATTATAGTGTCCAAGAGGAGCCCAAGTGTATTGATTACAAATTTCCCAAACAACCTCAACAAGTGATCTATAATACTGTTCATTTTCAGGATAAATAAGCGCTAAAATAGCAACACATTGTAATTGACGGAAGGAATCTCCACCTCTGCCTTGAACATTAGGATAATCTAAAACCTCCCAAGCGGAAGCACAAGCAGGCGCAACGGAAAAAAACTTATCGTAAGCCTCTGTTAATTCCTTTCTGTGGCGAGCAAAAGCCTCATCATTTCTTATTCTTTCCCATACCTTGGGATCACGCGCAATATCAAACATAATAATCTCCTTTTTTGCCTTTAGTTTGTAAAAAATTGCTACAATAATATTATCATAATACACAAAAAAATTCAATACTTAAATTGATTTTTTCAGCATAATGTGGTATAATATACAAAATTATATTGCAAGGAAGGAAATTTCCTTCCCAAAGAGGAACTTATGGAAAAAAAGCTTATAAATTTATATCCTGCTGACCATTGGCAAATTTCAACCCCCGTAGGTAACGGCACACTTGGTGCAAGCGTTTATGGTGCGGTGTATGATGAAAGAATTTTAATAAATCATGAAGCACTTTACAATTGGACATGCAAAAAGCATTACCCCGATATTTCTCACGCCTTAAAAGAGGTAAGAGATTTAATGGACCAAAAAAAATATAAGGAAGCAGACACATACTACACAAACCTTATTCATGCAACCGACTTTAAATCAAATAAGGGCAAGTTTTTCCCTGCCTTTGATTTGCATTTGATTTTTGAAACAGAAGGCGCACCCTGTGATTATAAAAGAGAATTAGATATGGAAAATGGCGTTTGCACCGTATCCTATACAGAAAACGGTGTAAAATGCAAGCGCACAGTGTTTTCATCCTTCAATAATAAGTATGTGGTAGTTAATCTTAAAAAGGAAACACCATTTGGCGTAAAAGCAACACTTGAACGCCACGATATGAGTGACTATGTGGATAATTGGTACGCTGATGAATTTAAGTCTGTAGCCATAGATAAATATATCTATTCCGAAAGCAAAACCGCGGGTGGACTTCATTTTTCAGGCATTGTTAAGGTGCTTAACACCGATGGTGAAATTATCTCAGGTAAGGCGGATAAATCACTTAAAATTGATATGAGCGGTACTGTCGCAATGCAAAATTACCTCGAGGTTAAAAACGCCACCGAAATTACATTTATTTTAGATGTTAACGAAACTGTTACACCATATGAAGAAATGTGTGCTGAAATTGATAAATGCACTCTTACATATGATGAACTTTATAACAGCCACACAGAAGCATTTTCTAAGGTGTTTAATGAAACAAAATTAACTATCGCAAAAGGCGAAAACCTTTCAACCGAGGAGCTTTTATTAAAGGGATATGGCGGAAATATCGACACACGGCTCATTCAAAAAATGGCAGACTTCGGTAGATATCTGCTTATCTCCGCATCCTCGAATTGTAAATACCCTGCCAATTTGCAAGGACTTTGGAATGGCGCATATTCTCCTGCTTGGGCATGCACATTCTTTAATAACGAAAATATCCAAATGGCATATTGGCAAGCATATGCAGGCGGACTTTCTCATACAGTATTGCCACTTTTTGATTTATATGAAAAATTCCTTGATGATTACCGCTTAAATGCTAAAAATCTTTATGGTTGCCGAGGACTTTTGTTGCCTCTATTTATGGATAACTCAAACGGCTTTAAGGAAAACACTCAACCTCATGTTATCTATTGGACGGGAAGTAGCGCTTGGATTTGCCAAATCTATTATGACTACTATTTATACACACAGGATGAGGATTTTTTACTAAACCGTGCATATCCTTTTATGAAGGAATGTGCATTATTCTACGAGGACTTCTTAGTTTACGATGAAAATGGTAAGCTAAAATCCTATCCATCCCAATCCCCCGAAAATAGAGCCGATGGTGACTTTGAGGGCGCGAAGGAGCTTTCTGTATGTATCAATGCTACAATGGACTTTGCTTTAGTTAAGGAGCTTTTAACTAACCTAAGCACCATATCAAAAAAGCACGGTCTTGATAGCGAAAAGCTTGACTTGTGGCAGAAAATGCTAAATGCAATCCCTGAATATGAAATAAACGAGGATGGTGCAATTAAGGAATATATGCACCCCGACTTCAAAGATAATTACCACCATAGACATCAGTCCCATATCTACCCATTATTCCCGGGACTTGAAATCAATGAGGATAATAATAAGAAGCTTTTTGAGGCTACAAGAGTAGCGGTTGAAAAGCGCCTTTGCATAGGATTAAAGTCCCAAACAGGATGGAGTCTTTCCCATATGTCAAACATCTATGCAAGATTAAATGACGGAGAAAGAGCCAAGGAGTGTCTTGATTTACTCCTTCGCTTCTGCACAGGACAAAACCTATATACCCACCATAACGACTGGCGTAATATGGGCGTAACTCTAAAATACCTTCATGCAGGACACCCACCATTCCAAATTGATGCAAACCTCGGCTTTACAAGTGCTATTTACGAAATGCTTCTTTATTCCGATCTTGATAAAATCAAGCTGCTCCCTGCATTACCAAAGGAATTTAACGAGGGCAAAATTGAAAACATCCACGCTAGAGGCGGTTATACCGTATCAATATCTTGGAACGAAACCGAAGTAAAAGCAAAAATCACTGCCCAAAAGGACAGCACAATCAATATAGGCATAAACGGCTACACTCTTTCAAACGACACATATGAAAGCAGTAAATACGGCTCAAATTATCGCCTATTAAACCTCAAAAAAGGCGACACAGTATCGCTTATTTACACAAAATAGCATTGAAAGAATGGAGTATGAACATGAAAAGGTTTGTATGCGAAATGTGTGGAAGCAATGATTTGCAAAAAGAAAATGATATTATTATATGTAAATACTGTGGCACACAATATCTATCGGAAGAAAATCAAAAGAAATCAAATGAAGGGGTATCAAGTGTTTCTTGCGGAGTAGTCAAAATTGACAGCAGAGAAAAAATAGAAAATTTGCACATATTAGCAGAAAGAGCTTTGCAAGAAGAAAACTATGAAAAAGCAGCGAATTTCTATGATGAAATTTTGCGATACTCACCGAATGATTATGAAGCTGTTTTCTTTAGCGTTTATTGTGCAGAACGAGAGTGTTCGCTTGATGATGTTTTTTCATCAGGGCAAAAAATACTTAGAGCGTTTACGACTGCTATTGATTTATTGAAAAACAAAGAAGATTTTGATGCAGAAAGCTTTTCTTTAGCTTGTGAGATGTTGGCGGATTATATTTCTATTTTTGCTTTTGATGCATTGGGCGATATATATGAGAGCTATGCAAAGGTTTCCGAAATATATTTCTTGGGTAAAATGATGATAACTGTTGCTAATGAATTGTATCGCGTAGATGAAAAGAAGTTGGCTGCTGAATATTATAAGGATGCACAAAAAATATTTGGTGATAAGTATAGTTTAGACGAAGCGTATATACTAAGAATTCGTGAATATTATGCAGATTATCAAATTTTTGAAAAGAAATCCGGCTGCTATATAGCTACATGTGTTTATGGTTCATATAACTGCCCACAAGTTTGGACACTTCGCCGTTACCGCGATAACACACTCGGTGCTACTTGGTACGGTAGAGTGTTTATCAAACTTTACTATGCAATAAGCCCAACACTTGTTAAATGGTTCGGTCATACGAAATGGTTTAAGAAAATGTGGAAGGGTAAACTTGACAGAATGGTTAAGAAACTCAACGACAAGGGCGTAGAAGATACACCATACTACGATAACTATTTATAATATTAAAACCACTTGCAAATCGCAAGTGGTTTTGTTATTATGCAAATTAAAATTCAATTGTCATTCCATCGTAAGCAGTGATTATGCCGTGTTTATTCATTTCATTTTCCAAAGTTTTATGGTCGGTATGCAACGTATATGCCATATGACTGATAACATATTTTTTAATAGCGGTATTAATACTTTTCTTCATTTCAAGTATCATATTAAGACTTGTATGCTCAAATATGCGATAGTCACCCTCTACAAATCCAATAGTCGCATCTAATACCGCAAGGTCAACGCCCTTATTCCAAATAGCATCAATTTCCTCATAGGTAAGCCACGCACCGTCAAGACCGTAAAACATTCTTTTTTCATCTTTTTCAATAATAAAATGACATGTAGGTATTGCATGATTGCCCCTCAACGCTAAAATACGGTACTCGCCAAGCACTATTATATCATTCGGCTGTGTGTCAATAAATGTTGCACCCTGGGACACTAAATAATCAACTGTATCCTGATTATAATGGTCATCGTGCCTGTGCGTATTTAAAATATATTTAATTTTGCTTATATCAACCTTAAATTCCTTAATTGCGTTAGGCACATAAGAATTAGGGTCAATCAAAATAATATCATCAATAAGCACAGAGGAATTACGCCTTAATTCCTTTTCATTTCCCGTATAATCAGCCGCCCCTGTTCCCAAAAATAAAATTTTCATATTATCACCTCACAGTATATATATTTATTGTATCATACGGAAAAATCGTATGCAATAATAAAATTATCGAAATATATTGAAAAAGCACTATCTTTGTGCTAAAATGGCAGTAGCTTTTATATAAAAACATTCAGGAGGCTATTATGACAAAGAAAAAGCTGTTTTTCATAATAGGAGCAATTGTTATTGCACTTTTGTTAACTGCGGTAATTATTGAAGCATCACTAACTAATAATAAAGAAAATTTAATAGGCAAATGGAATGTTAATGAAACCGGCGTCATTGCACAATATGATTTTAAAAACGATAACACATTTGATACCTATATAAACGGACAAAAAACAGGCAACGGAAAATGGTCATACTCTTGGTTTAAGGTAACTATTGAATTTGATGACGGTACAAAAGATATATATAAATGTAAAGGCAACACCTTAAATGGCGGTATACTTTCATTAACAAAGGAAGAAACAGAAAAATTAGAGCCCGTTTTACAAAATAACTTCTTTAAAGAAGGCTTTTTTGGATACGGTGAAAAGGGAAACTTCAAATATTGGTCCTTTGCTCACTTTATGCCAATTATCTTATACGGAATTGCAATTTTCTTAATTTTTCATTATCGCGAAAAAATCAAAAATTGGAAACACGAAGAAACCTTGCGTTTCATTTTTGCAGGAGTAATGCTTTTTGCAGAAATGTCCTACTATTGGCGACTTACCTATGTAGGTGGCACAAATCCCGATATGCCAAATTTACTTGACTACCTGCCACTTCAGGTATGCGAATGGACTTGTATCCTTGCTTCTCTTATGATATCTAAAAAAAGCAAGTGGATTTACCCAATTTGCTTCTATGTGTGTCTAACAATCGGCATATTCCCACTTTTAACCCCATCTGTTTTGTCAACCACAGGTCCCGCTTATTATAGATACTACCAATATTGGTTAGAGCATATTATACCACCCCTTGCAGTTTTATATATGACCTTCGTTCACGGCTTTAGACCTACAAAAAAAGGCATTGTATCAGCCGTAGGCTTTATGGGCATATTAACCACCCTTGCTATAATAGCAAACACGCATATCGAAGGTGCAAATTACCTCTACATAGCAAAGGGCACAGAAGCAGAGGGCGGCGCATCACTTATGGACCCAATCTACAATTTAGTAGGGGGCAGCCTTCCATTATTACTTGTACTTCTCGGAGTTTTAGTAATAGGTATATTTTTCGGTGCATATTATGCACACGTCGGCATAATTAAATTGTATGAAAAATCTCAAGAAAAGAAAACAAAATAAACATAAATGCTAACTTGGAAACAGGTTAGCATTTTCATTTCCATATATTACAGGTGGATTTTTCCCTACCCTGTGTGCTATAATTGAGAGGTACTATTGCAGTACAAAAAAATAAAAGGAGGATTTTGTAGTATGAAAAAACTACTTGTAACACTATTAAGTATTGTCACATTAATAATAGTATTTTCCGTAAGCATTTTTGCAAGCACTGTATCATACACCGTAGTATGTGGCGATAGTTTATGGAAAATTGCTGTTAAGTATCAAGTCGGGTTAAGTGAAATCAAGAGTGCAAATCCTCAAATTGCAAATTACGATTTAATTTATCCCGGACAGATAATTAATATTCCCACAACCGATAGTTCCACCTCCACATATGAAAAAGAGGTTGTAAGACTTGTCAATATAGAAAGAGCAAAAAACGGTCTTTCATCCCTTACATACGATTGGGAATTAAGCCGTGTAGCAAGATATAAATCACAAGATATGAAAGATAATAACTACTTTTCCCACACAAGTCCAACATACGGCTCACCCTTCCAAATGATGAAAAACTTCGGTATTACTTATAAAACAGCAGGCGAAAACATCGCAAGAGGCTATAAAACACCTGAGGCAGTAGTTAACGGCTGGATGAATTCAAGCGGACACAGAGCCAACATTCTAAATTCATCATATACAAGAATAGGTGTCGGCTACGTAAAGGACGGACACTATTGGACACAAATGTTTATATCTAAATAACTAAACCCACACGAAAGTGTGGGTTTAGTTATTCAAACTCAGTTTCTTTAAAACAATAAACAGTGTAAAAAGTTAACTTTGTTAAAATTTGTGTACCTATAAGAGTTAAAAATATAAACTCAAGATTTTTTAAGTTAACAGTTGAACGGGGCAACACGATAGCAATTGACATAATAGATATTGATAAAAACAATGTGATTGAACGAAGAATGGTTTTATACAATTTCTTATTTTCTTTATCCCTTAAAAAATACATAATATCGAAGTAAGCACTTATTTCCGACACAAAAAACGGGATATACAAGACCATAAAAATACCAAAACCAATATCAAGATTATCCTTTTTATTTGATTCTTCCTTTAGTGCAACAAAAAATATAATTATGGAAGCAATAAGCAAACACAAAAACAAAATGCTAACGACTATTCTTAATACTTTTTTCATTTAATATCTCCAAAATTAGCGATTGGTAATAGAAGAATTGTTAGAGTCCTTTCCAAGCATAAGAGCATACTTGTTTGATGCAATCTTAGATAAAACGCAAAGCATTATGCTAAAAGCAATTCCTATACCTAAAAATAGATAGTTTTGAATTAATGTTTGATAGTGAATTAAAGCCCATATATATCCACAAAGTATCACACCAAATGTAGCAAGGCATGAGCATAACGAAAAATCTTTTCTTGTTTTATAAATACGCACAAAGTACCAGTTAGCAAGAGAAAGCATAAAGCCTGTGGCAGGAATAAACATAGAAATTGCCCAAATACCGTTATCAGGACCTGATGGAGTATGCCCCTCTAATGTAACACCTATGGCAATAATAGCAAAGGAAACAAAAAGTAAAATTGATTGCATAATAGATGCTTTCCAATCATTAATGCGGCTGAATTTCTTTGGGGGAGTGTCGATTGTTTTCTCTGTGAAAAAAGCAAATTTCATATTTTCATAAGTGTTTTTACAATCTTTACAAGTTTTTAAATGCTCTTCTATAAGTTGAGTGCTTTCATCAGAACAGCAATCATCAATATATAGTGGCAATAAATCTTTAATAATATTACATTTCATATAGTTACCTCATTCTTTCTATTAATTTTTGTTTAGCACGGTAATAAGTAACTCTTGCCCAACTTTCGCTTTTCCCAAAAAGCTTACTTATATCCTTCAAGGATAAATTACCTAACACAGCAAGCATAAAGACTTCCTTGTATGGCTCTTCTAATTGATGCAAGCACATTAGTGCTTTTTCGGAAAACTCCTTTTCTGAAAACAAATCTGCAACATCAGGCGAGTCATCTAAAATTTGCGATTCATCAAAAGGCAGAAGTTTTTTATTTTCATTATACCACGCAAAATATGTATTTTTTGCAATTTGACAAAGCCACACAGACGCTTTGTCCTCGTTTTTCAAGCTTGCTATATTCATATAAGCACGAAAAAACGTTTCTTGTGTCAGTTCTTCTGCAAGAGAACTGTTTTTGCAAAGCTTTATAAGATATTTATAAATGAAGCTTTTGTTTTTCTCAAAAAGCTTTTCAAAATCGGTCACATTCTCACCATCCCTTCGTTTATTAGATATAGAAAACCACAAAACGTTACAAAAATATTATACTAAAGTTTTTTTCTTTTTTCAACCTTCTATGAAAACAACATTGTATTGTTGACATATATAGTGAAATTATGGTAAAATAGTCGTAATTGATATTTTACTTAAAGAAAGGTGCGACTATGGAAAAAACAAAAAGAATTTTAAATAGAATATTTCCTTACACGGTGCTTTTTGCCATATCCATAATCAGCACCTATTTAGTTTTTTATAAGGGCTTTGGTTGGGGAAGTGATTTTGAATTTCATTTTTCAAGTATGCTTGATAAGTACAATACTATTCTTGAAAAAGGCTCGTACAGTGGAATAAGTCAAGATTTAGGAGCTGGACTTGGCGTAGGCAACACACTCTTTTACTCTCCACTTTCTCACGTTATCCCCGTTACTGTGGCTGTAATTTTCAAATTTCTCGACATTTCTCTTATGAGTGCATTTAAAATCACTCTTGTATCAAACGTGTTTTTATCAGGCGTGTTTATGTATCGTTTTGCACTTAAATTCACTAATCAAAATAAAATCGCTTCACTCTTAGCAGGTGCAACGTATATACTGTATCCATATAGAATGTTAAACGCATTTTTGCGCTTAGCCATAGCGGAAGCATTTTCCTTTGTTTTTATTCCTCTGTTTTTAATGGGATTATACGGAATTACGCACACAGATAAGGATGAAATCAGTCTTTTGCCGTTTTGCGAAACAGTTTTAGGTGGCTCACTTTTATACCTTTCACATAACATTACCGCACTTTTTGTTTTTATTATCGGTATAATTTATCTGCTTTGCAACATAACAAAAATCATTCCACTTTTAAAAAGCAAAAAATACATTTTGTGTGGCTCTGTGTCTATAATTACACTAATTTCAATCAGCTCAATAATGCTATTTACTCAATTTGAGCTTATGTCAACAGGTCTTTACAACATTACAGACGAGGTTAAAATGTGGACGGATGCAGAAAAGGTCGCATCCGAAGGCTCAAGACAATGGCTATTTTCAGGCTTTCTTAGTAATAAATACTTAATTAACAATGGTTATAGCAAAATAAAAGCATATCTTGAAATTCCACTATTTTTACTTGCTTGCATTTCGTATTCACTTAGCACACACTTCCTTGCCAAAATACAAAAAATCAAAAAATACACCCCATACATTTGTGCAGTCTTACTTTTTGGTATTCCCACCATCATCTTACCAAGAATTGAAATATATCTTGCACTTATCATATTTTTTGTAATTTATCTGTTTATTCACTACACCAAAAATGATGAAGGACCACCAAAGAAAATCTATAAATCAATTCTTTTTTGGTTTGCAATCGGAGTTATTATAGCATCATATTGTGCTATGGAATTTGGTGAAATTTGGCTATACGCCCCCTCACTTTTAAGAAATATCCAATTTCCTTGGAGACTGTGGTCGTTAATTCAAATTTCAATTTCAATTTTAGTGGGAATTATCTCGCACCATTTAGGCGCAAAAAAGCTTTTCTACATCATTTTTGCAATGCTAATCGGCTTAATAGTCATCAAATCTCAATTCTTACCCGAGAAAAGAATTGCCCAAGAAAAAAATAGCCGTTGGACAATGGAGATAAGTGAGGAATTATACAAAAAGCATTCCTCGATTGGCTTTAATTCCGAATATTGCCCACAGGTATTTTTTGATAAATCCTATAAGCCAACATATTCAAATTCACTATATAAATTCGTTAAGCACATAATTCCATACGATTTTGATTACGATGAGGATTACTATTCATTATCTCCAGTCTTGCTTGACGGAGCAGGAAATATAATCGTTACCGAAAAATCAAGCCCCAACTACACCATGGAAATAGAAATAACAAGGGATGCTATAATTCAACTTCCGCTTATTTACTATCCCGGATACAAAATCTCCGCTAAGAATGTTGAAAACAACAATGTTGCCATACTAAACGGCGAAAATACAGATGGACTCGTATCATTTAGTCTTAATCAGGGCAAATATATCGTTTCAACCGACTATGAAGGCACAACATTGCGAAAGGTCTCGATAGCATTATGCACAGCAGGCGTTATAACAGTGCTAACTGCATTGGTTTACGAAATTATATCCAAAAGAAAATATAGTAAATA
>JAZSHT010000099.1:0-2010 GCA_045533435.1 Eubacteriales bacterium | reverse complement strand
TTGAACAACTTGCTTGTTCTTCCTAAGACCGCTTGGCCTCCGACTTGCCTGTTATCGCTTCGTACTCCTTAATTGCTTCGCTGTTTATATCAAAGCCGATTGCAATTCCGCCTCTGCCGTTTTCAGGCGCTGAATAGCCTTGGCAAACAATAAGCGGATTTGCTACTTCGGTTAACTCGTAATTACAGCCTTGGTTTTGGCAGGTTGTTTTCTTCACGCCGTCCTTATCAAAGGATGTATAAGAAATTTCAACCTTTATGTTTTTGTCCTCGTTGTGATTTACAACTGTATCACCGCAAGTATTACATGTGCCGACACAGTTATTTGTATTAACAAGTGAGTGAACGCCCTCGTTGTATGCTTCACAGTAGCTATAATCATAAACTACATATTTACCGCTTTTATCCTCTAGCTTTTTGTATTCAGTATAGGAAATAAGGTTTCCAACATCCGCCGCCGCAGGATTGCCAACAATTCCATTAAGGCTCTCATGTAAGCTCCTTGCTTCATCCTGTGTTGTAGCTCCTATAACAGACCACATTCCACAGGGTGCCCAGTCACCTACTAAGCAGTACATATTTCCTCCGCTTTCCCAGCTAAAGATTTTAATATTGCTAAGAAGATTTATGAACTGGTCTCTTGTACCACAATAAAATATAGTGTTGAGGTTAGTAGCGTTTCTAAACGCATTATATCGAATTGATGTCAACTCACTCGATAAGCATATAGAGGTGAGCTGTTGGCACCAACCAAATGTCAATTCTCCTATGGATGTAACCTCCTTAGGCCATACAATGCTCGTAAGACTTGTACCGTTAAATGTTCCGTCACCAATGTTTTTAATGGTGTCAGGAAGCTTTACACCAGTAAATCCAACGCCCTGGAAGTTTTCCTTATTATAAATTGTTTCTAAAACAGTATTTGAAAGGTCGAGGACTTCACCTGCAAACAAAGAGTTGCAATTTTGAAACACTCTGTTATTTGTCTCGGCATTACCATTTGCACCTATATATTTAAGCTTTGTAAGGTCCTTAAGATTTACATATTTTAAATTCGAGCATGACATGAAGCATTGATCTCGAATATCCACGGTATTAAGATGCAAATAAGCATATTGAATTGTAGTGCTACTGTTAAACAAGCCACTAACAACTGTCGCTTGTGCTACTGCATCAACATTTATTACATTGAACACTACTATACTGCTTTTTGCAATCGTTTCACCGTTAACAACAATTTCAACACCATTTAATGTATTGCCATCATTAATAGTGTAACTTACACCACTATCATTTGCACTAATAGATTTAAGCTCACCTGCTGCATTAACATACCAAATAAGTGCATTTCCGTCTTCGTCGAATAGACTTACCTCTGTTCCATTTGGGTTTTCGTCGGACACTAAAACTGTAACCTTTTCATCAAATATGCTTTCAGCTGACACAACAAGCATCAGCGCAAAAGCGAAAGCAAGCGCTAGGATAAATGATAAAAATAGTCTTTTTTTCATAATTATACTCCTTTTAACAATTTTGTTCTTTTAAATTTTTTCGCACCTGTCGGTACATTTTAAGTATAAACTATACCCTTGGGTCAAAGTCAAGAGTTTTTTGCAAATTTTGTAAAAATATATTATAAATCTTCAAAAATAAGCTTACCGTTTTCATCGGCGGTGGCGGATTTAAATGTCATTGTGCCTGCGTAGCCATCTATTGGCTTAAAGCCTGTAAAAACGAGCTTATCCTTCCAAATTGCACATTTTGGCACTCCCGCACAGGGGATTAATGTGTCATCTATCATTTTAAAGTCATCAAATGGCTTATCGGACACTAAATATCTTGCTCTGCCTCTAATACTGAAAACCAAATAGTATTTGCCCTTATATTTAAAATAGTCGGGGCATTCGGGGTGGTCGCTGTTTTCGTGAATGTAAATAGGACTTTCCGCCTCTTGCCACCTTTCAAGGTCAGAAGAAATATAGTGAGCCAAGCAGCCTAAATTTTCCTTAAC
>JAZSHT010000085.1:0-2910 GCA_045533435.1 Eubacteriales bacterium | reverse complement strand
CAAGTCTCTTGTGTGTGCGTTGTTCAAACTGCTCACGGCTGTCCTTATACTTGTGTACCGCACGGAGAATTGTTACGATTTCCTTCTCTGTTGGTAGTGGAATTGGACCTGCAACTGTTGCGCCGTTTCTCTTTGCTGCCTCTACAATCTTTGCTGCTGCAAGGTCAACGAGCTTGTGATCATAGCCCTTAACCTTAATTGCAACCTTTTGATTTACTGCCATTTTGCTTTCCTCCTTATATAGAAATTGTCGGGAACCTTTCGCTTTACACCGTTCCGTGTGTTTCTATCACCCACTTAACAAAACCGAACCAATTTGCAACTCGAGGTTCGGACCAATGCAAGCAAGGTGACTCAGCTTTTTTAGCTGAAGGCGTTCACATCACTGCATTCTACTGCTGTGTGAATCAGAATACACTCCACGAAAATTCCCCCTAAATGCAATAGCAGTCTGACATTTAGAGCAACCTTTCGCTTCATCGCGTATCAAGCCTAAACATTTTACCACATTATATATATATTGTCAATAGGAAAATTGAACTTTTTTCATTTAGTAGGCTTTTTACATAAACAGAAGCAGCCAATTTTATGCAAATTGCACAAAAATCGGCTGCTTTTTTCTTATTCAAGGATATTTTAAGCGTAATATTTTTAAAAAAAGCCTTGAAATTTCGTAGGAATAACCAAATTTGGTGTTTTTAATAAAAAATGTTTTTGAAAATTCCTACATTATTATATATAGGGCGTAAGTCGCTCGCTAACCACCGACTACTTCTGTCCGTAGTAAGCGTTTGGTCCGTGCTTTCTGTCGTAGTGCTTACGAAGAAGTGTTTCTTGCATTCTTTCTGTTTTGCCGTTTGCTTGAAGCATAAGCATTTCTGTATTGTATGACATCATCGCTACCTGTTCAAGTACAACAGCAGCTTCAACGGATGCTTTAGCATCCTTTCCCCAAGTAAATGGCCCATGAGAATGAACTAATGCGGCGTGCATTTGTGTAGCGCCGATGTCCTTGATAGCTTCAAGAATTACTGTTCCTGTTTCCTTTTCGTACTTGCCCTTGATTTCCTCATCTGTCATTTTTCTTGTGCAAGGGATTGTTGTACCAAAGTAATCAGCATGTGTTGTTCCATATGGTGTTATGCCTCTGCCAGCTTGTGCGTAGATAGTTGCCCATGGAGAATGGGTATGTGTTACACCACCAATTTCTGGGTATGCCTTATACATTTCAAGGTGTGTAGGTGTATCTGATGAAGGCTTAAGTGTTCCTTCAATTACATTTCCATCAAGGTCAATAACAGGAAGCATATCGGGTGTTAGCTCATCATATTCAACACCTGAGGGCTTTATTACAACAAGTCCCTTTTCTCTATCAATTCCGCTAACATTTCCCCATGTGAATGTTATTAAGTTATATTTTACGAGCATCATGTTCGCTTCGTAAACTTCTTTTTTAAGTTGTTCAAGCATTTTAAATATCTCCTTTTGTTATTACTACTATATAGTAGCAAATTTAAAGTGTTTAGTCAATATATAAAATAATATTTTTCAAAAAATGTCGTATTATGCTTGATTTTTATTCTATATTGTGCTACACTATTACCAGTTATGTCATCAAAGGAGTTATTATGAAAAGAGCATATAAATTTTTAACTAAGCATTTATTCTATTTTTTACTTTGCGCATTGGGATGCACGGTAGTTGGTTCTCTTGCCATGCATTTGGGATATAATAGCACAACCTCATGGCTTCGGGTTACCGGCGCATGCACGATTTTGTTTGCAATAATAATTTTGTGCTCAGTTTTTTATGCAGGATTTATTGCAGTAAAAATGCCTGAATGCACACTTACAAGAATTAAGAAAAAATGCACATTCTTAAAGATTACATCAGTTTTAGCTTTTATTTTACTTTTCTTCATGTTTGGCCGCGAAACATGGACCTTGATTAAAGCATCTTATGAAGAGGCTATTCCAACATATTTTACAACATGGAGAGTTTTAAAGTATGTATCATCCTTCCCTGCTTCTATCTACTTTTTAATCATGGCTATACCATCAAAAAACAGACGCAGAAAAAGAATCAAGATTCCTAAGTTTTTACAATATGTTACATCTGTCGGCGTGATTTTCTGGTGCATTTTCGGCTTACTTGCCGCTTACTTCTATCAGATAATGTCATTTAAGAACATTCTTAAAATTTGGCAATTATTGGTTTATTTATCATTTATTATTTTCTTCCTATTTGAAGCTAAGTTTGAGCATTTAAACGATGGAAAGAAAACACACAGAGGCTTCATCTTTACTGGTTTATTAGCATTTATAGCATCAATGGCATTTTCTCTCACAACTACCATCAGTATGATTTTCAGAATTGTGCCAACAGAAACGAATGTATCATTTTCAGCCATTGAGATATTTACATCCTTTGTTATTGGATTATATGCATTCTCAAGAATTTTCGCATTTGTTAACACAGCAAGAGCTGTTGTTTTCAATAGTGATGGCAGCTCCTCATCAAGAAGATTTTCAACACACCACCGTTCAACAAAGGACATTGCAAGCAATGATACAGACACAGTAAGCACTGTTGAAAATAGTGAATCAACTGGCGAAAACAAATAATATTTATTCAGTAAATTAAATCGCTCTCAAAAGCACATCTTTTGACAGGGATTGGTTTATTTACTATCCCGGATACAAAATCTCCGCTAAGAATGTTGAAAACAACAATGTTGCCATACTAAACGGCGAAAATACAGATGCACTCGTATCATTTAGTCTTAATCAGGGCAAATATATCGCTTCATCCAACAGTTAGTTGACAAGATTGCAAAAGGTCTCGATAGCATTATGCACAGCAGGCGTTATAACAGTGCTAACTGCATTGGTTTACGAAATTATATCCAAA
>JAZSHT010000094.1:0-8915 GCA_045533435.1 Eubacteriales bacterium | reverse complement strand
ATATAGGCCATAGTGATTTTTTAGAATGGTCCTTGCTTGGGGACATTAATCTTTTTTATAAATCCATTAAGGATAAGGTGGCTAATTCTAATCCTTCATTTGATGAAACATGGTCATTTATTCCTTCACTTTGGATTGAGGCAGAAAAATACAATCCCCAAAAGATAAAAACAAAGAAAATGCATAAAATAAGAAGTCAAATGCTGGAGATTTACAATGGATAGCTTAATTAATGCTTTGCAAAGCAGAATGACCTCTTTTCAAATAGGATTTACAGGATTTAAGCCAATAGACCGACAAATTAAGGATTGCCTACTGAACAATCCTGATTTGCTTGGCAGTATAGAAAGCTTTGGAGTACAATGGAATTTTATAACTCGCAGAGCGCATTTTACAGTAGGATACAGATCTGATAACAGCGAAATAACAATAGTAGTAAGGGACTACTTTGAAATGCTAACTGCCGTTACTATGATTCTAAAATCCCACAAATCCAAGGTTAAGATTATTGTTGACAATAGAAATAAATTTGTATCAAGCAACACTATTTTTGAGTATATACAAAAGGTCGAAATAGATACAGGTATAGAATATGAGCTTGATCAAAGGTCTCAAACCACACTTTCTACTATGTCATATTTTAATGATGAAATTTTAGTATGTGATTTAGTTTACACATATTTTGATGATTATAAAACGGTAAATTCATTATCCTGCGTTGTGGCAGAGCATTTTATCAAATCACGAATTCCTAAAAATGATCCCAAAAAAGCAGTTAGTTATCTTATGAAATGGTTTAGAAATAACATTTCATATAAGAAAAACAATGTTAACGCCGACCATTCGGCAGTTGGACTAATAAGAAACGGAACGGCTGTTTGTCAAGGAATTGCAGTATATGCTTATATGTTTTTTAAGGAATGTGGAGTAAATGCAAGAATAGCCACAGGAGAGGGTAAGGGCGATAACGGCTGGGAAGCCCATGCATGGAATATGGTGTGCGTAGATGGGGAATGGAAGCATGTGGATTTCACATTTGAGCTTAACTCAGATTCCTTATCCGCATTTCATCCTATGTTTATGTTTAGAATGTCTCACAGATGGGATGAAGACTTATTTAGCGGTGTAAAATCAAATAGAGTTAGCGAGGTAAGCGAAAAGCTTTCTCGTTCAATAGTTACGCTTTTAAAAAATCAAAAAATTTTTTCTATAAATGGTTGTATTGTATATTTGTCATCTCTTAGGCAAACAACCCGAGCAAACGGGGAGGAAATATATGTTGCGTTGTCTGAAATTTTGCCATTTATAGGCGGAAGCAGCAGCTTTGTAGGGGAAGTGTGCAACATATATTTGAAGGGCCAGAGAAAGCAAATACCAGTAAGCAGTCTATTAAGAATAGATAATGTACTGTATTATCCAATAAGCACATTTAGCGACTTGAATTTGGATATATCATACACCGATAAAACAATATCTCTTAAATTAAGAGATTAAATCATCATAGCGGGGGTGGAAATTTTTGGATAGATATGAGATTGGCCCTGATGGAACTATACGAAATGTCAGCGGTGGCTCTTCAAATAGAAGCGGAAACAACAATTATAATAGCTATAATAGCAATAACGGCTATAATAATGGCTCAAACAGAAGTAGCGGATATAACTATCGTAGCTATCGCCATGGTGTTGGTGCAAAGGTATTTGCTATAATAGCACCACTTGTGGCGTTTATTGTAGGACAGATTTTTCAGTACATTAAGTATTCCTCTGAGGGCAGAGTGCGCCTAATGGATGCGATTTTTACCGTTACTCCAATGTGGGCGTTGGTCTTATCAACTGTGCTAGGCGCAATAAGCACAATACATATTATGGTGCGCGCATGGAAGCTTGCAGATGATTACGAGGAAGGCTGGAGCGTTTTTTATGTTATACTGTTTAGCGCATTATTTGCTATAATTCCGTGTGTAACGGGATATTTTGGTATTATCGTAACAAGCGCTATATCATGGTGTCTTGAGGAATGCCATGAAGAATCAATTCCATGGATATTTTTTATAACGCTAATAGTATTTGTAGTGCTTGGATTTTGGATAGGTGGCTTAAATTCCGGTATAGCTGGAGTTGAGCTTGCCAAAATAGAAGAATTTTCGCAAATAGATGAATACCTGTCAAACGAGCAGATTGCTCTTGATATTACCGAGCTTAAGGATGATGATTGTGGAACTATTACAACAGGAGAAGCATGCACATCGCTTATATTGGTAGGCAGAAGGGGCAAAAACTATAATGGTCTTAGAATCGTTACAAATGCACAAAGCATCACATTTAAAAATATAAATATCAAAAACGGATATTTAGATTGTAGCTTAGAGCAATGTACATTTGTGCTTATGGGCAAAAATAGTATTGAGGGAATACACGGATCAAATGGTTCAAGTGGCGTTAGCGGTAATAGCGGAATATCGCCTCTTAAAGCAAACAGCTTGATTTTATCAGGTAATGGCTCACTTATGCTGACCGCAGGAAATGGTGGAGATGGCGGAAATGGCAAAAATGGAGATGGCGCGTTTTTATTTGGCAATGGAAGCGACGGACAGCATGGCGGAAACGGTGGAGATTCCTCATTTGTGGTAAATTGTAATAATTTGAGCGAATACGAATTTACAGGAAAGCTAGTTCTTAAAAAAGGAACTGCGGGCAAGGGCGGCAGCGGCGGAAAAGGCGGCGTGGGCGGACTTTTTGGCTCAGCTGGCAGTAATGGCTGGGATGGCTATAACGGCGCCCAAAGAGAATTTTGCAGCGGCGAAATTTTAGTGTCAGAGGAAAAGCTTTCATATATGGAATAATCATACAATAAAAATTCTGCTTAGGCGGAATTTTTATTTTTTTAGCATACCTCGTAAGCATTCAAAATGATATATAATGGTCGAATTTACAGATAATTACAGAAAAGCAAGGCGCATACTCTTGATTTTCCAAAAGAGCTGTGCTATAATATAAATTAACAAAAAATTTTATAAGGAGAAGATATGAAAAGGAAAATTTTATTTGCATTTTTCCTTGCGGTATTTTTTACACTTGTGTTTGTAATTTCTGCAAATGCAACGGTATATTATTACGAGGAAGGCAATAGCGAAGCTCCAATGTTTCAGTATGAAACAAAAGTCTCAAATTATGACTCTAAGCATATTTTGATTGATACTTATATTGGTGAATTTCCAAAAACCGATGCAAACGGAAACGCCCTCACTTGGTATGTTACATCAACAGCCCAAAGCGGCGGCAATACAATTAAAACCGTAAAAAGCGTTTTAACCACAGATGAAAGATATTTCACAATTTCATCGGATGGTGCTTACAGCTATGGCGGAACAGCGGGTACACCTGTTACTCAGTATAATGTTGTATCTGTTAATTTCCCACAAAATGGCGAAATTAAAACATTAAATTTACAAAATGATGGATACAGGGTAGGCAATATTTATAGCTACGACTATAACTCAACGGAAATTTTGTTTCTCTATCTGCCAAATACCTTGACCGCCTTAAATGAAAGAATTGTTCAAAACACAAAGGTTTTAGTGTGCGATATTCCTTTTGAAATTACTGCAAAGGAAATTTCACATGTTGCATTCTATCATGCAAAGAATTTAAGAGAGATTAATATTCCAATAACCGTTAAATCAATTAACGGCAAAAACGAAGCTGACGGCTCTGCATTTTTAGGCTGCGAGCAGCTTGTAAGAGTTAATTTTCATAAGGACTCTGTGCTTGAATCAATTGGCGCATATGCATTTAACAAGTGCGATAGCCTACGCGAGGTTGTTTTTCCTGATTCACTTAAAACCGTTGGAGCCTATGCATTTTATTTAACAGGACTTACTCAGTCCCCCTTTACAATGAATTCAAAAGCAACCGTGGGTGATAGTGCATTTGGACAATGTACAAATCTTAAGAACTTCATCGTTCCTGCGGGGGTAACTGAATTAAACGCTATGAATATGCTATTTGGTTGCTCAGAAATTCAAAAAATTGAGTTTGCCAACAATTCTCAGCTTCAAAAAATTTCTGATAACTCCTTCCGCGCCACAAATAGCGCATCATTTCCTAAGCTAAAGTACATCATCTTGCCGGATTCTGTTACACATGTTGGTGATGGGGCTTTCTATAAAGTACCGATTGAAACTAATCCATTCGGTGTTGATTCTAGATGCACATACATTGGCCATGCAGCATTTTTAGGCACAAGAATTACGGAAGTAAATATTCCTAAGAACGCGCAATTTAATATGGGCGCGGACGGTAAGCTTTCAAAGGAAGGCGTTTTCTCACAGTGTTCACTTCTTGAAACGGTTAATTTCCGCGAAGATTCTACAACAACCGCACTTCCAAAGTATATGTTCGCTTATTGCTCAAAGCTTACTTATGTTAAGATACCAAATAGCGTTACAACAATGTCAATTCGTACCTTTGATAGATGCGTGTCATTGCACACGGTTATTCTTGGCGCAAAGGTTGAGTTTATGAACTGGGGCAGAAATGATTCAGGCGAGGACCATGCAAGCTTCTTCTATAACTGTCTTAGCTTGAAAAATGTATATTTGTCAAGAACCATTGACATTACAAGAATAGAAAAAAATCAATGCCACTTCTTTACAACCGCTGATAGCGCTATCGGAGGTACATACAAAATGGTTGCGTATTTCTTTGATGGCACACTTGAAGAGGCAGAAGCTCTTAAAGCAGCATTCTCAACACAGGTTACATCTTGCGGCAGAAATGACAGAATTACATCTGCTGAAATTATATCGTTAGCAGCGTTTAATGAAAAGTTCCCAGATAGAACGGTTGATTACGATAAGAACTATATTGTATATGGTGTTAACACCTGCGACGCGTTCTATAATGGCGTTCATGATGCTACCGATGATGGAAGCTGCACAACAGCGTTGACCTGCAAAAATTGCCAAATAACCGTTACTCCATCCTATGACTCTCACAATTATGAAACCGAAATCAAATATCCAAAGGGATATACACAAAGCGGATATATAAGAAATAGCTGCGTAAGATGTAGCTCATACACAGAGGAAACGCTTGCTCCTTTATTTGAGTGCCTTGGATATTCAACCCCAGAGAGCAATAAAAGCGGAATTACAATTGGCTTTATAGTAAACAACGAAGCAATCGAAAAGTATCAAAGTCTTACCGGCAAAGCCTTAAGGTATGGCGCATTTGCAGTAGCACAGGAAAAGCTTGGCACAAACGATATTTTTGGCGAAAACGACACAGTAGTGAATGGTGCTATTATCGCTGAAATTACATCTTATGAATTTTCTTCCTTTGATCTTAAAATCGTAGGCTTTACAGATGAATACAAGGACGATAAGCTTGCCCTTGGCGCTTACATAATTACAAATAACGGCGAGGTTAACGAATATTCATATCTCCAGTCAGGCACGCCAAATGAAAACGAAAAGTATGTATTTACCTCATTTAACGAGGTTGTAAACTTGGAAAAAGGCTCAGACAATGAGGTGGCATAATGAAATATGTAACACCAAAATATGAAAATGCGACTATTGAAACAAAAAATATTTTAACCGCCTCAACCGATAAGTTTGAAATTGAACACGATCAAAGCACAGAAGGCAAAGGCAACGTTATAATAAACGCATTGGATATTTTTTAATTGAATAGCAAAAAGCCATATAGTCAAAAAACTATATGGCTTTTTTATTTTATTAAGCATCAAATCTTTAAATGTTATTATTTTCTGTTTACAATCCATTCTATGCTTTCAGTCGGAGTTTTGCCGGAGCTTTTTTGTAAATAATCGCAAGAAAAAACTTTTCGCTAATTCAGTGTTATTTATGAACAGTCTGATTTCTGTATTCTGTTGGAGTTACGCCCATTATTGATTTGAAGCTTCTGTTGAAGCTTCTGAGACAGTCAAAGCCACATTCGCAGGCTATATCAAGCACCGAGCGATTTGTATTCATTAACAGATAGCACGCCTCGTTTATACGAAAACGGCAAACGTACTCAGTATAGCTCATGCCCGTAACCTTGGAAAAGTGCTGCGACAGGTAAACATAATTATATCCGATTTCCTTTGCCAATTCGTAAAGCGAGCATTCGTTTTTAAAGTTTTCGGAGATAAAGCCGATAATTCTGGTAATCAAGCTGTTATCATTTTTGGCTTTTACATATTCGGCGGTTTTATTGAATTCTCCGCAAATAGAATATAAAAGCCCCTTTAACTCCACTGTGGTGTTGTTATTGTAAATATCAGAAATCTTGTTGATATAAAAGCTATCTAAATAAAATTTATTATTTTTAGGCACATATTTTTCGTAATTTCTGCTAAAGGCTTTTACAAGCTGTTGCGAAAAAATCAGAATGGAATGCTTTGAATGATGGTGTGTTTTTATTGTGTGAAGCTGGTTAGGGAAGACCAAAACACACTCGTTGCCACAGATTGTGTGCTTGTTTTCTCCCACTGATATTTCCATTTCGCCACTTGTGGCTATTATTAATTCAAAGCAATCGTGAATGTGCGTAGGGAAATTAAGGTCGCTGCCAATTTTAAGCGTTGCACTATCAGAAAGCGCCGAATGATGGATTTCATATAGCATATATGCCTCTTACTAAAAATTAGATTTTGTCTTATAATTATATCACACTTATCATCATATATCAATGCTTCTGTGAAAAATGAAGTGCAAAAAGCGGAATAATAGCATACAATGTGGTGTTTGAAGCCAAAAACAAGGGAACTAAATAGATTTGTTTAGAAAAGAAATTAAATTAAAATACTAAATAATGTCTATATTTTATATATAATTGTCTTGATTGACTGTAAAAAGTAATATATTATAATAATGAGGAGATTTCTTTATGGGTACCCGATAGCTTTTACATTAAATAGTAAAATTTGCAAATTGACAAAGGACCTTCTGCACTCTTTTGTCAAGTAGCATTTTTATATCAAAATTTACAAAAAGGAGAATTTTATGAAGAAAAGAATTTTTTTGATGCTTGTAGTTATGGCAATGTTAATTTGCGCTCTTGCTATTTCTTCAAGCGCATCAACTGTTCCGGACTTATCTAAGGATACAGTAACCTTAAGCGATGGCACCGTTTGTGCCCTTTATGACACTAACGGCAACGCTTTGATTTGGTACATATCTACAAATAACCCCGATGACGGATATGCTAAATACGATTTTATTCGTGCAGATAGCGGAAACGGCGAAGAGGACTATGAGGGCGGCACCGTATATTTCAAGGCTACATGGAGCGGCTCTGCAGCAACAAATGCTAATTTTGATGAATCAAAAAACGGAATCACTCTTTATGAGGTATCAGAGGTTAGAATTGTAGATAAGAATGGAAACACAGTAAGCAGTGGCAACATTGCAGTATTTAATATCAAGGATGACGATGTTAAGACAAACGAAGCATCAAATAATAATTATCTTAATAAGCCTGCGAACTGTTTTAAGTGGATTTTTAATGATCACGATGTAATTGAGTACATTTATTTTCATCCATGCTTAGCTGCACTTCAAGAAAAAACTATCGTGGGATGTGATAAGCTTAAGTATGTAAATTTCGTGGAGCTTGTAAACCTCAGACAAATGGACGGTAACCAAACAGTAGAAAATAACCCATTACTGTTTTTAGGTGGAGCGTGTGATTTAAGCAATACCTCATTAGTAAAAATCGCAGGTAGAGGCGCTATGGCTAACAATCGCTACAGCGAGCTTATTTTACCAAGAACACTTAACTCAATCGGTGAATATCCATTTGAGAAAAATCCTAATCTTACTAAGGTTGTATTTAATTCTGCGCTTACATCCGCCGCCGGCATAAATCACTTTTACAACTGTACATCACTTACAACAATTGAGGGATTTGAAAACACAAGACTTACATCAATTAATACTGGCTTCTTTGAAAACTGTCCAATTACATCTATTACAATTCCTTCAACAGTTACCAGCATTGGTATGAATGCGTTTTCAAATACAGGTTTAACCGAGATTGTTATTCCAAACAGTGTTACATCACTTGGTCAAAATGCATTTAAGAATTGCTCAGAGCTTACAACCATTAAAATCGGTAGTGGCGTTAATAACCTTGGCGGTTATGATGTATTCCATACATGTCCAAAGCTTACAACAATCTATATGCCTGGAGGAATTACAGGACCTGACCTAAGAAATGAATTTTTGAACTCCGACGCGATTTCAACAGTTTACTATATTGGAACGCTTGAACAGTTAAATACATTCTGTACAGCACTAGCCAAGGTCGAAGGTAACACCAATTTCACAGACCTCACAAAGATTTCTTTGGATGATTATGAAAAATTAACCGACAAATCAGGCAAGTATGTAATTTACGATTACAGTGCTTGTGATGCTTACTATAACGGTGTCCATGAGGAAAAGGATACAGTAAACGGTAACGCTTGCTTCCTTGCAGAGTGTAAAAATTGCTCATTTAGGAATAAGCCAATCGGTAATGACAGTACACACGTTTTAGTAACAACATACGAATACGCGCAAGGCTACGGCGCAGCGGGTAAAATCGTTTCTGTTTGTCAAAACAAAGGCTGTGCTCACGGAACAAAGGAAACAGCTATTACTAGCCCACTTGAAGCACTCTTTACCTGCCTTGGCTACTCAGCGCCTGAAGATGGCAGAGGCGGAATTGCAATCGGCTTTGATATAAACAACGAAGCAATCAAAGAGTATGAAACAGTAACGGGCAAGACTCTGAAATACGGTGCTTTTGCAGTGGCAAAATTAAAGCTTGGCACAAGCGATATTTTTAGCGAAAACGGCACAGTAGCAAACGGCGCTATTGCCGCTGAAATCACATCTTATGAATTTTCTTCCTTTGAGC
>JAZSHT010000060.1:0-5160 GCA_045533435.1 Eubacteriales bacterium | reverse complement strand
CTGTGAGCAAAGCGAACCCCTATCCCCTATACCCTTGAAGCGACTGAAAGGAGCGAAACTATGGAACAAATATACATGATACCGGTAAATGAAGCATTTGATGAATGTGCAAAGACAGAGGTTTGTCAGTGCCCTATTTGCAAAATGCTTGAAAAACTTGAAAATAAAGAGGTGGATATAGCGTTAGGCCCTGCTATGATGGAGCCTAACATACGCCTTGAAACTAACGAAAAGGGATTTTGCCATCGCCATTTTGATATGATGCTACAAAGACCGAATAAGCTATCCCTTGCCCTTATTTTAGAGAGCCATCTTGACACTATCCGTGGTAAAATGAAGGGCAATCCCTTAAAGAATATTGTTGTGCCTAAGCATAAGAGCCAAGTAAAGACAGTTAAATCACTTAACGAAAGCTGTTACATATGCGAAAAGGTAAATTACCACATAACACGAATGGTTGAAACTACCGTTTACTTACACGGCTATGACCCTGATTTTAGAGTAAAAACAAAAAAGCAGAAATATTTCTGCTTAGACCATTATCAAATGCTACTTGAATATGCAAAAAACAAGCTTGACAAGAAAAAATTTGAGGATTTTTACGCTGATGTGTCGCTAATTCAAGAAAAATACCTTGATAAAATCATTAAGGATGTAAGTTGGTTTGCAAAGAAATTTGACTACCGATACGATAACGAGCCTTGGCATGACTCCCGTGATGCAGTTGAAAGGGCAATTAAGCTTTTAAGCGGTAAGTAAAATGAAAAGAATTGATTACCATAACAAAAATGTAATTATCACAGGGGCATCAAGTGGAATTGGCAAGGAAATTGCAAGGGAGCTTATAGAAAATTACGGTTGTACGGTTTACGGTATTGCAAGAAATGAAGCAAGATTAAATGAAGCGAAAAATCTACTTGGGGAAAAATTTATTCCTTATTCAATGGATGTTTCAGTAAAGGAAAACTGGTTTAATTTCAGCGATTTTTTAAAAAATAGTGGGATAAGTGTAGATATTTTAATAAATTGCGCAGGAATTTTGCCTAAGTTTGCCAAAATTGAAAATACAGAAATTGAGGAATATGAAAAAGCGCTTTCTATAAACTATCTTTCTCAGGTTTATGCTTGCAAGCTGATTTTGCCTATTATGAATAAAGGCGGAGCTATAATCAATGTAGCATCAGCTTCGGCTCTTTGTCCCTTTTCGTTAGTTAGCGGATATACTGCTTCAAAAAGCGCATCATATCATTTTACACAGTCAATAGCAAGAGAAATTAAAGATATTTCTGTTTGTTGTGTGCTTTGTGGCTTTGTTAAAACGGATATTATGAAAAACCAAGAAATGAACGAAAAGGAAGCGAAGCTGATAAGATTATTCTCTTCCGATTGCCATAAAACCGTAAAGAAAATTTTAAGAAGAGTTAGGCGTCGCAAAAAGCGTATAGTAACCGGCTTTGACGGTCATTTTATGAGCGGTCTTTATCGCTTATTCCCTAATTTTGCACCAAAATTCATCAGTTGGTTTCTTAAAAAAAGTGGACTTGATTTATTTAAAGGATAATAAAAAACGACACTCTGTGTCGTTTTTCTGTTATTTAACGCTAAGATAAAGTGGAGACATAGAACCGTCCCCTGTCTCCCTGTCTCCATAATATTTATCAATAAATATTTTTAATGCATCGCATAATAAAAGTTTCCATCATAGTCCCTTTTTACTTCTTCTTTAGATAACAGCATAAATTCATATGTATAAGTTCTATATTGTTCAAATTGTTTAACAAACGATAAATACTCTTCACAACATTCATCATATTTTTCTTTTAAAAAATTTGATTTATCTATATCTGTATTGACTACAAAACAAATTAATACATTTGTTATAGTAGGTATAAAATCCGCCTCTTTTATATCAACTATTTCATACTTATCCTTACTAATTAACATAAATTGTTTGTTAATATTTGCAAAATCCATATTTTTCCTCCTAAAATTCGGACACAGCACCGTCCCCTGTCTCCTGTTTAAGGGATAGTAAAGACACAGAACCGTCCCCTGGTTCACTTGTTTTTCGATAATGGTTCGAAAACGATGAGTTTAGAATTTCTTACATAATAAAATGTATATGTTTTTCCAATTTCAGTTTTAGCGAGAAATTCAAATTTGTAAATTTCACCGTTCTCTATGTTCCTTATGGTTGTTATCAAAGTTTTAAAATCAATATCCTTTTTAACAACCACTGCATCAACCTGTTCAAAAAATCCTTGTTTCAATAATTTATAATCTTTTAATTCCGGTATTAAACATGAAAATACAGTATATACAATCCCTACTAAAGAAAGAAATAAAAAAAATATAGAACAAACAGCATAGGTTATTTCGTTTTCTGTATTGAAATGAAAATTTTTAATTGTTAAAAAAATTATGCAGATAATTCCAACTAAAAAGAATACACCTATCAATACGCAACCACCTATTATGTCTCTTTTTAAAATTTGTTTTAACTTCTCCATAAAACCTCGCCTAACATTTAATACTAAATACTAATATAACTTTCTTCCTATGTAATCTTCTCGGACAGGGGACGGTTTCGTATTATTATTTAATGATAAGGCAGAACAAAATTGGCATAAACATGGCGGGGATAAGGTTTGCGATTTTGACCTTGGATGCGCCAAGCATATTAAGACCTAAGGCGATAATGATAATTGAGCCGGCTGCTGACATTTCTGCTATCATATAGTCGCTCATAATTGGGCCTGCAAGGTTGAAAAGCAATTCTAGTGAGCCTTGATAAAGTAAAATTGGAAGTGCGGCAAGTGCTGCGCCATAGCCGAAGGATGATGCAAATACTACTGCTGTTACAAAGTCAAGAACTATTTTGGCATACATAAATGTTTGATTTGCGCCATTACTTACTCCACTTTCCATTGCGGCTTTAATTGTAAGCGCGCCTACGCAGCAAGCAAGGGTTGTGGAAACGAATGCTCTTGCCACATTCTTTTGAGGCTTGTCCTCATTTAATTCAAACATTTTTTGTGGGGGAAGGGGCTTTTTAACAAGCTTCTTTTCCACAAATGTACCTAGCTTTTCAAGTGCGCCGTCAATATCTATAATTGTGCCGATTATTGAGCCTACTACTAAGGAAAGTATAAGCACAAGTGGCTTTTTTGAGTCAAATGCGCCTTGAATACCTAAAAAGATTACGCAAAGTGAAATCGCTTTAAGTGCTACCTGTGGTAAATCAACAAGTCTTGCATTTTTTGACAAAAGATTTGACAAAAGCACTCCGATAAGTGCGCCTACCGCAACGGATAGCGCGTTTATTGTTGTTCCTAATAAAATCATATTTTACTCTCTTTATTTATTTTTTTCTTGATAAAACGCATCGGCAAGGCGACAAAAATCGCCGATTGATAATCTCTCGCCTCTGATATTTATATCAAAGCCAAGCTCTTCAATAATTTGTCCTATTCTTTCCTTTGACACAAAGGTTAGGTGTGAGGAAAGTGAGTTTAGCATTGTTTTTCTTCTTTGGATAAATGCGCCCCCTATTACATCAAAAAGCATTTTTTCGCTCTTTACTGTATATTTTGGCTCATCGTAAAGCTCAATTCTAACAACGCTTGATGTTACCTTTGGTGGTGGCAAGAAGTTGTCAGGTCCTACATCAAAGAGCTTTTTAACTGTGCCATAATAGTTAATTGATGCGGTAATTGCGCCATAATCCTTGTCCTTTTCAGTAGCGCAAAGGCGGTCTGCCACTTCCTTTTGCACCATTACGGTAATTGAGGTTAAACGGTTTTTACCATTTTCTCTTGACTCCTCAAGAAGCTTCATAATAATCGGTGTTGTGATGTAATAAGGAAGATTTGCGCACACAGATACGGGGATATTTCCAAAATTGTCATTTATGAGCTTTACAGTATCAAGCTTTAAAAAGTCATCATTGATAACCGATACATTGTCAAGCTCTCCTAAGGTTTTATCTAAAATCGGAATAAGGGTTTTATCAATTTCAATGGCTACTGCCTTATTGTATCTTAAGCCTAGCTCATATGTAAGAGAGCCTATGCCCGGACCGATTTCAATAACGCCGCTTTCAAGGTCAGGATGCTTTGATTTATGATAGGAATAGCTTTCCTCGGCAATATTAAATGGCACATCGGGGTTAATTAAAAAGTTTTGACCGAAGGCTTTTTTTGTGCCTGTACCGAACTCCGCCATGATTTTTTTGACGGTTTTAATATCACATAAATTCATGCTTTCCCCCTTGACAAACGCTATAATTTATAGTAAAATACCCTATATGCTGGAGTAGCACAGTGGTAGTGCAGCTGATTCGTAATCAGCAGGTCGTGAGTTCAATCCTCATCTCCAGCTTTGCCTGACCTTGTGTTGGGCTTTTTCTTTTAGAGTATATCATAAAAATATATTAAAATCAACATTTTAGGCAAAATTTAAGGGAGTGAATATAGCGCGATGTCCTTAAAGGTCAAATCGCGCTAAACTATGATTGCCCTAACGGGCAAGTTATGAGTTATGATATGCTTCGCATAGTTATGATTGACTTCGTCAAGTTATAGGTTAGATAGGCAATCATATCATAACGCTTGCTGTGCAAGCTCATAACGGTGAGCAAAGTGAACATTATAGCTTTAAACTAAAAACTAACAAAAAAGAGGAAGCATTTCAGCTATAAAGCCGAGTTGCTCCTCTTTCTGTTTTTTATAAGAGTTTATTTTCTATTTATTTTAAAATTACTCTTCAATAATGCCGTCATCCTCAAGCTCGATTTCAATTTCATCAGCATCCTCTGCTTCTTCCTCAACCTCATTTACGCAGCCGCAAATACATTCTTCGCCTTCGCAATCACAAATTTCGTGATCCTCTGGGCAAAGCTCAATTGTGAATTTTAAGCGTTTTTTCACTACTGTATAAAATATTGCAATAGCGCCAGCAAGTGAAACAAGTGCGCCTGAAACAATTAAAATGGCCTTTAAAAATCCGTTATTCTTCTTTTCCATAATATATCTCCTTTTTTAAATAATTTCTCTTTGTACTTATAATATACCATAATTTTTGTAAAAATGCAATTACCTATACAAAAAAATTTACAATATTGCATTGATTTAATTTTCAATATATGATACAATATGTAAT
>JAZSHT010000137.1:0-10097 GCA_045533435.1 Eubacteriales bacterium | reverse complement strand
GTATTGACAAATAATAATCTTTGTACTATAATACATATGAACAAATGTTCAAGTATTATAAAAACTAATAAGGAGATACAAAAATGGATTCAAACACAATTTCAAGAATTCAAGCAATCATTACAAAAAATAGCGAGCTTTTTGAGGAGCTTGCACAATTATATAAGCTATTTGCAGATAGCTCAAGAGTAAAAATACTATGCGCGCTTACTCAAAGCGAAATGTGTGTTGGCGAAATCTCCGAATTTTTGGAAATTACCCAATCTGCCGTTTCCCATCAGCTTCGTATCTTAAAGTCAAGTAACTTAGTAAAGTCAAGAAGACAAGGCAAAAACATAGTATATTCATTAACCGACGACCATGTTAAAACAATTATAGATTGCGGAATGGAGCATATCTCCGAATAATGGTAGGTGAGAATTAAATGAAAAGGTTTATTAAGGAAAATCTCATTACCCTACTTAGAATATTTGCCGCGTCGCTTTTAGTGGCTTGCGGATATTATACAAAAATTTTCACAGAATTTTTGCCATTCGCTTTATTTGGATTAGCGTATATAATTCTTTGCTATGATGTTGCAATAGGTGCATTTAAGGAGCTATTTAAGGAAAAAAGCATAAGCGATAAAATGCTAATGCTTCTTGCATCCTTTGGCGCTATGGCAATAGGCGAATTTTTTGAAGCAAACATAATTTTGATTTTATACATGATAGGAGAGCTTTTTGAGGATACCGCAAGAGAAAGCTCCAAAAAATCTATTGAAATTCTCGCGGGACTTCAAACAGATAGAGTAAGACTTAAAAATGGCTCAGTTATGCAAGCTAAGGATGTTACAGTAGGCGAGGTAATTGAGGTATTACCGGGAGAGAGAATTGCTCTTGACGGAATTGTAGTTGGCGGTTTAGGCTCTGTTAATACATCGGTAATTACAGGCGAAAGCACACCAAAGCATATAAAGCACGATAGCCGTGTTTTAGCAGGATACTTAAACATTGAAGCTCCTATCACAATTAAGGTAACACGCCCCCTTTCAAGCAGCGCGGCTCAGAGAATTGTTGACATAGCTGAAAAATCATTTGAAAAGAAAACCAAAAGCGAAAAATTTATCAAAAAATTCGCAAGAATATATACCCCTATTGCAATAGGAGTATCATTGCTAGTTGCAATTATACCACCCGTTATTGATATGATTACACCTATATTTGGAAATTTAGGCTTTTCGTTTTGGACATATAAGGCACTAGGCGTGCTTGCAATATCATGCCCATGCGCAATGGTAATATCTGTACCTCTTACTTATTTCTGCGGAGTAGGCTATGCTTCAAAAAAAGGCATTTTAATCAAAGGCTCATCAACCATTGAAGCGTTAAGAGATGTTGAAATTATTGCATTTGACAAAACAGGAACACTTACGCGTAGTGAGCTTGTAGTAACAAGCCTTGATACATATGGTACAAAGGTTGATAAAATTAAGCTCCTAGAGCTAGTATCAATAGTTGAAAGCAAATCAACCCACCCAATAGCAAAAGCCATAACCGAGCTTTCAAAAAAATTCAATGTGTCAATCCCCGAGGGAGAAAACTACATTGAAACAGCAGGCAGCGGCGTTGAGTGCGATAGTATGTACGGACATATTAAAGCAGGCACAAAGTCATTTGTTGATGTTCCATCAGGCATTATTGCATCGGTATATGTATCTGTTGATGGAGAATATGTAGGCTCAATAGGAATTGGCGACCAGCTAAAGTATAATAGCAAAAGAGTATTTGAAAAATTAAGAAAGCTAGGCGTTAAAAAGAAAATTATTTTAAGCGGCGACAAAAAATTCAAGGTTGACCAAATAGCTAAAAATATACTTGCTGAGGGCGCATATTCAAACTTAAAGCCGGCTGACAAGGTACACGCTATTGAGGATATTAAAAACAACAACAGAAATTTAAAGAAAATAGCTTACTGTGGCGACGGCATAAACGATGTTCCTGCCCTTGCAAGAGCAGATGTGGGCATCGCAATGGGAGCAACAGGCTCAGATAGTGCCGTTGAAGCATCAGATGTTGTAATAATGGATGATAACCTTGAAAATGTTGCAAACGCAATAAAAATCGCAAAGAAAACACACAGAAGAGCAGTATTTAATATTGTATTTTCTTTGATAGTAAAGGTTGCAGTTTTAGCGCTACTTTCAATTCCACTCTTTAATTTTAAGATGATGTATGCAGTGCTTGCGGATGTAGGCTTGCTTATATTTACAATAATTAACGCTTTACTTGCAGGCAGATAATAAAAAAGACAGCTTAGCTGTCTTTTTTGTTTATTTAACTGTAATGCTGTAAGAGTTATTATATGTATATCCAACAGGCAAGTGAATCATTTCCTCTTTTGTTAAAAGATTATCAACTACACCATCGTTTGCAGGAATAGATGTCCAAGGCTCAATGCAAACATAAGGCGCGTCAGTTTTTGGCATGTGCCATAAACCGAGATATTTCATTCTGTCATATTTCATAGTAACACTATACTTATGAGAATCTGATTTTAAAGTAATTGTCTTATCAACATTGTAAAGGAAAATCGCATCATTATCAAATAGCTCATGCTTTAAATCAATGCGCTTAATTGTACCCTGTGTGTATAATTTATCATTTTTAGTACAGAAGCATGTAGGAGAAAAGTCAACTCTTAAAGGACTGCACTCAGAGTCAAATTCCACATAGTAGTCCTCAAAGCTTCCTTCCTCATTAAGAGGCACATTAAATGCAGGATGTCCACCAACTGCAAAAATTAGCTCCCTAGTATCCTTATTTATAACTGTATATGTAACTGTTAATGTTTTATTTACGATTTTATAGGTTACATTAAAAGTAAAATTAAATGGATAATTTTCCTTAGTCTTATCATCAGCTGAAAGTGAAAGCGTAATTTCATTATCTGTCTGCTTCAATAATGAAAATTCGCTGCTTCTTGCAATACCGTGATTTGGCATTGCATATTCTTTACCAAGATATGTGTATTTTCCCTCAAAAAGTCTGCCGCAAATAGGGAACATAATAGGCGCTTGACCGGTCCAATACGCTTCATCCCCTTGCCATAAATATTCAACGCCGCTATCCTTATTAAAAATAGAGGTTAGCTCAGCGCCAAGGCTTGATACCTTTACGAATAGATAGTCATTTTCAATAAAATAAATCATAGAAGTCCACCTCTCTCTTTTTTTATATTCTAACACAGATTATAAAAAAAATCAATTGATATTTTTCTGTCTATATGTTAAAATGAATTATAGTATGAAAATAGACTTTATAGACTGCTTTTAAAACATAAAAAACGGAGAAAGATAATGGCAAATATAGCGCTTCTTAATAGATGTAATTTAAAATGTAAATACTGCTTTGCTGATAACTATACAGGAAAGGAAAGAGAGGATATTACTCTTGAGACCTTTAATAAGCTTCTTTCCTTTGCTTCTCCAGATAGAGAGGTTGGAATAATTGGCGGAGAGCCGCTTTTACATAAAAATATAGACACATTCCTTGATATTTTGAAAAATGATATGCGTTTTGTTCGCGCAACAATCTTTACAAACGGCATTTATATTGATAAGCATCTACCAAGCCTTATCCACCCGAAATTTATTATTTTAGTAAATGTCAACTCGCCAAAGGATATAGGAAAAAACGATTTTGATAAGTTAGATGAAAATATAGAATTGCTTATAGAAAACGGTATGAAGCGTAATGTAACACTTGGAATAAATGTATATGAGGAAAACCAAGACTTTACGGATTTTTTATATCTTGTAAGAAAATATACCTTTAACAAAATCAGAGTTAGCGTTGTAATTCCTTCCGAAAAAAGCGAGGGAGGTATCAATTATTTCTATAAAATGAAGCCTACACTCTTTAAGCTGTATAAGGAGCTTAAAGAGCTTGGAGTTAGTCCCTGCTATGATTGTAATGCTATTCCCGAATGTGTTTACACAAATGAGGAAAAAGCGTTTTTAGAGACACTCCCCTTCGCAAATGACTATGAAAGAGCAATTTTTATGGGAGAAAGAAGCGTTTGCTCTCCTGTAATAGACCTCTATCCCGATTTAACCGCCACCCGTTGCTTTGGCTGCTACGATAATTTGAAGGTAAGCATTGAGGACTTTAAAAACATAAACGACCTAAAAAACCACTTTTTTATGGAAATAGACTCTCGCTTAGTCCATAACTATTCACGCCCAGAATGTAAGGAGTGCTATAAATACAAAACCTTTGCATGCTTCGGTGGATGCCTGTGTTATAAATAGGGGACAGAGGATAGGGTATAGGGTATAGGGTATAGGGTATAGGATATAGGATATAGGGTATAGGATAAAGAGGGGAGATGTGCTAATCACTGACCACTGACTACTGACCACTGACCACTACAAAATATTTATTGCACTTATTATATTATTGTGCTAAAATAAGTATAGAAGAGGTGATTTACATGAAAGCATATTCAATTTTTGAAAGGCCCATAAAGGTTTTTGGGTTACCAAATTTTGAAAAAGATAAAAAATTAACCCGCCTACCCGATGATGTTATCGAGAAAATACCAAGCCTTGACTTCTTAGGCAGAAGATGCCCAGGCGGAAGAATAGGCTTTAAAACCAATTCAAAGGCTATCGGTGTCCGTGCAAAATACAAAACGCTCTCTCCCGACATCGGTATGTCAATTTACGCTTGCCAAAGCTTTCATGTCTTTGATGGCAGTAAGCAAAGCTCAAAATTTATGGGAGTTATGCCACCCTATAACTATGAAAGCCTTGAATTTGAGCGCATACTACATAGAGACGGCGTAATGGATGATATTCTTATCCTTTTACCCCGTAATGAAATTATTGAAAATGTTGAAATTTTGCTTGATGATGATGCTGAAATTTTGCCCCCAACCGAGTATAAATATTCTAAGCCAATCGTATATTACGGCTCATCAATTACCGAGGGCGGTATATCCTGTAATCCCTCAAATGCATATAATGCAATAATTTCGCGACACCTTGATACTGACTATATAAACTTAGGCTTTTCAGGTAGCGCCAAGGGCGAAATTCCTATGGCAGAATTCATAAGCACTCTTGATTTCTCAATTTTCGTTTACGATTATGACCATAACGCTCCAACTGTTGAGCATTTGAAAAATACCCACGAGATGTTCTTTAAAAAAATCAGAGAGGCTCATCCAAGCGTGCCTGTTGTGATGATAACACGCCCTCACGCAACCTATGGCTCAGATGAGATTGCAAGGCGCGAGGTAGTAAAAGCAACATATGAAAATGCAGTAGCTAAGGGCGATAAAAATGTGTATTTCATAGATGGCGAATTATTCTTTAAGGACTTTAAGGATAAGGAACTTTGCTTTATAGACACAATTCATCCTAACGATTTAGGATTTCACAAAATGGCTGAGGTTATTGAGCCTATTATTAAGGGAATTTTAGAAAATGAAAGTAACAAATAAAATGAAATCTAAATGTGTAAATTCAATAATTGAGTTTATGAAAACACACACAGCAACTACTAAGAACGAAATTATAGAGGGCGCGCTTCTAATCTACGGATTAACAAAAAGCGAAATAACCCAAACATCCCCAAGAAGTAAGGGCGGACTTTTAAGAAGCTATATGTCAACCGCCTTTAACGACCTGCTTAACAAAAAGGATGTAAAAAGACTTGATGACGGATACGTGCTTAATAAGGAAGAGCTTGTAATCGTTACCGAGGAGCAATGCGAAGCTCAAATCATTAAAATGCTTCAATCAAAATCTTATTCAAAAAGCGAGATTTACTCAGCCCTTGATAAGCATTTTGGCACTAAAGAAACAAAATCAATAAAGGATGATAATATGCTCCATTCCATAGCAGGCAATATTCTTATTGACTTAATAGAAGCTAATAAAATAGAGCTTAAAAACGGAGTGTATCAAAAGAAGTGCTGTGATGAAGCAGAAAAACTAGATAATGTTCCACTTCCTGAGGAAGAATTTAAAGCTAAGCTATATAAAAGATTATGGACACTGGGTGGCAAAAACTTTGAAAGCTTTTGTGCAAGCGTATTAGAAAAATATCTTACCATGTCAGGACAATTCGTAATGTTCTGCGATGTAACAGGCGGAAGCGATGATGGTGGCATTGATATTGTAATAGAAACAATAGACGGCTTAGGCTTCTACGAAAAAATCATGGCGCAAACAAAATGCAGAGACCGCGCTCATGTAACAGAAAAAGAGGTACGCGAGTTTTATGGAGCGTTGAATGTGCTAGGTGGCACACGAGGACTTTATATAACCTCAACGATTTTCCACCAAGGCGCACTAAAGCTTCTTGACTCACTTGACAACACGGTAGGCATTGATGGAGATAAGCTCTTTGAGCTAATTAAGAAAACCGAGTACGGAATTTGCAAAACAAAAAGCGGCTATGTACTTGATCCTGCAATATTTAGTAAATAGGATGTAGGGTGTAGGATATAGGATATAGGATGCAGGAAATGCACCGTAGGCGCAATTTATGTTAACATCATGATTTATTATAACTTGATTTTTTAAAAGGAAGAAATATATATGAAAAACACAATCACTTATGAAAATTTAAGAAGCTTTGCCTACTCAAACGATAAGCTCATTGAGGGCAAAATCAAGGGCGTTGCCATTGACTTTTTCGGTCTTGGCTGTCAAGCTATGTATAACACCGAGGAGCCGAAATTAGGCAAATTCCTTGCTGAAAATAATATTTTATTTTTCGTGCCATACTCAAACCCATGGGGCTGGATGAATAAGCAGGAAATCAACTTAACCGACAAAATTATGGATATCCTTTTTGAAAAATACGGCTTAGATGAAAACACACCGATTGTATCAACAGGCGGTAGCATGGGCGGTCTTTGCTCTTTAGTTTACCCATATTACGCAAAGAGAACACCGGTAGCGGTGGTTTCTAATTGCCCTGTATGTGATTTAGTATTCCACTTTACTGAAAGAGTAGATTTACCAAGAACAATTTATAGCGCATTCTGGGATGAGGACGGCGAGCGTGATGAGGTTTTAGCAAAATATTCCCCATTCCACCTTGCAAAGGATATGCCAAAAATCAAATATACGCTTTTCCATTGCGACAAGGACGGAGCGGTAAATATAGAAAAGCATAGTGATAAATTCGTAAACGAAATGAAGAAATACGGCTACGATGTTACATACCATGTAGTGCCAGACAGAGACCATTGCGACTTAGGCGGAGAAGCAACCGAACGCTACTACAAATCAATCGTTGACTACATAAACGAATATAACAAATAAATAAAAAATCTTGTGGTTTCCCACAAGATTTTTTATGTATGTATCATTATACATTAGCACCAAATGGAACAGCGGCAAGTGCGGCAAGCTTAAAGCACTGCTTACCAAAAGGAATACCGATAATTGTAATGCACCAGAAAAGACCTACAAACACATAACCGATAGCTAATTCAAGGCCGCCAAAAATAAGCCAAATGATATTTGCAATAGGATGCTTGCCAAAATCAGATCTTACATTTTTACCAAACGGGAAAAGCGCAAGCTTTGCAAGCTTAAAGCATTGCTTACCGAATGGGATACCAATAATGGTAATGCACCAAATAATGCCGAGTAAAAACCAGGATAACGCTGTGAAAAAGCCTGTGAAAATAAACCAAAGAATATTGCCAAGTGTTTTCATAAAAATTCTCCTTAAAAATATTAACCTTACGGCCAATTTTATGTTATCATATAAGTGCGCTTTTGTCAATAAAAAATCTTGTGAGAATTTATCCCACAAGATTTTTATTTAGAATATCATAGCAAATAATATTAAGGTCGCAAGTAAAATCCAAAGAGCGCACAGAATAAGTATTAAATACCAACGCTTAGGATTTTTTGTCTTACCCTTAGTTATTTTAACCGCGCCAATTACAGCAGGCACAAGAGGAATAGCGTAACCGAATATAACGGTAACTATAACGAATACCGCCACAAAAAAGCCTTTCCCAAAACCGCTTTCTGATGACTTATCCCTTTCAAATTCACTTTTGTATGAAACCTTATTTAAGTCAAAGCCATCCATGTCGCTTTCTTGTACTGTATTTAGCTTGTACGCATTAACCGTGCCACCGCGGTATGAAAAATCGCCGTAGGAATCAAAGTAATTGTTAGGTAGCTTATCGTAATTTATAAAGTAGTAGCTTCCATCAACATAGTAGATAGCACCAATGGTATGCGCCATGGTTACAGTTTTATCATAGCCAAGCACATAGTAGCGCTCAACTGCTTGTAGCTCTCTTACATCAAAGCTCTCAACATTGCCACCATCAAGACTGCTTACCCAGCTTGATGTGATGTTCATATAGTGGTAGCAGTTTTTTGATGCAATTTTATATTCGCTAAATTTGCCTGCCACAAAATCATCAAGATAATTTTGACCGTTACTAGATACGAAAATGTCGCCCTCAAAATAGAAAATATCAAGGCTCTCGTTGTTTCTTTTTAACTCAGTAAAGACATAATCCTGCTCGTAAACGAATTTAAACTCAGGTAAAAATGTATCTGAGTTAAATAAATATCCATCATATAATGTGTAGGGTTCATCATCAACAATAAGTGTGCTTCCATCACTGCTTACAGTCCATTCTGTGTAATCATCTGCATTTGCAACAAGGCAAAGTGCCAAAATTAAGGATAAAGCAAATAAAATAGTAAATATTTTCTTTTTCATATTTTTGCCCCCCTTATGCTAAATTAAGCTTGCGCTCAAGTATGTGTAGCGTAACCATTGCAAGAGATACCGTAATAGTAAGTAAAACCACAATAGCAAGTGCAAGTAGCAGGAATACAAAGAAAGGCGCATTCGAAATTGAAATATTAATTGATGTAATGGCTGATGTTACATATAATGCGCCTAAAGCGACAAGAACGTAAGAAACAAACGAAAGCACCATGCCCGAAGCATAAACAATACCGATTGTTGCAAGGACCTTGTTTTTTCTTACTATGTTAGCGCCGATTGTAATTACAAGATACATTGAAATTACACTTAAAAAAGCGTAAATTATCAAAATCGCAAGTACCTCAAGCACACACATAAATATCCAAAATACACCCTTTATAGGCTCACTGTATGATGGAGTAGATGGAACACTATTTCCAGATGATGGAATAAAAAGCACCATTATTATAATGCTTATAAGCACAATAACATATGAAGCTGCTTGATATATAGCACCGTTAAGCACCTTAGAGGTGTATAATGTTCTTCTCTTAACAGGGAGAGTAAATGTTAAATATCCCTCATCAGAGAAAAAGTGCTTATAATATCTTACATATATTAAAATTGAGCCAAGCAATAAAAATGCCGCAATAGCAAAATAATAAAGTATCAAAACTAAAATTTCCCAATTAAATCGGTTGCCCATATCCTTGATATTATTTATTTGACTTCTTAACGCCAAGCCTGCGGGAAATGACAAGGCAAGCAAGGTAATAGCGCCAAATATCCAATAGGTGAACATAGATTTTAAGTCATATCTTAAGCATTTTCTTAACATCTAAACACCTCCTTAAATAGCATATCAATGCTTTTTCCTGTCTTTTCTCTTATCTCATCACAGTTACCTTGGAAAATAATCTTGCCACCGCCCATAAATGCAAATTCATCAAGAGCCGGCTCAATATCCGTAATTAAGTGAGTTGTAATAATAACAGAAGCCTCAGGATTGTAGTTGCCAATGATAGTATTTAAAATATACTCTCTTGCAGCAGGGTCAACACCGCCAATAGGCTCATCAAGCAAATAAAGCTTAGCTCGTCTTGCCATAACCAAAACAAGCTGAACCTTTTCCTTAGTGCCCTTTGAAAGTGTTCTTAACTGCGCATTTGGGTCAATTCTTAAATCACTCATCATTTTATATGCTAATTGAATGTCAAAATCAGAATAAAAATCTCTAAAGTATTCAAATAACTCAGTAACCTTCATTCTCATGCTGAAATACGGTCTTTCAGGCAAATATGAAATCAAAGCATTTGATGCTTCGCTTCTATATTCACCGCAAATCTTAATTCC
>JAZSHT010000026.1:0-2075 GCA_045533435.1 Eubacteriales bacterium | reverse complement strand
GCCAAGGAGTTGAACAACTTGCTTGTCTTCCTAAGACCGCTTGGCCTCCGACTTGCAATGGTGTTTGTATTGATGAAAACGGTATTTTTCATTGGATACGTTCCAACGGCATCGATGGAACCGACGTTAAAGGAAGGCGACTTTATCTTTGGCGTAAGGATTTTTGATGACTTGAAGACGGGCGATATTATTGTTTTTACAAAAGATGGTCAATTGTTGGTTAAGCGTATAGTGGCAGTAGGAGGTGAATCCATTACGATTGAAGGAGTTACCTATACGATTCCTGAGAACAGTTTCTTTGTTTTAGGGGATAATGCAGAATGCTCATGGGATTCAAGGCATTGGGATTCCTTTGTGAAAATAGAAAATGTAAAAGTAAAAGTAATATGCGAATAAGCAGAAAAATACTAGATTAAATTAGTATTTTATGATAAATTATATTACAAGGAGGATGCGTGAAGTATAAGGAATTAAAAGAAATTGTTGATATAATAAAAATGATTCCTGACGAAGAAAAGCAAGAGGCGGCCATAAAATATATGTTGCCGAGTGCGGGAATAGGTGAAGTGGTTGAGTCCAATGAGCCTGTTAATCATCAACGGGAGTCGGCGGAAATTTTACAAAAGCAAGAAGATGTTGGTGTGATTTTGAAATTTACTAAAAAGGAGATTTCAGGATTACCTATGAGATTTAAAAAAGAACTATTAATTAATGATAAGATTGTTAAATGCCGCAAACGCAAGAGCGGGCGTAATGGTGTGAATTATGAGATTCGTTACCGTAGGCATGGATACAATGTTTGCGTTTCCAGTAATGTGTTTGAGGAAGCTCGCGAGAAATTTATAGCTGCTTTGAATGCAGTAGAACATGGAGTTCCTAAAAGCAAAGTTCCTATTACTTTTCACGAATTTGCGATGTACTATTTTGAAAAATATAGGAAACGCAAGGTCGCAGAAATTACGTATGAAAATGATATGTACCGCTATAAAAAACACATCCAGCCGTATTTTAAGTCGATTCGACTTATTGATATAACGCCTATGATGTGTCAAGATTATTTGGATGAACTTGCTAAAAAATCGACAAAAACTAGTAGTGAGGTGCATAGTATTTTAAATATAGTCTTTAAAAATGCAATTGCACATGGTATAATTGTACGTAATCCGCTTGCCGTTGTATTAAAAACGGAACATACAAGCGAGCATGGTGTTGCGCTTTCAAAGGAAGAAGAAAAGAAGCTGCTTGATGCGATGAAAGGTACAAAATACGAGGTGTTGTTTGCTGTGGCGCTATATACGGGAATGCGACCTAATGAATATCAAACGGCAGTCATAGAAGGCGACTTCATAAAAGCTGTCAATTCTAAGCGTAAAAAGAAAGGAAAGGTGGAGTATAAAAAGATTCCCATAACGACAATGCTTCGACCTTATTTAAATGGGGTTACCAAATTTGAATTCCCAATGGTGAAATACATGCGCGACAAAATGAATAGTATTTTACCAGACCATATTCTTTATGATTTAAGAACGACATTTTATACGCGTTGTGAAGAGTGTGGTGTGGCAGAACCTGCAAGAGATCATTTTGTAGGGCATAGTCGTGGTGTGCTGAATAAAACTTATTCGGATTTATCCGATGAATATTTATTACAGGAAGGGAAAAAACTTGTATGGTAAATAAAAAAGAGCATAAAAAGAGGAAAAATAAAAATTATGCCCCAATTTATGCCCCAATTTATGCCCCAAAAGTGTGCAAGTGAATTGTGAAAAAACGACAAAAAAATGCTTAAAAAATGAAAAAAGCCCGTTTTTTTCATCAAAAACGTGCGTTTTTCGAGGTGGATGATTAGGGGCGCTGGCACTCGAACCCTGGGCCCACTGATTAAGAGTCAGTTGCTCTACCAACTGAGCTAATCATCCACATGCTGATTGCGTTTCCATCAATCAACGATGGCATTATAGCACAATAAAATGGGCTTGTCAAGAATAATCGTTGCGAATTTTAGGATTTTTTTTATTTTTTTGTAAATATTTTTTTGTATGCTTTTCCCTTAATGGCTTTTAACGTTTTTACCA
>JAZSHT010000168.1:0-2328 GCA_045533435.1 Eubacteriales bacterium | reverse complement strand
TAACCTCAGAGGATTGGACCAACGAAAATGTAGCTAACGCAGAAATTACACTTAATATGTATGTAATTGCAAACGGTGTAGTTAACTATGTAACCCAAAACGGTTATAGCGACACAGCCGAAGCATACAAATATTCAGATATCAAATAACTAAAAAATGCATCACGATTTCGTGATGCATTTTCTATTAGAAATACTTTTTATCAAGTGTACGAAGCTGTATAGCCTCAAGAATATGATTTGGCTTAATTTCCTCACTTTTGTCAAGGTCGGCAATAGTTCTTGCAAGCCTTAAAATTCTGTCATGACCTCTTGCAGACAACCCAAGATTATTAAATGCCGCCTCTAAAAGCTTAGAGCATTGCTCACTAAGAACACAATATTTACGAATATGCTTTGGCTCCATTTGTGAGTTACAGGTTATGGCTTGTCCGTTTTCGCGAAATTCGCCCACAAACCTCTTTTGCATTATTTGGCGTGCCTCATTTACTCTTTGGCGAATATCCTTTGAGCTTTCCTCATTAGCTTTCTTTGAAAGGTCGCTATATTCAAGGGAGGGCACTTCAATTTGAATATCAATTCTGTCAAGCAATGGACCGCTAATTTTTGATACATATTTTTTAATATCCTTAGGCTTGCAGGTACATTCCTTTGTAGGATGTCCAAAGTATCCGCACTTGCATGGATTCATAGCGCAAACAAGCATAAATGATGATGGATAAGTAACTCTGCATGCAGTTCTTGTAACCGTAATTGAGCCATCCTCAAGAGGCTGTCTTAAAACCTCGGTAACATTACGAGGAAACTCAGGCAATTCATCAAGGAATAAAACACCGTTATTTGCCATTGATGCTTCTCCAGGAACAGGAATTTTACCGCCACCAGCCATAGCCGTAGCTGATGCTGTATGGTGTGGAGAGCGGAAGGGTCTTGATGAAATTAACGACACTCCATCCTTTAAATTTCCCATAATTGAATGTACCTTAGTGGTCTCAATGGCTTCATCAAATGTCATTTTAGGAAGAATAGATGGAATACGCTTAGCAATCATAGATTTACCTGTACCGGGAGGACCGATAAGTAAAATATTATGTCCACCTGCTGCCGCAATTTCCGCAGCGCGCTTAACCTGCTTTTGTCCTAAAACATCAGAAAAATCAGGCAAATTATCATCGTTTACCGTTTCTTGAAATTCATATTTAACAGGCTCAAGCTGTCTTATTCCCTTAAAGAAATCTGCAATCTGCATGGCATTTTCAACGCCGTAAACTGTAACTCCGCCAATTACGCTTGCTTCTCTTGCATTTTCCATAGGCACAAATAAAGTAGTTTTTCCAGCTTTTTTTGCAGCTGCCGCCATACATAATACACCATTGACAGGCTTAATTTCGCCTGACAAAGAAAGCTCTCCAATAAAGCATATATCCTCAAAGGATACATCTCTTTTTATTTCTCTGCTGCTTTTTAAAACTGCCATTAAAATAGCCAAATCATAGGATGAGCCTTCCTTTGGCATATTGGCAGGAGCAAGATTTACAACCACCTCGTTGTCTGGAAACTCTAACTTAGAGTTGACACAGCAAGCCTTAACTCTTTCCTTTGCTTCCTTAATGGCGTTATCGGGAAGTCCAATAATTTCAAAACGGGAAAGCTTTCCCGTGGAATGACATTCAACGGTAACTAAATATCCATCAATACCAAGTAATCCTGCACTATATGTAATGTTTATCATAGGACACCTCACAAAATATCATGTAAAAATTTTATCATAAAATATGACAAATAGCAAGACAAAACAGTAAAAATATGATATTATATAGTAAAACTACCGTGATTCTACAAGTTAAGGAGTATAAAATGAAGAAAAATCAAGTTTTAAAGGTACGCTTAAATGATGAAATGGCAAGAAAGCTTTCTGTTGTATCAGAGAAGGAAAGACAAACAATTCAAAACGAAATCATCGCCATGATTCGCCAAAAAATCTCATACTTTGAAAGAGTAAAGGGCAACATAACCCGCGAGGAAATAAATAACGCTAATATGGAGCAGTTTGAGGAAGAATAAAATGCTTGCATTTTATTCGAGCTATTAGCTGTTAGCGGTCAGCAAGGATAGAGCGTTCGCTACGCTCACAGGGGCTCTCTGCATTCGCAGGGAATAGGGGTTCGCTATGCTCACGGGGGCTCTCTGCGTTCGCAGGGAATAGGAAAATCTCTGTGAGCGAAGCAAACATCTAATCTCGCTGACCGCTGACAGCTAACTGCTAACGGCTGTGAGCGAAGCGAACCCCTGTTCGCTATATACAGCCCTTGGCTGATGATATACAAGG
>JAZSHT010000147.1:0-2445 GCA_045533435.1 Eubacteriales bacterium | reverse complement strand
TACCCTATCCCCTATCCCCTATCCCCTAATAAAAGGAGCGAACCATGAAATTATTGTTAGGTCGCCCAAAGACCAACGAAGGCAGACTACCAAAGGAAATCCGTGTTTACGATTTACTTGACAGTCTTAATATTGAATATTACAGAATTGACCACTCCCCTGCCAATCACTTTGAGGAGTGTGAGGAAATTGAAAAGGTGCTTGATAATGTGCTTTGCAAGAATTTATTTCTATGCAACAGACAGCACACGAAGTTTTATGTTCTTATGATGCCTAATGATAAGGTATTTAAGACAAAGGAGCTTTCAAGTCAAATTGGCTCTTCCCGCCTTTCCTTTGCGGAAAGTGAGTACATGGAGAAATTTCTTGATGTAACTCCCGGCTCAGTTAGCATCATGGGACTTATGAACGATACGGAAAACAATGTGCAATTACTTGTTGATGAGGATGTTTTAAAGCCTGAATATGTTGGCTGTCATCCTTGCATAAATACATCAAGTATAAGGTTGAAAACAAAAGATGTATTTGAGACTTATCTAAATGCGGTACATCATGATTATATTAAGGTAAAGCTGGTTGGAGAGGAATAGACACCTCATCCGTCAGCCTTCGCCTGACACCTTCCCCTCAAGGGGAAGGCTTTTTGATGTATTTGAGACTTATCTAAACGCGGTACATCATGATTATATTAAGGTTAAGTTATTAGGCGTTGAGTAAGTCCTTATAAAACACCTCATCCGTCAGCCTTCGCCTGACACCTTCCCCTCAAGGGGAAGGCTTTTTGATGTATTTGAGACTTATCTAAACGCGGTACATCATGATTATATTTAGGTAAAGCTTTTAGGAATTGATTGAGCATTGCTCAATCAATTTTTTGTTTGGCAAAAGCTTCACTTGGAACGATACGCCAAGTTTTATTCACTTACAAGATACTGTTTAGGTAAATTATTGCTTCGCAATAGGTAAATTGTTACTTCGTAACAGGTAAATTATGTCGCAAGCGACATAGGTAAATTAAATTTGCTTTTTATAGCTCGCGAAGCGAATTTAGCTCGGGTTACCGAATTCAGCTGCCGACAGGCAATTTAGCTTGCGGAACGCATGTTTAGCTGGCGAGCATGACGCCCACTGACTCCTAAGCCGCATAAAGAAGAAAACGCTTGAAAAAAATCAAGCGTTTTTTCTTTATGTGGCGTTTTATATCATAGCAAGTATTTGATTTGTGTTATTTTTCGCAAAGTCAGAAAGTGAATATGAGCGAATTCTTTCTTTTATAACGTTTGGTATTAAAAATCCGTTTGATGCAAGCTTAACACATCTATTTATAACGGTTTTATTGTTAACATTAAGCTTTTTGCTCATTTCGATAGGTGTAAATTCATAAATGTGATTTGAAACAATAAATTTCAAAAATTCCTTTTCTTTGAGGTTTAGATAGGATAAGCTTCCGCTAATATCATCCTCAGCTGAGCTCTTAGAAAGCTCATAAACCTTCTTGGAATATAGCTCTACCATGCGAAGAAAATAGTTAAACCAAATTTCTGAATGAGGCGGATTTTCTCTGCCCGAATAGTATAATGCAGGCAATCCCATTTGAAGAGAAGAATAATACTCATCGGAGTCGTAAGCAAAATACTCTTCCAAAGAGCCTATACCGCCAAAGCCGTAACCGTATAAGTCTAATATATATCCAGACATAAGTCTTGCAGTTCTGCCGTTTCCATCCTCAAAAGGGTGAATTGTAACTAATTGATAGTGAACAATAGCCGCTATTATAAGCGGATGGTCGTCAGTTGTGTTAACATACTCTACAAGCTCATCAAGTAGTGCAGGAATATCTGAGTATTCCGGTGGAATGTATTCAGGAGCGCCGCTTTCAGTATCGTAAACAGCAAATAATACTCCGGGTGGCATTTGCCCTCTTAATCCGATTTTTTCTTTTGATGCGCCCTTTTCAACTATCCTTTGAACCTCTAGTATAAGCTCCTTAGAAAAAGGAGTTTTATTTTTAACCTTTTCTTCAAGTAGAGTAAGAGCAGAATAATAGTTTCTTATCTCTTGCTCAGGCTTTAAAAAATGCTTATGCGAATCACTTTCGATTACTTCACTAGCTTGCTTTTCTGTTAATGGATTACCTTCGATTTTATTGGAAGCATAAGAGCTTTTTTTCTTTGAATTTTTTCGTAGCTTATTTCTAGTAATTATCGGCAGCTCAACAGTGCCTAAAAGAAAACGATTTTCGTCAATAGCTGATATTCTTTTTAAAATATCATTAGTAAGAATTGCTCTAATCATATTTTTCTCCTTTACATATTTCTAATAGTATTGTACCACAATTGAATTAAAAATTCCACTATTTTTCCACTATTTTTCCACTATTTTTCATTATTTTATGATTTTGCTTGAATTATTAAATGATTAGTAGTAATCACGATTTTGCCTACG
>JAZSHT010000095.1:0-29151 GCA_045533435.1 Eubacteriales bacterium | reverse complement strand
GCCTCCGACTTGTGAAAACCTCTTAAGACTTCTTGAAAGAAGACTTGATAACGTAGTATTCAGAATGGGACTTGCAGCAAGCCATAAGGAAGCTCGTCAACTCGTGCTTCACGGTCACTTTACATTAAATGGCCACAAGGCTAACATTCCATCAATCTTAGTTAAGGTTGGCGATGTTATCGCTGTTAAGGAAACAGATTCTACAAAAATTAAAGAATTAGTTGAAGCTATGGGCGAGAAGATTTCTCCAAAATGGCTTGAAATCGATAAGAACGCAGGTAGCGCAAAGGTTATCGCTATGCCAGAGCGTGATGATATCGACTTCGAATTCAACGAGCAGCTCATCATCGAGCTTTACTCAAAATAATAACTCTTTGTCATCTGTACAAATCCACCTTGCAAAAGGTGGAGATGACAGGATTGTCATTATTGAGTACAGTAGACATCAATGTTATGTAACCACAAATCTTCCCGTATGGGAATTAAGACCTATTGCATAAAATTGAAATATTAGGAGGGTTATTAAATTATGATGATAGAAATTGAAAAGCCAAACATTACAATAGTAGGCGAAAGCGAAGACGGTAAGAAGGGCAAGTTTGTCATCGAACCACTTGAAAGAGGCTTCGGTACAACTCTTGGAAATGCACTTAGAAGAGTTCTTTTAAGCACACTTCCAGGCTACGCTGTATCATCAATCAGAATCGACAGCGCTTTACATGAAATGTCAAGCATTGACGGTGTAACTGAGGACGTTACAGAAATTGTTCTTAACGTTAAGGGAATAGTTGCAAAGCTTCACGGAGACAATGTGAAGACAGTTCATATCGACGCAAAGGGTCCATGCGAAATCACAGCAGGCGACATTTGCGCAGATGCAGACCTTGAAATACTTAACCCTGAGCTTCATATAGCTACTCTTGGCGAGGGAACACGATTCTATATGGACCTTACCTTTGAAAAGGGTAGAGGCTATGTATCACAGGAAAAGAATAAGATTGACCATGTAAAGAGCCAAATGGTAATTCCAATAGGCACAATTTTCACAGACTCAATCTACACACCTGTTTACAATGTAAGCTACAATGTAGAAAACACCCGTGTTGGTAGCATTGCCGATTTTGATAAATTGACAATTGAAGTAGAGACAAACGGCACAATCAGAGCAACTGATGCTATCTCTCTTGCAGCCAAGGTGCTCAACGATCATTTCACATTGTTTGTAAATCTTTCCGAAGAGGCAAAGAATGCAGAAACAATGGTTGAACGCGAAGAGGCGAAGAAGGAAAAATATTTAGAGATGACCATTGAGGAGCTTGACTTGTCTGTTCGTAGCTTTAACTGCTTAAAGCGCGCAGGCATAGATACCGTAGAGCACTTAATCAACCGTACAGAAGATGAAATGATTAAGGTAAAAAATCTCGGTAAGAAATCTCTCGACGAGGTAATTAATAAGCTTGCTTCACTTGGCTTAGCTCTTAAGAAAGAGGAAGACTAAGTGAATTAACGAACAATCGGTTCGGATAAATTCGGCAAAGGAGGATAAATCAATGCCAGGAACAAGAAAACTCGGTAGAACAACTGACCACAGAATTGCTATGCTCCGCGGAATGGTAACATTGCTTCTTGAAAAGGGCGCAATCGAAACCACACTTGCAAGAGCAAAGGAGCTTCGTGCAGTTGCTGATAAAATGATCACACTTGGTAAGGAAAATACACTTGCATCCCGTAGAGCAGCTCTTGCATACATCACAAAGGAAGATGTAGTAAAGAAGCTCTTTGATGAAATCGCACCAAAATATGCAGATAGAGTAGGTGGATACACACAAGTATATAAGCTTGGTCCAAGAAGAGGAGACGCCGCTGAAATGGCTCTCATTAAATTAGTTGACTAATTTAATATAAATAATAAATAAAAAGCCTTCCGATTTTCGGAAGGCATTTTTATTTTAGTGGTCAGCGAGACAGGGGACGGGGGACGGGGGATTGTCCCCGCTTATATAAAACAAAAATCTAAATGAAATTGAATAAATTTACTTAAAAAGTATTAAAATAAATGTTAAATATTTGTGGTTACATAACAATTTAAAATTGATAAAGAGAAAAACCTTCTAAAACGGAAGGTTATTTTTTTAATATGCAACAAAAAAGCACTTCATTTTGAAGTGCTTTAATATTTAATTAGTAGCTTTAATTAGCAGCCGATTGCATTAACAATCTTGTACATATCATCAAAATATGCGCGTCTTTCCTCACAAATTGCTTCCATTTCTGCAACCTGCTCCTTTGTGAACTTTTCAAGGTCGCCATCCTTTAATTTACCCTTGTACATTCTGTCAAGAACAAGAGCATAGTTGATTTCCATAGGAACAATATCGCCCTTTCTTGAGCAAACCACAACATCGCTGATGCCTTGTAATAAAAGCTCAACAGCCTTGTATCCACTCTTTGAAGCAAAATTTCTGTCAACAAGGGTTGGTGTGCCACCACGAACAATATGCTCAGGTGCAACAAAACGAGATTCAATACCTGTTTTTTCTTCAATCTCCTTAGGTAAATTAGCGGCAAATTCATCGCCACATCCCTCGGAAACGATAACAATAAAGCTTCTTTGACCTTGTCTCTTTCTATCAATCATTCTATTGAAAAGAGCTTCCTTGTCAAATGGCTTTTCTTTAATTGCAACGCCAATAGCGTTTACAGCAAGACCAGCCTCAATAGCAATATAGCCAGCATCTCTGCCCATTACCTTAACTACAACACAACGAGCATGTGATTCAAAAGTATCTCTTAATGAATCACAAAGACTAACAACTGTATTCATAGCAGTGTCATATCCAACAGTAATATCTGATGCAGTAATATCGTTGTCAATAGTGCCTGTTACACCGATACATGGAATACCGCTGTTGCTTAAATCAGTAGCTCCTCTAAATGTACCATCGCCACCAATAACAACAACTCCATCAATGCCCTTATCTCTGCAATATTTGCTTGCCTTAGCAACGCCTTCCTTGGAATTGTATTCCTTACAACGGTCTGAATAAAGTATTGTGCCGCCCTTAGAAACAATACCTGAAACATCATTCTCAGTTAAAATTCTTGTTTTGTCGTAGAGAAGACCTGAATAACCACCGATAATACCTACAACCTCAAGACCGTGATCAATAGCTGCACAGGTAACGGATTTAATAACCGCATTCATACCTGGAGCATCGCCACCAGATGTTAAAACGCCAATTCTTTTAAACTTCTTTGTCATAATAAAGCCCACCTTTATTTTGGAAAATTATACTAAATTTTTATCGCAAATATTGTACCATAAATGCGCAATAAAATCAATAGCTTTAGCTAATTTTGTTATATAATACGGACAGTATATTTCCAACCGCCATTGTTCGTATTATCTCACGAGATTTGTCGCTGCCTAAATCAAGTCTAAAGCTTTCAACAGAATCGCCAATGGCAATACCAATATAAACAGTACCAACAGGCTTTCCGCGCACCGCTCCACCTGGACCTGCAATTCCCGTTGTGCTTATGCCAATGTCCGTAGAACAGGCTCTTTTAACGCCTAATGCCATTTCCTTAGCCGTTTGAAAGGATACAGCTCCATATTCCTTAAGAGTTTCCTCTTTGACACCTAAAACGCCCATTTTAACGCAGTTGTCGTATGATACAACTCCGCCGTAAAATACATCAGAGCATCCGGGAACATCAGTTAAGCTCTTTGCAATAAGGCCACCGGTGCATGATTCAGCGCAGGAAAGAGTAAGCCCCTTTTTTCTTAAATTATCTAAAATATTTTCACAAAGCTCATACATGGTATTATACCTCATTTTTGAATTTATATTATAATTTTACCATAAAAAGCAATAATAATCAATAATTATAAGGAATAAATTCCTATTTTGAAGTCAATACTTTTATAAATTAAAATACTTCAAAAAGGAGCAAAAATGAAAAAAGCAATATTTATTTTCATAGCAGTAATTGCATTTTTAGTAATAAATAGCTATATTCCAACAAAGGAGGAATGTGATATATATAATTCCACCGTAAGATTGCATGTAATTGCCAATTCCGATAGCGAGGACGACCAAAGCTTAAAATTAAAGGTTAGAGATAAAATCATTGAAAGAATGTCAACCTACAATGCAAAATCCAAGGAAGAAGCACTCTCCTATATAGAAAACGATAAGGATAACCTAAAGAAAATAGCAGAAGAGTGCATCAGAAGCCAAGGCTTTAACAATCCTGTGGAAATTCAAATAGGCGAGGAAGCGTATCCAACGAGAGAATATGAGGATTTTTCATTACCTGCGGGAAAATACACATCACTTCGCATTATAATCGGAGAAGGCAAAGGACAAAATTGGTGGTGTGTTTTATATCCCCCTCTTTGTACCTCATATGCAATAGAATATGATGATGATTCTGTTGATGTAGGACTTACAAAGGAGCAGTATAACTTCATTACAGGATACGATAAAGAATATAAGGTAAAATTCAAGCTGCTTGAAATGGCTTCGCAAGCATTTGGATTCAATTACTAAACCGAGTCGGCTTAGTGATTAGTGAATAGGGGATAGGACATAGGGAAAATTTAAAAAAGCCTTGAAAAAAATACTGTTTAATGGTACAATATTAAAAGTATTTTTGAAAGGAGCGCATACAATGTTTGGATATATTAAGCCTGATATTCCTGAATTAAAAATGAAGGAAAATGAGTTATATAAGGCAGTTTATTGTGGACTTTGTAAAACAATGGGCAAATGCACAGGCTGCGCATCTCAGCTTACTCTAAGCTATGATTTTGCTTTTTTAGCTATGATTCGCATGGTTGCAGATAATGTAAAGGGCGAAATTAAAATGCGGTCCTGCGGTGTGCATCCCTTTAAAAAAAGACCAATGCTTTCTCAAAATGAAGCTCTTGAATTTTGTGCAAAAACCAGCGTAATACTAACAAAATTAAAGCTAAAAGACAATATAAATGATAGCAAGGGCTTTGCTAAGCTGAAAGCAAATCTTGCAGGAATTTTACCGTTATTCTTCAAAAAAACCGATAAAGATTTAAAACCATTAGAAGAAAAAGTGGCAGAATGTATCAATAATTTAACTGTTTTAGAAAGAGAAAACAGCGATTCCATTGATGAAGCATCAAACACATTTGGTACTCTTTTAGGCATCTTAGCATCTTACGGTCATAATGATGAAATGTCTCGTATTCTTTACGAAATTGGATATCATTTAGGAAAATGGATTTATGTTATTGATGCTATTGATGATTTTGATGATGATATCAAGAAAAAATCCTATAACGCCATCTTTAATTCCTATGGAAGCGAGCTAAATAATAGCCACAGGGACTCACTTTATTGCGCCCTTATGCTTGAGCTTGACTGTATGAGTAAATGCATTGAGCTTCTTGACTTTACTAACCACCGCGATGTTGAGGGAATTATTAAAAATATTATTTATAGCGGAATGGTAAAAACAACGAGGAAAATTTTAAAGCTAGATGAATGTAAGGAGTGTAAATGAAATTTTCATCAAACCATCACTTTAAATTATGTCAATCTACTTTACTTTTAGTCTAAACTATGATACAATAACATAAAATAATTTAAGGAGTGAAAAGATGAAAAATCCTTATGAAATCTTAGGCATTTCGCCAAGCGCAACTAACGAAGATGTAAAGAGCGCTTATAGAGCCCTCGCTAAAAAATATCATCCTGATAATTATGTTGACAGCCCCATTGCAGATTTAGCTCAAAGCAAAATGCAGGATATTAACTGGGCATATGATGAAATTTTAAGGGAAAGAGCTACACATGGTAGCTCAAATTCACAAAACACATATAATGGTAGCTATCAAGGCTCTGGCGAATATTCAAGAGTTAGAGCTATGATAAATAGTGGCGATATTAACGGAGCTGAGGCAATTCTAAATGGCGTTAAAAAGGATGAAAGAAATGCTGAATGGTATTTCTTAAAGGGCTGTGTTTTAACACGCCGTGGATATTACTTTGATGCTATTAAGTTTATTGATAAGGCATGCTCAATGGACCCAAGCAATCAAGAGTATAAAATGATGCGAGATAATCTTCGCGCTTCATCAACAAGCTATGGCCATCAGCCACAGGGAAATGTAGGCGGATGCAATATGTGCGATGTATGCTCAACGCTCATATGCCTAGACTGCTTATGCAACGGAAACGGTTGCTGCTAATTTGAAATGAAAAAAACGAAAATACTTACCTTTTGCGCATTAATGTCGGCACTTAGCGTTGTTGTACTTTTACTAGGTGGCGCATCTCAAATTCTAGATTTAACAGCAGCTGTTATTACTGCTATGATAATTTTTGTTGTGCATGCAGAGCTTAAGAATACTGCTTGGCTTGTCTATGCTGCAACATCACTTATTGCTTTATTTCTGCTGGGCAACATTCAAATAGCAATAGAATATATAATATTCGCAGCTTATCCTATATTGAAGCCTATTTTTGAAAAAGCAGGCAAGCTATTTGGAAATATTATTAAATACATATTTATGGCACTGTCTTCAATCTCACTGACTTTACTTTTTAGATATGTATTCTTATTAGGAAATGTGTGGTATTGGGATGTTGCATTTTGTGTAGGTTTATTTGTCTGTTATATTCTATTTGATATTGCACTTGGAAGATTTAAAATCTACTATTTTTACAAGCTTCGTGCGCAACTGAAATTAAACAGATTTTTTGATTAATTTAACAAAAAATAAACAAAAACACGGCTTTTTAGCCGTGTTTTTTGTTCAACTATACAAATGTTATACAAAAAAGTTGACAAATTTAATATGTATAATGTAAAATAATTTATATAATATAATTATAAAGGAAAGAACGAAAATGTTTAGAAGTATGACTGCCTTTGGCAGAGCAAGAGAAACCGTAAACGGTAAGGACATTACGGCAGAAATCAAGTCTGTAAACAACAGATATTTTGATTGCTCCGTTAAAATCACAAGGCTATATAGCTTTTTAGAGGACAAAATCAAGCAATACCTTCAAACAAAGGGAATTTCAAGAGGAAAAATTGAGGTTTATGTAAGCGTTGACCTTTTAGAGCAGGACGGAATTGAAATCAACCTTGATACCGCCTATGCACAATCCTACATAAATGCGCTATATAAGCTTCGCGATACATTTGATTTAAAGGATGATATCACAGTATCAAGAGTAGCATCAAACAGAGATATCTTTACGGTAAAAAAGCCTGAGGATGATATTGAAAAGGATTGGGCAGATGTTAAGGCTGTTTTAGATATTGCCATTGATAGCTTCATTGAAAGAAGAAACACAGAGGGCGAAAAGCTTTGTGAAAATATCAAGGAGAAAATTGGCAACATCAAGGAATACCTAAAGGTTATTGAAGCAAACTCCGAAAGCGATATCAAGGGCTACTCCAAAAAGCTTGAGGATAGAATATTGAAGTTTTTAAATGATAACTCAGTTCAAATCGATGAGCAAAGAATTTTAACAGAGGTTGCTATTTTTGCTGACAAGGTTGCAATTGATGAAGAGCTTGTAAGATTAAATAGCCATTTTAGCGCGTTTGATGATATCGTAGCATCTAATGAGCCTTCAGGCAGAAAGCTTGACTTTTTACTTCAAGAAATGAACAGAGAAACAAATACAATAGGCTCTAAAGCATCAAATACAGAAACCGCTCACTTGGTAGTTAATATCAAAAACGAGCTTGAAAAAATTAGAGAACAAATTCAAAATATAGAATAGTATAAAATTATGAAGTTTATAGATGTAGGATTTAGTAATATGATTCTTGATGAGAGAATTGTGGCAATAGTTTCGCCCGATTCAGCTCCTGCTAAAAGAATAGTTTCCGAGGCAAAGGATTCATCAAGAATAATAGATTGCACAGGCGGAAGGAGAACAAAAAGCGTAATTGTAACTGACTCTGATCATGTTATTTTATCATCGCTATCTCCCGAAGCGTTAAGCGAAAAATTAAATAATACTGAAAATAATGGAGGAACAAAATGAGACAAGGTGTTTTATTCGTAGTTTCAGGCCCAGCGGGAAGCGGAAAAGGCACGGTGGTTGAGCGCTTGTGCGCAAATCACAGCGATGTCGGCTTATCAGTATCAATGACAACTCGTAAGCCTAGAAAGAACGACATTGAGGGCGTTACATATTATTTTACAGCGCGCGAGGATTTTGAAAGAAGAATTTTAAACGGAGAATTTTTGGAATATAATATTTTTTCTGGCAATAATGAGTATTATGGTACACCAAAGTTTTCAGTAGAAAAATCGCTTGCAGAGGGTAAGGACATTATTCTTGAAATAGAAGTAAATGGCGCAATGAATGTGAAAAAGCAATTTCCTAATGCAGTTACAATCATGTTAACACCACCTGATGCAAAGACCTTAAATGCCCGTTTGAGAGGCAGAGGCTCTGAGGAAGAAAGTGAAATTTTAAATAGACTTGAAACAGCAAAAAAAGAGATTAAGCTTCTTCCAGAGTACGATTATTCCGTTGTAAATGAGGATGGCAAAATAGATGAATGTGCTGAGCTTATTTACACGATAATAAAAGCAGAGAGACAAAGAACAATCTACACAAAATCAATCATGGATAATTTTAATGATTAAAATAAATAAGTAAAAAATTAAAAGGAGATATATTATGTTATACCCATCAATCCAAGAAATTTTAAAGGCAACAGAAAAGAACGGCGAGGAAAGACTTAATAAGTATTCCGTTACAATGGCTACTGCAAAGTGCGCAAGAATGATTACAAATGAATACATTAAGGAGCGTCATGCAGCAGAAAAGAAGGTTGCTAACAAGGAAACAGATAAGGATGTAGCCTCACTTATCAAAAAGGAGTACAGAGATGAAAAGGCTGTAAAGAATGCACTTCGCGAATTGAAGGAAGGCGAATATGATGTATTGCTTCCAGGCGAAGAGGGCTACGAGGATGCTAATGTAGTAATAGAAAACTATGTTCCAACAGAAAAGCTTGACTATGTTCCTAAGATTGTAAAACCAAGCGAAGAGGATGAAGAAGAGACTGATGATGAAATGACAGTTGATTTTGATGACTTTGATGAAGAGCTTGATAGCTCAGAGCTTATGGGTGCTGATGAAGTATTCACAGGCGACTCAGGCTTCTCAATTGATGAGGGAGAAGAAAATTAAAGTAACAGGGAATTCCCCTGTGAGCGAAGCGAACCCCTATTCCCTATATCCTATCCCCTAAAACAGGAGGCTTTGTATGTGCGGTGCTTATATTAATGTTCATATAATAGATGTACCGTATCATGCGGACTGTGAGTACACCTATTATGTACCCGAAGAAAAAAGAGAGCTTATAAGCAGAGGCGCTGCGGTAAGCGTGCCCTTTGGCAATTCTGATAGACAGAAGCTAGCTATCGTTGTAAATAGCGACGCTACCGAACCGCCAAATAGCTCAAAAATAAAGTCAATAGCATCTGTAATGTCAAGCTATTTTAGCCTTGATGATATGATGCTCGGCTTATGCAAGTATATGAAAAATACTACTCTTTGCACAATAGGTGAAGCAGTAAAATGTATCATACCATCTGCGCTAGTTTTTAAAACAAGAGAGGTATTTTCCGCAAACGATACTGTAATAGATATCCCCGAAGGCTTAAGGGATATCTATTGGTATATATTAAACAACCCCCAAGCTACTTTGAAAAAGCTTAATGAAAAGTTTGAAAACGCTCAATGCAAAGTAAACAAGCTTTTAAAGCTTAAGCTTATTAGCAAATCAACATTTGTTGATGAAAGGGAAAAAAGCAAATTTGAAAATCATATTACGCTAAATATATCACAAAATGAAGCGATAGATATCGTAAATGGAAATAGCTTAATAAAATTGCGCGGCAAAAAGCAAAGCGAAATTTTAAAGCTTTTATGTGAGCATAAAATGCTTACAGACAAGGAAATTTACGAAAAAACTGACTCAACCAAGCAAGCAATAGATGCTCTTTTAAAAAAGGAGCTTATTAAGGTTGAACAGATAGAAATTTCAAGAAATCCATACAGTAGCATAAAAAAGCTTGATAATACCGCGTTGGTTTTAAGTGATGAGCAGGAAACCGCATTTAATACATTAAAGGAGCTGTATCATGCAAATGAGCCAAAGGGCGCGCTTCTTTATGGCGTTACAGGAAGCGGAAAAACAAGCGTAATGAAAAAAATGATTGATGAGGTAGTGTCAAATGGACAAAGCGTAATTTTGCTCGTTCCTGAAATTTCACTTACCCCTCAAACAGTATCAACCTTTTGTGGATATTACGGAGAGCGAGTTGCAGTTATTCACTCAAATCTCTCTGTGGGCGAAAGATTTGATACCTATAAAAAAATATTTGATGGCAAGGCTGATATTGTAGTAGGTACTCGCTCAGCCATTTTTGCCCCTGTTAAAAATCTCGGCATGATTATTATTGATGAGGAGCAGGAGCATACCTATAAATCCGATACAAACCCTAAATACTTAGCTCACGATATAGCGCGCTTTAGATGTGCTAAATCAAATGCACTAATGCTTTTAGCATCAGCAACACCATCTCTTAGCTCATTCTATAAAGCAATGAGTGGAATTTATACTCTTGTTAAAATGGATAAGAGGTATGGCAATGCAAAGCTGCCTGATGTTATAGTAACTGATATGCGCAAGGAAAGAAATGAGGGCAATGTTAATGCATTTGGCTTAAAGCTTGCTAAGGAGCTAGGCAAGGCGCTAGATAACGATAAGCAAGCCATACTATTTCTTAACAGAAGAGGATATCATTCATCTGTTAGCTGCTTAAAATGTGGCGAGGTAACAGAGTGTCCTAATTGCTCCGTGCCTCTTACATATCACGCCTATAAAAAAATCAATACCGATATAGACAAAGAAATCAAAAATATTGAAATGGAGAAAAACGGCGTATTAAAATGCCACTATTGTGGCCATCGTATGCGCTTACCCGAAAAATGTCCAAGGTGCGAGGGCAAGGACTTTAATTATGTTGGCTTTGGCACTCAAAAAACAGAGCAGGACTTATGCGCTCTTTTCCCCGACACTAAAATATTGCGCCTAGATGCAGATACAACTGTAACAAAGGCGTCATATGACAACATTTTAGGCGATTTCAGAGACAAAAAAGCCAATGTTTTAATCGGTACTCAAATGGTTACAAAAGGACACAATTTTCCGTTAGTAACAGTTGTAGGCGTAATTTTAGCTGATACAATGCTATATACTAGTGATTATCGTGCAAGCGAAAGAACATTTTCGATGCTAACACAGGTAATAGGCAGAGCAGGCAGAGCTAAGGACCACGGTATAGCCATAGTTCAAACTAACTCTCCAAACGAGCAAACTATTCAGCTGGCTGCAAGACAGGATTATATGTCGTTTTACGAAAACGAAATTAAAATTCGTAAAGCATACACATTCCCGCCATTTTGTGATTTAGCGGTAATTACACTATCATATGTAAATGAGCAAGCGCTAAATAATGATGCAGACAAGCTTATGAAGGACTTGGAAAAGGAGCTAAAAAGTATAAACGCTCCAGTTATAGCATACGGACCGTTTGAAGCTCCTATTTATAAAGCTCAAGGTAGATATCGTAAGCGTATCATGCTAAAATGCAAGCTTAATAATCAAATAAGAGAAATATTTTCAAAAATTTACTTAGAATACTCAAAAAATTCCAAAGGGAATTATTTATCAATAGATTTTAACCCATCTAACCTATAAGGAGAAGATATGGCAATTTTAAATATTGTAACAAAAGCAAATAATGAAGAATTTTTAAGAAAGAAAAGCCGCGAGGTAACTGAAATTACTCCAAGAATACTTACACTTCTTGATGATATGGTAGAAACCATGCGCCACGCTAACGGCTGCGGACTTGCAGCTGTGCAGGTTGGAGTTTTACGCCGTGTGGTTGTAATTGAAACTGAAGAAGGACTTTTTGAGTTTATTAACCCAAAAATCATTGCAATGTCAGGACTTCAAAAGGGAGAAGAGGGATGCCTCTCAGTTCCTGGCGAATGGGGCATAACAAAGCGTCCCGAGCATGTAACCGTACGCGCATTAAATAGAGAGGGCGAGGTTATTGAGGTAACAGGACATGGACTTTTAGCTAAGGCTATGTGTCATGAGCTTGACCACCTTGACGGAATTCTTTATACCGATAAAGTTATCAAGGAAGAGGATAATAAATGAGAATATTATTTATGGGCACACCTGATTTTGCCAAAAGAAATCTTGAAGCTCTTTACAATAACGGAGAAAATATTATAGGCGTAGTTACTACACCCGATAAGCCAAAGGGCAGAGGAATGGTGCTTACTCCAAGTGATGTTAAGAGATTTGCTCTTGAAAAAAACTTGCCCGTATATCAGCCTATAACATTAAAGGACGGAGCGTTCCTTGATACACTTAAGGAGTTAGACCCTGAGCTTATTATTGTAGTTGCATACGGTAAGATTTTACCATCATATGTCCTTGACTATCCAAAATATGGCTGCATAAATAATCATGCATCAATATTGCCTAAATACAGAGGCGCTGCGCCAATTCAAAGAGCTATAATAGATGGCGATAATGAAACAGGCGTTAGCGTAATGAAAATGGACATTGGACTTGATACAGGCGATGTTATCTTGGTTGAAAAGGTAAAAATCGAGGAAAACGATAATTTTGAAACAGTTCATGATAAGCTTGCCGAGGCAGGAAGCATAGCACTTTTAAAAACCGTTGAGCTTCTTAAAAAATGCGAGGCTACCTACACTAAGCAGCCTGACACCTTTACTTATGCAGAAAAAATTTTAAAGGAAGATTGCTTAATTGACTTTAATAAGTCAATGGATGAAATACACAATCAAATAAGAGGACTTTCCCCTATTCCATTGTCCTACACCAAAACATCTGAGGGCAAAATTTTAAAGGTAGTTAAAGCCCATAAAACAGATAAAACTCCAAAGGGACAAGCAGGCGAGGTAATCGCGCTTGATGGTGCAATTTATGTAAGCTGTACTGATGGCGTTATTGCACTTGATGTAATTGTTCCTGAGGGCAAATGCAAAATGAACGCGTCCGACTTTATAAACGGCAGAAAAATTAAAATAGGCGATATGTTAGGATAAGTGGTCAGTGGTCAGTGGTCAGTCCCACCCTACACCCTACACCCTACACCCTACATCCTACCCCCTACACCCTACACACTAAAGAAAGGAGAGAAAAAATGGAAACACCTAGAGAGCTTGCTTTAAAATCACTTATAAAAACAGACACTCAGTCCGTTTTTTCAAACCTTGAAATAAATACAACTCTTGAAAGAGCAAATTTGAATAAGGCTGATCGCGGATTATATACCGCATTATATTTGGGCGTGCTTGAAAAGAAGCTTACACTTGATTATATAATCGCAAAATATTCCAAAACACCTGTAAACGAAATTGATATAGAAGCCTTAAACGCTCTTCGCTTAGGCATTTATCAGCTTTATTATATGGATAAAATTCCCGATTATTCCGCAACTGATGAAAGCGTAAATTTAACTCCCAAAAAAGCAAAGGGCTTTGTTAATGCCATATTAAGGTCATTTATACGCGATGGTAAAAAGATACAGCTACCAAGTGAAAAGTGGCATAGAGTGTCCGTAGAATACTCATATCCCATGGGAATAATAGACCTGATAAGAAGCTCCTATGGCGATGATGTAGCATATGACTTAATTACTAAGTCTGTAAATGAAAAGCTCACAAGCCTTCGTGTAAACACATTGAAAACCACCGTGGAAAGCGTTCTTGAAGCACTCATTTTAAGAGATGATATTCCCAATTTAAACGGCGATATTATTTTTACAAGCCTACCAATTAAGGATATAAAGGACTTAATTGATAACGGACTTGTGTTTGTCCAAGACCAAGCGTCTCGTATTGCATCAAGGGTAGTTGGTGCAAAAGCAAATGACATAGTTTTAGATGCATGTGCATGTCCCGGTGGAAAAGCCTTTTCAATGTCAATAGACATGGAAAACAAGGGCGAAATTGTAGCATGCGACCTTCATGCAAGCAAGCTTTCTCTTATAACTAAGGGAGCAAAAAAGCTTGGAATAGACATAATTACCACCAAAGAGCAAAACGGCAAGGCTTATAACCAAGATTTTAGTGAAAGATTTGATAAGGTTCTATGCGATGTGCCATGCTCAGGGCTTGGCATAATCTTTAAAAAGCCGGATATTAAATATAAATCCATTGATAATATTAACGCATTACCATCAGTGCAGTATGAAATTTTATCAAATTGCGCGAAATATGTCAAAAAAGATGGCATTTTAGTATATTCTACATGTACCCTAAACAAAGCAGAAAATGAGATAAATGTGTTAAAATTTATTGAAAATAATAGTGATTTTGAAATGCTGGACTTTGAAATAGATACAGTAAAAAGCCAAAAAGGCATGTACACATTTATGCCGCATATAAACGGTACAGATGGATTTTTTGTAGCAAAAATGAAGAGAGTAAAGTAATGAATAAGTTAGATATTCTTTCTATGACCTTAAAGGAAATAGAAAACGCTGTAATAGAAATAGGCGAACCAAAATTTAGAGCAAAGCAAATCTACGGCTGGATTTTAAAGGGCATGTGGGGAAGCGAAATGCGCAATATTCCCGCATCATTACAAAAAAAGCTTGATGATGTGTTTGAATTTAGACTTCCAAAGGTCAATTTAAAGCTAGTCTCCCAAATAGATGGAACGGTAAAATATCTTTTTGAGCTTATTGACGGAGAATTTATTGAAGCTGTATTCATGAGATACGAGCACGGAAACACATTATGTATATCCTCACAGGTTGGATGTAGAATGGGCTGCAAATTCTGCGCCTCAACACTTCTTGGTAGAGTAAGAAATCTTGAACCCTCTGAAATGCTGGGACAAATTATTGCAGCGCAAAAGGACACAGGGGAAAGAATTTCCAATGTGGTTATGATGGGCATAGGCGAGCCTCTTGATAACTACGAAAATACAATAAAATTTTTAAAATTAGTGAGCCAAGATGATGGACTAAATGTAGGACTTCGCCATATTTCAGTCTCTACCTGTGGCTTAGTAGATAAAATTGATGAGCTTGCAAACGAGGGACTCCCTATTACACTTTCAATTTCCCTTCATGCATACGATAACGATGTACGCTCATCTATTATGCCAATAAATAACAAATTTTCAATAGAGCAGCTTCTATCCTCATGTAATAGCTACTTTGACAAAACAGGCAGAAGAATTTCCTTTGAATATACATTAATTGCAGGAAAAAACGACACAGCCGAGGGAGCTGCAGCTCTTGCAAAAATATTAAAGAAATACATAAAAGGCCCTTGCCATGTAAATTTAATCCCATTAAATGAGGTAAAGGAAACAAAGCTTGAAACCTCAAAAAATGCAAATATGTTTAAGAATAAGCTAATTTCTCTTGGAATAAACGCCACAGTAAGACGCAAGCTTGGCTCTGACATAAATGCATCCTGCGGTCAGCTTAGAAGAAAAGCAAAGGAGGACAGCGACTGTAAATGATTATAGCATCCCATACCGATGTAGGTATGAAACGAACAGAAAATCAAGATTATCATATAACAAAAAAATATTCTAAAAAAACAAGCCTATGTGTTGTATGCGACGGTGTTGGCGGAGCAAAAAGCGGAGAAGAAGCATCTCAAATTGCCGCAAAAGCATTTGTTGACTACATGGATAAATTTTTAGATTTGTATATAGGAAATAAGCATATAACAGTAACCTCAGATGAAATAAAAAAAGCTATGCTAGCAGCGTTAGACACAGCAAATGAACGCGTTTATAAACACGCCCAAGGACATTTTTCTAAAAAAGGAATGGGAACAACCATGGTTGCTGCATTAGTTATTGATAAAACAGTATTCATTCTAAATGTTGGCGATAGCAGAGCATATTTTCTAAAGGGTAATAAAATCAAGCAAATTACCAAAGACCATTCATATGTGCAATATCTAATGGACATAGGACAATTAACAGAAGAGGAAGCGCTAAAATCCGACAAGAAAAATATAATCACACGAGCAGTAGGCACAGAAAAAGCAGTTGATGGCGACATATATAAGGAAACTGTAACGGCAGGAACGTTTATTTTACTTTGCACCGACGGTCTTACCAATTACATTATGCCTGATGTTATGTGCGACATTGTATCAAATGATTATAATGCAAGCAGCATTGATGAAATCGGATTAACAGTAAGAGCAAGAAAGCTAGTGGATAAAGCAAACGATCTAGGCGGAGCAGACAATATAACTGTTGCCTTGATGAGAATATAGGAGAGAGAAAATGAGTGCAGAGAAAAACGAAATATACGAAAGAAGATTAGGAAGTGTACTTGATAAAAGATACCGCCTTGATGAAATTATAGGCTATGGCGGAATGGCGGTAGTTTATAAGGCAACAGATTTAGCGGTAAATAATCAAACCGTAGCTATTAAAATGCTTAAAGAGGATAGCGCGTGTGATGAAATCGTTGTAAAACGCTTTAAAAATGAATGTAGAGCAGAAACAATGCTTAATCATAAAAACATCGTTTCCGTTGACGTTGTAAACGTTAAGGGCGACCTTAAATATATGGCGATGGAATATGTAGAGGGAATTACTCTAAAAAAGTATTTAGAGGGCAACGGCGGTCCTTTAGACTTTAGCGAGGTATTAAGCCATACTATTCATATTTTAAGAGCGTTAAGAGTTGCTCACGAAAATGGAATTATACATAGAGACATTAAGCCTCAAAATGTAATGGTACTAAACGATGGCAGAATTAAGGTAATGGACTTCGGTATTGCTAAATTGCCAAACGCTGAAACAGTAACCGTAACCGATAAGGCGGTAGGAACAGTTTACTATATGAGCCCAGAGCAAGCAAGCGGCAAGCCACTTGATAAAAGAAGCGACATCTATTCATTAGGCGCAGTGATGTACGAGCTTGCAACAGGAGAAATGCCATTTGTCGGCGACACTCCCGTATCTATACTAATGAAGCATGTAAATGACCCACTTGTGCCCCCAAGAATTGTAAATTCAAAAATTCCTGTGGGACTTGAGCAAATAATCATGTGTGCCATGAGCAAGAAGCCAAATGACCGCTTTGATAGCGTTGATGAAATGCTTTCTTACATAAAGAAATTAGAAAAAAATCCAAAGATAAAATTTGATGAGCTACCCTCAAATTCATCTTGGCAAAACTTTAAAATCAGATTAAAGAGAATGTTCTCAAAGGATAGTAAAAAATGAGTTTTGGAACTGTCATAAAGGGCGTAGGCGGTCTTTACACCGTACGCCTAGATGAGGAAATAAACGGAGAAAAATACATAAATGTCCGCGGACGCGGTGCATTTCGCCATGAAAAGATAGTTCTTTTAACAGGCGATAGAGTAGAAATTGAAGCGCAAAAGGAAAACGAATTTTTCTGTAAGAAAATTCTTGATAGAAAGAACTCACTTATTCGCCCACCTCTTGCAAATCTTGATGTAATTTTCGCAGTAATTCCATGTGTCAAGCCTCAGCCCGACCTTCAAATTGTCGATAAAATGATATCAATTTGCGAGCATAACAAAATCGAGCCTGTGATAGTAGTAACAAAAGCAGACTTGGATATGGACTTCGCAAACAGAATTTACGAAATCTACAAAAAGTGCGGCTTTAACGTGTTTATAACCTCATCTGAAAATAAAGAAGGAGTTGACGGAATTTACTCCTTCATTAAGGAAATTTCACAAAAAGAAGCACCCTTGTGTGCATTTGCAGGCGTTTCAGGTGCTGGCAAAAGCACGCTTTTAAATGCTATTTTCCCAAACCTAAGGCTTGAAACAGGAGAGCTTAGTCAAAAAATTGAGCGTGGTAAAAACACCACTCGCCATACAGAGCTATTTCCGTATGATGAAATTATAGGCGAGGAATATAACGGCTATCTTGCAGACACCCCAGGCTTTTCTCTTTTAGATTTTGAGCGCTTTGACTTTTTTAATCTTGATGAGCTTTTTGAAACCTTCCGCGAATTTGAAAAATCCCGCGGAGAGTGTCGCTATACCAAATGCTCGCACACAAAAGAGGACGGATGCGACATAATCGCAAGAGTAAAAAGCGGCGACATTCCAAAATCCCGTCACCAAAGCTACTTAGCTCTTTACGAGGTGCTTAAGAAAAAGCCTTCGTGGAGAAAGTAGGATATAGGATATAGGATATAGGTATGCACCGTAGGCGCAATTTATGGCGAAGCCAATTCATGACAAAGTCAATGCATGTATGAAATACAATTCATGCGTAGCAATCATTTCATTTATGCCTCCCTTACAGCTTAAGGGAGGGGGACCGCTTGCGGTGGAAGGTTTTTGATTTCATTCATACAAACCGCATTACATTTATCCACAGTAACACTTTCAATTTCTCAACATAAAATTATATTAAAACCATATTATTTTTTGGAGCATATATGAAAATTGTTGTTGTGAAGTCACCGAAGCTTTTTGTTCCTATTTTGCGAAAGCTTTTTAAAATTAAAAAATAAATTAATCGCCAAGTCTCTTGGCGATTTTTTGTTGACAATCTTGATTATAAATGCTATACTATAATAGTAAAATTATAAAATAAAGGAGTATTTATGAAAAACAGATTTTTACTATTCACACTTATTGTAATGTCATTAGTATGTCTTTTTGCAATTTCTATTTCTGCCGAAGCAGTTTATGTAAACCATAACGGCGAGCAGGTAAGCGCAGACAGCGAAGACATCGCATACGAAATCGAGCTCGAAAAGGCATATGAAAAAAACGGCAACTGTAAAATCAAGTACATCTATTTACACGATGAAACAGTAACTAAAATTGTAATCCCTGCAATTGAGCTTACACATTCAAACGGAACTGTTTACAAAATGGCAGAGTATGACTATGTAAGACTTTCAACAGGCTGGGACGGAACATTATCCGTATATACTCTTGCTGATAAAGACACAAAGTCAAATAGTCTACATACACAAATTACCGAGCTTGAATTTCATGTTCCTGTACTTGGCGACGGAGCAGGACAAAAGGGTAATTTAGCGGGTTGGACCTCTCTTGAAAAAATCAGTTATTTTTCAAGAGCATATGAACCGCAAAACAAGGGCGGCTATCTATACAATTGCGTTTCACTTAGAGAAATCCATTTTTACGGTGAAAACAATATGCTGTCAGGCAACTTCTTTCCGTCAAATTCTATTACAGGCGGCTTAGTTGTATTCCACGAGGACGCAACAGGTACAATCAGAGACTGCGCAATGCAGGCTTTAAACGGCAAGGATTGGACAGTTTATATGAATACAAAAATGCAGCCGCAAACAGCAGACGACCCTCGCCTTACATGGAATAAAAGTGGCAGCAGTTTAAAATTTATCCTTCTTGTAAATGATGATTCTGTCTATACAGAAGAGCAAATCGCATCATATGAAACATTTTGGCAAGCAGGCGATAAAAAGAACGCAGGCAACGCAAAATATTCAATGTCAATCCAATCCTACTGTGATTATTACGGCGAGCATGTAAGCATGGAATCATTATCAACATGCGTATCAAAATGCTTAAGCTGCGGCGAAATTGCAATACCAAAGAATCCTGTGCATAATGAAAGCGTTACAATCGTATATGATGATTTTGCAGCAAACGGCACAAAAACAACAAAGTGCTTGAATGAAAATTGTCCGCTTAACACCGAGCCAAAGGTTGAAAACGCAGAGCCTCTCTTTATTTTCAAGGGCTACTCAACAGACGGCAAGGAAATTTGCGTAGGCTATGTAATCAATGTAAACGCAATTGACGAATACAAAACATTAAATCCTGAAAAGAGCTTCAAGTACGGTATCGTAGCATCAGCTAATAACAATAATCCAATTGATGTTACCGCAAATACAATCAATGTAGATTTAACAAATGAAAAATATACCGCGCTCGACTTTAAGCTAACGGGCGATTGGAGCAAGGAAGCAAGCGCAAGCGCTAAGCTTTCAATGAATATCTATACATCAGTAGCAGATGGCGAGGGCGCTAAGGTAAGCTATGTTTACGGCTATACCGATGGCGACACAATCATCAGCGCAAGCTATGATGTAGCAGACCAAATCACCTATAACGATTTAAATTCACAAGCTGAATAACAAAAATCACCGATTGAAAAATCGGTGATTTTTTATAAAATAATCCACTGTGTGTAAATAAAACGCTATTTTCTTGCAACATTTGTATCATAAGCCGCCTTGATTACCGCCTTGCTTACAACACTTGCAACTCTTTTATCAAGAGCATTAGGAATAATATTTTCCTCACTTAATTCATCATCACTGATTAATGAAGCTAAAGCATACGATGTTGCAAGCTTCATTTCCTCATTTATACATGAGGCTCTTGAATCAAGCGCGCCTCTGAAAATACCGGGGAATGCAAGCACATTGTTAATTTGATTAGGGAAGTCGCTTCTTCCCGTGCCAACCACGCGCGCACCCGCCTTTTTAGCAAGGTCGGGCATAATTTCAGGGGTAGGATTTGCCATAGGGAATACAATAGCATCATTAGCCATTGATTTTATCATTTCCTCATTTACAATGTTAGGCGCACTAACGCCAATAAATACATCAGCCCCCACCATGGCATCACAAAGCTTGCCACAAAGAAGCTCATTATTAGTAACCATCGCAATTTCTCTGTGAGCATCGTTAAGAGTGTCATCATTTCTGCATATGATTCCAAAGCGGTCAACCATAATAAGATTTTTAACACCCAGGTTAAGTAAATGCTTACCAATAGCAATTCCCGCTGAGCCTGCGCCGTTAATTACAACCTTGATTTTGCCTATGTCCTTTTTTACTACTCTTAAAGCATTTAAAAGCGCTGCACCAACAACGATAGCAGTGCCGTGCTGGTCATCGTGAAAAACAGGAATGTCGCACACTTCCTTGAGCCTTTTTTCAATTTCAAAGCATCGAGGAGCTGAAATATCCTCTAAATTTATACCACCGAATGAGCCAGAAATCAACTGTATAGTCCTTACAATTTCATCTACATCCTTACTACCTACGCAAATAGGAAATGCATCTACATCTGCAAATTCCTTAAATAAAGCGCATTTACCCTCCATAACAGGCATGCCAGCAAGAGGTCCTATATCCCCAAGACCTAAAACAGCAGTGCCATCAGTTATAACTGCCACTAAATTTGAGCGGCGTGTAAGCTCATAGCTTTTTGATATGTCCTTTTGTATTTCAAGGCAAGGCTCTGCAACGCCAGGAGTATATGCTAAGGATAAATCCTCTCTTGTCTCAATCTTAGCACGAGAAACAACCTCAATTTTGCCAATCCACTCATAATGCTTTTTTAGTGATTCTTGTCTTATATCCATTATATCATCTCCGTAGGTCTAAAATATTTGTCAAACTCCTCAGCAGTTAAATATCCAAGCTTCAAGCAAGCCTCTTTTAAAGAAAGCCCCTCACTGTGTGCTAATTTCGCTATTTTTGCACCCTTTTCATATCCTATGTAAGGCGTAAGAGCAGTAACAAGCATTAAAGAATTATATAAATTGTCATTCATTTTTTTCTTGTTAGCCTTTATTCCCGTAACACAGTTAATGTTAAATGAGCGAATACCATCAGCAAGTAATTTTACAGACTGTAAAAAGCTATATGCAATAACAGGCATAAATACATTAAGCTCAAAATTACCCTGAGATGCACAAACACCAACGGTTGTATCATTTCCCATAACTCTTGTGGCTATCATAGTAATAGATTCACATTGTGTAGGATTTACCTTGCCGGGCATAATGGAAGAGCCAGGCTCATTTTCAGGTATTGTAATTTCCCCAAGACCACACCTTGGCCCACTTGCGAGCCATCTTATATCATTTGCAATTTTCATTAAATCGCAAGCAAGCGCCTTTAACGCTCCATGGGCAAATACCATTTCATCCTTTGATGATAAAGCATGAAATTTATTTTCCGCACTCTTGAATTTAATTCCTAAAAGCTCAGAAAGCTCAGTAGCTACCACATCGCCAAATTTCTTTGGCGCATTAAGTCCAGTTCCGACAGCTGTACCGCCAATGGCAAGATAGGATAAATGCTTGATAGCATCCTTTAAAAGCTCCATGTCCTTTTCCAAGGAAGAACGCCAACCGCTAATCTCCTGCCCAAAGGAAATAGGTGTTGCATCCTGTAAGTGTGTCCTACCGCTTTTTACAGCTGAGCCATACTTTCTTTCTAGTAGCTTGAATTCCTTAACAATACTTGAAATTTCAGGCAAAAGCTTATTTTTAATCTCCAAAACAGCAGCAATATGCATAGCAGATGGAAAAACATCGTTTGAGGACTGAGACATATTTATATCATCATTTGGATGAAATAGCTTCTTATTTGCAATCTCATTTCCGCGGTTGCAAATAACCTCATTCACATTCATATTAGTCTGTGTGCCACTACCTGTTTGCCAAACGGAAAGAGGAAAATTATCATCAAGCATTCCCTCTAAAATCTCATTCTTAACTACCTTGAAAATTATATCCCTTTTCTCATTTGTCATTTTTTCAGGCTTTAGCTTGTTATTGGCAATAGCGCAAGCAAGCTTTAAAATAGAAAGAGAATAGATAAGAGATAAATCCATTTTCTCATTACCAATCTTAAAATTTTCAAAGCTTCTTTGAGTTTGCGCCCCCCAATATTTATCTAAAGGTACTCTAATTTCGCCCATAGAGTCCTTTTCAATTCTGTATTCCATAAAATTAACCTCATAAATCTCATTTTATAGATTTTACCACACTAAAAAACGCATTTCAAGTATATATAAAAAGAAACCTGAAAAAATTCAGGCTTCTTAATGTGTTTTACTAAAGTATTTTCAATAGCGAAGCATCAAAAGAAATATTACTTGCCATTTAACATAACCGACACACAGAATTTATTTTCCTTAACCTCATATCTAAATATACCGTTATAGCTTTTTGAAATATTTTTAACTGATTCGAGCCCAACACCTGTGCCACCCTTTTTTGTTGTTAAAAGGCTACCATCAAAGGATTTTTTTAGCTTGCCGTTAAAGGTATTGTCAATAGCTATAAGCATACAACTGCCACTGTAATCAATAGCAACAGATATTTCCTTATTATCCCCTGTATAAGCATAAGCGGCGTGCAATGCATTTTCCAATAGATTACCTAAAACCACGCATAAGTCATTTTCCTCAATATCTATTTGGGAAGGAATTTTAACTCGCGCCTTAAAATCAATTTCCGCATCTCTGCTTAGACCTGCAAAATAAACTAAAAGAGCATTAACAGACTGATTTTCACAAAGAGAAATTGACCCATCATCAGGCAAGGATTTTTTGTAGCTATTCAAATATTTTTCAAGCTTGTCATATTCCTTGCTTGCAATATATGAGGACATAATCGTAATATGATGGCGAATATCATGCTTTGCGCGTCTTGCCTCTAAAATTCTTTCATTTAGATTTTCATACTGTAAATGCTGCATAGCAAGATGATAATTATTTTCCTCAAGAGTTGCATTTTTTGCAAGCTCCTTAATAAATCTAAGTGCAGTATAATAAACGAAATATGCGCCTAAATCAACTATAAATAAAAACAGCACATGCTCCCCACTCATTGCAAAATCCGTAGGGGAATGATGTAAGGAATATACATGGAAAAACCAAACAAAATAAAAGGTTGTAGGTATTAACCAAAGATACTTCCAAGCAGAGCGTACCATTTCATTTTCAATAGCGCTTTTAAATAGCTTGTAAATTGAAAGCGCCACGGGAATTAAAATAATTAATTGAAGCACAAATACACATAGTGAGTATGTTATAGCATATGTCTTTTCCCAAGCCACATCGCCAAAAAATAAGCTTTCAAAATATTTTCCTGCTATATTAATAAACGAGGAAATATTTATAAGCATAATAAGCATAAATAGCTTTTTACCTATATGCGCCTTAATGATTACTGAAAAGAAAATCAAATATACTAGTAGCGCCACACCGCTTATTATGCCGCGATAGCTTTCATTAACCCAAAGCCCCGCCCAAACCGAAAAGAAAATTTGAATAAGTCCAAAAGCACCAATAAAGCAATATGTAGCTCTTTTAGAAAAACGAAGCCTATCCCAAAATGGCAAAATGGCTAAAACTAAATAGGAAAGATTAAGCAAGCCATAAAGAGATACCTCTAAATATTTCATTATTTTAACGCCTCCTTGCGAAGCTGATCAAACTTGAATTTTGTGTAAGCATCAATAACTTCCTTGCTTCTTCTACGGCTAATTGGCACAAGGTCGCCATTTGTCATAATAAAATCATTTCCGTTAAGAGACTTAACCTCATGAAAATTAACTATAATACCCTTAGAGCAACAGACAAAATAAGAATTTTCACAAAGCAACGCTTCAATCTCAGAGTGCAAAACCCTTGCTACAATATTTTCTCCACGCTTGCAATGTATTGTAACTGAATGACCAAAATATTCCGTGTAAATTACATTTCTTAAAATAACACCTTGTCCGTTTGAGAGAGTAATATGCTTAGCAAACTCATAGGAATCCATACCGAGACGGTCAAGCATAGCTTTCACGCTCTTTTCAGTAAAGGGCTTATGTAAATAATAATGAGCGTTAACCTCGTAGCTCTCACTTGCAAATTCATTACTTGTTGTGCAGAAAACAAGGCGTACATCATTATCGTTTTCACGAATTTTACGAGCTACATCAATTCCTAAAATTCCGCCCATAAAAATATCTAAAATAATAAGGTCAAAATCCCCACTTTTGAATGAAGAGAGAAATTCCTCGCCATTATGAAATTTTGAGATTTTTTTTGAGCTGTCTCCAATAGCCAAAAGCTCCCTAGAAATAAGACCGCTTAAGCTCTCTAAAAGCTCATTATCATCATCAACAATCGCAATTCTCATAAAATACCCCCTAAGCATTTTATACTAAAAACATTTTATCACAAGTATAATAAAAAAACAATATATTTTTAATAAGCAGTCAATTTTCATTGTGCATACAGTTATATAATCGTAGATGGCATTGAAGTTGCCTGAATGAAGTAATTGTTACGCAAAAATGAAGCAAACACTTCGTGATTATGAAGCAGAAGTCTATGACTTCTATGAAGAGAAGAACTTATCTTACATTCAATGGTTCAAAGAAACGCTTCGTGAAACAAAGTTTCGCTTCATTTTTCATGCACCGTAGGTGCGCTTCATTTCAAAATAGCGGTGGCTTTTTGATACCGCTTGCGCCAAAAAATGACCGCTTGCGCCAAACCTATTGCAAAAAATCTAAAATAGAGTATAATAAAACCAGAGGAAAGCAAAAAAGCAAGTCCTTCAGCGATATAAACCGCCATAAGGGAGGATAAACCAATGAACATTTTAGTATTTGGCGCAGATTCCGAAACAGACGATTTTATTGATATGATAGACACATGTCAGCACTTTTTATTTAGAAAAAAGAGCTATAAGCGTGAATCTAATTACGATGAATTTTTAAAGCGACTTAAAGAAAAGCAAGATTTAGTATTCATTTTGGAAAACGGAGCAAGAGGCATGGAAAGCGTAATTGCCACCAAGGACACATGCCCTGAAGCCTCAATAGTTTGGTTTTCCAACGATAAGGACTTTGGCGCTCAATCCTACAGATTAGGCGTTGAGTATTTTGCCACAAAGCCCATAACTAACGAACACTTAGCATTAGTTGCAAAAAAGCTAATGCTGTGTTAAAACATGAGAGGGCATATAGAGCCACTACTCTCCTCTTTATAAGCCCTCTCTAATTTTAAAGCTTTCTCCAAAATAAATATATATTTTAATTTCAACTCCTCTAACTCTCCTAAAACCAAAGGCGCATCCATCAAAACAGGATGCGTTTTTTGTTTTGTGCAATTTTAACAAAAATCATCTATTTTTTTTTTTTTTTTTGTGCAGAATGTTGACTTTTCCACACCCCCGTGGTAAACTGTATAAGCAATATTATATAAAAAATAAGGAGAACACAATGAAAAAGAAAATTCTTTTGTTTGTTGCAATTATGGCAGTTATAATTTGCGCATTTGCAATGTCTGTTAATGCAGATGAAGTAGAATGTACAGAGCATATTCCTGTATGGACTGTAAATGTTGGCGCAAACGGCTTCCTTGGTGATATAACCGCTAAGAGCGTATGTAACAATTGCAAGACAACAGAAAATGAAACATTACCTCCAATTTTCATTTCCTTGGGCTATTCATCATCAAAGGATGGTGTAGTGCAAAGCTATGCAGTTAATAGAGAAGCCCTTGCAAAATACGAGGAATTGACAAAAACAGAGGTATCATTCGGTGCAGTTATCACAACTCGTAACGCGATAGGCGACCAAAACCCACTAAACTCAAAGGGCGAGCCTATAAACGAAAAGGTTAAGACAGTTGACTTTACCGACACAAAATATGACATTATTGATGTAGCAGTAAGAGGAATTCCTAACGACCTTAAGGATAGTGCAGAAATCATTTTCGCTATGTACTTAAAAGCAAACAGCAAAATAACCTATATTGACAACTGCGTTGAAAAGGTTGATTGCGGTGCAAGAAGCTATGAAGAGGTAGAGGAAGGACCAAAGGCAGAGGATCCAAGCCTTAACAACTCTATGTTTATTGATGGCAAGCTCTACGAGCAGCTTGATTTGGACTTCACAATGGGATATTTCTGGAATAATTCCAGCTTCCAAACAAGCACTGACAAAACCTTTAGAGAAAGATATTGGGGAACAAATGACTACTTCACTAAAGAAACATTACCAAATGGCTCATTGATTTTCGTTGATTCAACTAATGGCTGGCAATATCGTCCTCACAAATGGGCTTCAGGTACAAGACCAAGCAATACCAAGAATGAATGGGTAGAAGTTAATGATCAATGGTGGGGCACATTTACAAAGGTAGGCTTTAATATTTCTCTCTATAAAGGAAGCACCAGCGCTTCCGATGATAACGGAAAATATACAAATATCGCCTCATACACTGAAGAGCAAATCGCCCAAATCTTTAAGATTTTCGTTCCTGTTACAATAATAGCAGAAGAGCCAGAAAATCCAAGCGAGCCAGATGTACCGGTTGTTCCAAATCCAGAACCAGAACCAGATACACCAACAGAAACCCCTGACTATTCAGATCAAAAGCAAAACTGGAACGATGATAAGACATTAAAAATTTTAACAATCGGCAATAGCTTCTCTGATGACAGTATGGAATATGTATATCAGGTAGCAAAGGCTGCAGGCGTTGAAAATGTAGTTCTTGGCAATCTCTATATCGGTGGCTGCTCACTTGCAACACATTTATCAAATGCAAGTAATGACAGTGCATCATATACATACCGCACAAATACAACAGGCACTTGGTCATCAACAGGTGGCTACACAATTAAGAAAGCCGTTGAAAGTGATGATTGGGACTTTATCTCATTCCAACAAGCAAGCCCTAACAGTGGTGAAGCAAATACATATGACGACTTAGTAGCTCTTATGAATATCGTAGAGCCACTTAATCCATCTGCAAGATTAGTATGGCATATGACTTGGGCATACCAACAAAATTCAACACATAGCGGATTTAGTAAGTACAACAAGGACCAAATGACAATGTACAATGCAATTCTTAATGCAGTACAAACAAAGGTTGTAACAAACGATAGAATTGAAATTATTATCCCTGCAGGCACAGCTATCCAAAATGCAAGAACATCATATGTTGGCGATACATTAACAAGAGATGGCTTCCACTTAAGCTATGACCTAGGTAGGTTTATCGGCTCACTTACTTTCGTTAAAGCATTAACAGGTCTTTCTATTGATAATATTACATATATGCCAAACGGCGTTGATGCAAACGAGCTTTTAATGGCTATTGAAAGCGTAAATAACGCAGTAAAGACACCGTTTAGCGTAACAGAATCACAATATAAGGGCACACCAACAACACCTGAAAATCCTGACACACCAGATACTCCAGACACTCCTGATACACCTGAGGAGGTTGAATTAGTAGAGCTCCCTGTTGAATATCTTGGCTTAATTAAGTCTGCTTACTATAACTCAAGCGAAAACGGTAAGATACTCCAATCACACGAAAACTCAAATGCGAGCAACCTTGATAACTTCTTTGCAACAAAGATGTTTACTGAGGAAACACTCCCTGTTGGCTCAGTTATCTACATCGCAAGCGGTTGGCAATACCGCCCTGAAAGATGGCCAGGCTCAAGACCTAACAACACATCAACAGAGCGTGTAACCGTTGATGCATCATGGTGGGATGAGGAAACAGAAAGAGCATTTAATATCTCATTAAAGTCAGGCGGAAAAATCACAGGCTATGAAATTGCAGATATCGGCGAGATTTTCAAAATCTATGTACCAAAATCTGCCCTTGAATTAAACAATCCTGTTGTCCCTGAGGAGCCAGAGGAATCAGAGCCAACAGTTGTATATGTTAAGTCAAGCGACTGCGTAGCAGATGTTACTGTAATTGAGGGCAAGGAATACAGAGCCTTGACAATAGATGCAATGGGCTTAAACGCGCTTTCCTACTATTGGTCAGAAAAGCAAGGTCCAACACTTTACTTGCTTGACCAAACTACAGGAAATAAATTCTTTGCAACAGGCACATTCACTAAGGAAACATTACCTGATGGCGCAGTAATTTATGTAAGTAATGCTTATCAATACCGCCCAGAGGGATGGAAAAATGAAACATCCACAAACTCATCAAGCACAAGACCTGGTAACGTTTCAACTAACTATGTAACAGTAAACGATGAATGGTGGGGCAGCTGGACAATAAGAGCATTTAACATTTCAAAGGACAATACACCATCGCTTGTAGGCGTGTCCGCTGATGAAATTTACTCAAACTTCAAAATCTACATTCCTGTAGAAAATATTCAAGACTAAGAGAGGAGAAAAAATGAAAAATTATATTTCACCAAGCTACGAGCTTGAAAACATCAAAGTTAAAGATATCATAACCTCCTCTATCG
>JAZSHT010000125.1:0-2326 GCA_045533435.1 Eubacteriales bacterium | reverse complement strand
TCCCCTGTCTGCACATGTTGCGAAGCAACAATTTACCTACAAAACGAAGTTTTGTAATTTACCTACTGAGCAACGCGAAGTAATTTACCTGTTGCGAAGCAACAATTTACCTGCAAAGTAGAGCTTTGCAATTTACCTATGTTGCGTGCAACATAATTTACCTGTTTTACAGAGTAAAACAATTTACCCGCAAAGCAGAGCTTTGTAATTTTCCTGCTACATTCTAAAACAAAAAACAGACACAGGTGTGTCTGTTTTTATGTTTTTAGTTATTTAAATCTCTATTGGTTGCAGCCGCTATATGTTACAACATCAGGGGATGTGAAGTTGTCGCTTGCATTGAGATATGAAACTGTATTATTTGTTGCAAGATAGCCTGCCATGTAGAATTCTACATCCTTTACATCGGTTTCGGCAGTCTCATCGCCATCAAGGTCAACCATTCTATCCCATGTGCCACGAAGAACAAAATCTGCGCTTGCATATTTTACTTCGTTCTTTTCCTCTTCTGTTTCTACAATCCATGTAAGCACGCTTGCTGTAACAGCGTTTTGGTTACCGTAAACCTCGCCATCAATAAAGTCCTTAACGCCTACCACAAAGCCAAGCTCTACGCTCTTTCCTGTAATCTTTACAAGCTCATCAAGTGCTTCATAGTTAATTGTAAAGCCAAATGTTAAGCCATCGCCCTTAATCTTCACAGAAATGCCGTTAAATGTAGCAACTGCTTCAACAACGCTTTCATAACCATTTTCGTGAGCGCAGCCTGCATTTTGACATGTCTCAGTCTTAATGCCTGTATTTAAATAGCCCTTTGCATAAGAAATTGTAGTTACATAGTTATGAATTGGGTTAGCCTTAAGCGCTACCTCGCCACATGTGCCACAAATGCCTGCACAATCATTTGACTTTTCGATATCAAACTCGTGATTGCCGTTATAGAAAGCGTTACATACGCTATAATCATAAACGAAATATTTGCCGCTCTTATCCTCAAGCTTCTTGTATTCATCGTTAGAAATTAGTGTAAGAGCAGTTACATAGCCATTACCGCCAGAGTTGTTAGCGCTTGTCATAAATGCATTTGCCGCTGTTACATCGCCTGTATAGAATACAGTTGTGATATTAGGCGAATCTTTAAATGAGTTAATTGTGATATTAGTAAGTGTGCCTGGAATATAAACGGTTGTAAGCTTTGGACAGTTCATAAGGAAGTCCCAGCTACCTACACCACTAACCTTTTCGCCAAGTCTTATAGTTTCTAACGATGAGCAGCCTCTAAAGCATGCTGTACCAATATTGATAAGCGAATTAGGAAGAACTATATTTGGACCAAGGGATGCACATTCATAAAAACCGCTACCAGCAATTTGTACCATTTTAGTAAGGTCTTCAAGATTAACATACTTTAAATTCGTAGCTTTATTGAATACAGAAGCTTGGATAGCAACCGTGTCAAGTCTTAAAAATGCATATTGAAGAGTGGTTGCTTCGCTAAATAAACTTTGAAAGCTATCTACTGGCTTTCCTATGTAACCGTTGTAGTTGGTCTTAGTACATGATGTAACGACAACATCATCATCCATGATATTAAATACAACTATGCTCTTTGCATCGTATGTAACGCCATTATAAGTGATAATAACTCTGTCAATTTGAGTAATTGATACACCATTAAATCCAGCCAAAGCGCCCGCGTAAGCATCGATAATATAATCAACCTTGTTTTCGCCCTCAATACCGATATCTGCACGGATAGATTTTAAAGCGCCCGTATTGTCTATAAACCAAATAAGAGCGTTGCCCTCTGCATCAAATAATGCACATTCTGTGCCGTCTGAAAGTGTAACCTTTTGGTTAAGGTCAACCTTGCCATTGTGAACTGATTCAGCTGATACAGCTACTGTAAGAGCTAAAACAAAAGCAATAGCCATAACTAAAACTAAAAATAGTCTTTTCATTTTGTTTCTCCTTATAAAATATTATTATATAGCGACAACTATACATAATAATTATATCACGCTTGGTAGCTTATGTCAATAAAATATTACAAAAACGAGTAAAAGCTTACATACCAAGTTTTATTTTGATTTGCAAAGCGGTGTTTTTGACTTGTGTGAGTGATATATTTTGTGTTGTAAAATCGTTTTTATCATATTTGCATAACTATTCCGCTAGCGGCTGACTGCTGATGGCTGACTGCTGAGAATGTCTGCTTCGCAGAGTGATATAGCGTACTATGTACGCGCGATATAGACCACGCTTCGCACGGTCGTGATATAACCGAATAAATTCGGTCGCGATATGCTTTCGCTTAGCGAAAGCG
>JAZSHT010000146.1:0-5651 GCA_045533435.1 Eubacteriales bacterium | reverse complement strand
AAGAAGCGGTTACGAAGAAGCATCATACCCTTAGAGTCATAGCCGTTTTCTATAAACACGCTTTCATCTAAAAGTGCTTGACCATCCCAAATTTTGTTCTCTACCTCTACTGATTTTTCACTAGCTGTAATAGAATTTGACTTGCTTTCATCAACCTCAACGGAAACAACATTATCACTAAATACGCTCTTAGCATCGGGTAAAATTACGATAGCTTCGGCAGGAATGTAAATTTCCTTTTCCATGTTGGAAAGAGTTAATGATATGTAGGATTCCTTTGAGATTTGGTCCTTAACCTTATCAAGGTTAAGTCCACATGCTGACCACTTCATCATGCCCTTATAAAGCGGCTCAGCGATAAAGAGGCAGTTACCTTGGCGGCTGCTGCCTGCGCTACGCTTGTAACGCACATAATGAGTTGGCTTTTTGCCATCAAGCATAAAGCCATTTTCGTAAAGCATTCTTCTAAGCTCGCTTCTCTTGATTTTAACAGGGCTTTTCTTTGCTTCCATGTAGCATTTTAGCTCTGGGTCATACTTAAAAAGTCCCTCTAAAATTGATTCCTCACATGGACATTCTACCTTCTTATATTCGTATGTATCCTCTCCGATTTTATATTCATCATTGCTTTTATAAGGAACAACAATGGCAATAAGCTTGCCATCTCTTATACAAACATTGTCAACTAAGTCAGCTGCAAAGTCAATTCTGTGTCCTGCGCGTAAATAAACATAGCCTGTGTGGGACTTCTTTTTGTTAAATTCAAGTAAATCCTTTTCAAAGGTTACATTGATAACTGAAAGAGTTGCGCCAGATTCATCGTTGCCAACTGCATATCTGCAAAGCTCAAACTTGCCGCCTATCTTTCTTTGTGCTTTAGCCTTTTCGTACTCTTCTCTAAGAGCCTTAATCTCAAGGCTGTTATATAGAAATGAATTAAAGCGCTTTAATTCAATTTTGTTTTCATCATCGTAAATATTAAAGGAGCTGCCTGCTAATTCGAGCTCTACTAGCTCTTTTGCATCAATGGTTAAAATTCTGTACTTTGGTATTTTCATTTTCTTTACTCTCATACTTTCTCCTTAAGATATAATAATTATAGCATTATTTAGCGATATTTGCAATTTTTTATTTAGATAAAGCTTTTTGGTTTTAGCGAAATTATGTTGCAAGCAACATAGCGAAATTACAAAACCTTGTTTTGTAGCGAAATTATTGCTCACATTCTTTCGCAATAGCTAAATTAAATTTGCTTTTTCGCTTGCCATAGGCAAATTTAGCTGCCACAGGCAATTTCGCTGACCGAAGGTCAATTTAGCTTGCGTGCAACGCAAATTTAGCTGCGATAGCGTCGCATGTCGCTACGCTGCGCGTCTTTTCTTGGCGGTCTTGTGTAAAATTGTAAGACCGTACTCTTGTTCAATGTAGCGAATGTATGATGGAAGCTTGTCAAAAACCTTTAAGATTGATTTGTTTCTGTTAGCGAGTGAGTGATTGAAATGCTTATCAAGTGATACTCCGCTTTTGAAAATTTCGTTAACATCTTTGTTAAAATGCTGTGAAAACAAATAATGACTTTCTCTGCCTGCTTCAACATAGAAGCTGAGCCTTTGATTTGAATTTCTGTCTGTGGTTTGTTTGCAAAATACTCTTGTCATTTTCTTTTCCTCACTGTAATTTTTTCTTATTTTTTGTTGTCCGCACCTTGCGGGATATCATTAGAACCGTTAGGCTCTATAATATAATATTATATGGCAAGCACCTATCTGTAAAAAATTTACGATTTTTGTAGGCTTTTGTAGAAGTGTGCGCTTCTATGAGTTCAATAAAAAAAGACTTAGCCCCTTTGACTAAGTCTTTTATATATATTTAGTTTAGTAGCTTATAGCAACGGCGAAGAATAATACGCCAAGGCTTGTTATAAGAAGCATAATTTGAAGCTTCCATGTCCATTTAACCCATTTAGCATATGGTACATTTACCATTGAAAGCCCTATTAAAAGAATTGGATTTGTTGGTAAAATTACATCGGTAAAGCCATCTGCCATACAGTAAGCTAAAATTACCAATGATGGAGATAAGCCAAGAGCCGTTGTGATTGGCATAACTATTGGCATTACTAAAAAGATTTTAGCAGAGGCTGAGCCGATAAAGACTTGAAGAATTAAAATCAAGGCGTAAATTAAAAGCACCGCAATAAATGGATTTTTGCCGCTTAAAATTTCTATGGCGTAATTCATTATTGTGTCAATTATGCCACTTTCTGTCATTACAAGCTTAACAGATGAAGCAAAGCCGATTAAAACAACCGCAGGAAGCATAGCTACCGCACCCTTGCCTAAATACTTAAATACGCTTTTTTTATCCTCACTAACTATGCAGCCACATATAATACCGCAAATTAAAAAGCTTGCAGCCAAAATAGGAATAGCGTAATCGGATATTGCTCTTATAAATGCGATTGAAAGAAGCACTACCCCTTGAATCATAAAGAATACGCCGTAGACTCTTGCCTTTTTACCGCTATTTGCATCCTCGCCTTGCAAATCTAGCTTAAGATTTTCGTTTTTTTCAAGGTCAACATTGTAGCTTGGGGACGCCTGAGGATTTTTCTTGATTTTTCTCGCGTGAAGGAGTAAAAATCCGCATAGCATCAAATATGTAATTATAAAAAATACTATTCTAAGCCATATGCCACTAGAGGTTGGAATATTTGCAATTTGTGATGCAAGTCCAACTGAAAATGGATTTGTAATTGCAGAGGCAAAGCCGAAGCATGCAGCCATTAAGCATGCGCCTAAGCCCATCATTGTATCCATGCCCATTGAAAGCATAAATAATACCACAATAGGAAGAAGCGTTGCAAGCTCCTCAAACATACCAAAGAAGCTACCAAAAAGCATAAATATAAGGACGGTTATCATAACCACCGCCTCATTTTTACCATGAAGCTTGCTCATAATTTTGCTTATAAATATTTTAATTCCGCCTGTTTTATCAAGAAGATTAAATACGCCACTCATAATAAGCAAGAAAATGCTTATCATTATAATAGTTACAGCGTCCTCAGATGCAAAAACGCGTATTGGAGAAGTTAAAATTCTCCAAATAGCAATACCATCTGTTTCGCCTTCTACATATGTGCCGACTATTATATTTCCGTTTTCATCCCTTAAAAACTGTCCTTGTGGAATAAAGTATGATAACGCTCCGCAAATTACAATAACAGCGGAAAGCACTATTAAAACCGTTATGAAGGACTTTGCTTCTATGGTTGAAAATGATTTTTGTTTTTCTTTTGTTTTTTTCATATATTACTCTATTTTACGCTTTAATCAAGCTATTTTCGTGTATGGAGTCATATAAAAGCTTTGAGGTTATGTACCATTCAACACAGCTTCTCTTTTCCTCGGGAACGAAGTAATAAAGCTCGCTACCGTAATACACCTCAAAGTCCTCACCTGCACCAAATAAAAGTCTATATACCTTAGAAAGTGGAAATTGAATTTCAAATTCGCTGCCGTCCTTAGTACCCGTGTAGGTAAGACCGTCCTTATTTAAAACACACACACCATTTCCGCCATGGCGAAGCATGGTGCTACCATCAAATGATGGGAGCTTTAATTCCACCTTGGATTTTATACAGTAATCGACATTTTTCGCGCTTGCATCAGAAATATCGCTTGCAATTTTATCCCATTGGAATTTATACCACTCTGCAAAGGTTTTGAAGTATTGATTTTCCTCAAATTCGTATCTATCGTTAAGTGTTAATGAAAGGTCGCACCTTTCGCAGTAAACTCTGCGCTTTTTAGTGCGAATTGAATGTACTCCGCCGCATTTTGGACATCTTACAAGGATATTTTCAAGTCCCTCAGCAAGAGTTTTTGACTTATATTTAAGCTCTGGATGTGCTTTTAGCCATTCAAAATCGTTATAGTACATTTCCCTCTCAATGATGTCCTTAATTTCCTCAATAGAAAGGCTGTCAACCTGCTCCCTAGTAAGAAGCGTATCAATTTCCGCCTCAATATAAGAATTACGCCTTAAGCCGTTGCCCCATTTTGGAGACGCAAGATAGTCGCCTCTTATCTTGATTATGTATATTGGCACTCCCGCCTTCTTTAAGAAGGAATAAGTACCCTCTTGAATATCCTCAAATTCGCCTGCGGTTGATAATCTTGCCTCAGGCATCATGGCAAGGACATCGCCGTTTTTTAATACTCTTAGGCAGTTTTTTGCGCTGTCAAGGTCAGATGTAAACATGCTCTTAGGGAAGCAGCCACCCTTGCGCATAATTCTAGCATAAAGCTTTTTGTAGAAATAAAGCCTTGCAACAATAAAGTTAGGTCTTTTCTTGCGAATGAGAGTGCCTGCAAAAACAAAGTCTAAAAACGAGCCATGGTTAGATAAAACTATTGATGGATTTTCTATTTCCCCGCCTACCTTATTTGTATATTTAACCTTAGCGCCCTTAAAGAATAATGCTATTTTTGAAATTATATACGCCGTATCAATAACAAATGGCGAGCATTTTTGCACAACTGTTTTTGATGAATATTTAGTATCAAGAGCCTTATTGATTTTTGCAAAAATAATCTCTCGCTTCATCATAAGAATAGACAAAAGCACAATCAGTAAAAGACAAACCGCAATAGAAATAAACCAGCTTACCGCAATGGCAATATGACCAAGGCCAACGCCTATACAAATTGATGGAAGCGCGCCTAAAATCGTTACGGTCATATATCTTGGAAGCTTCATCTTAACGCTTGCTGCAAGGAAGCAAATCATACCGTAGGGTATGGCAGGTAAAAAGAACAAAATAAAAATTACCGCCACTATTTGCTTTGAGCTTGAAGCCTTATCAAAATCGATATGAATATTTTTTACAAAATAATGGTGTATTCTGTTGCCGAAAATCTTATACATAACAAATATGAACAAGCAGCCAAGAATTACGCCAATGGTACAGCAAATAAGACCGATTGGAAATCCAAATGCAATTCCTGCAATAACCTGCACAGGCTCTGCCGGTAAAAATGGCAATACCACCTGAAGCATTGAAAGAATAGTTATTGTTATGTAGCCCTTAATGCCGAAATCGCTAAGCTTTTCGCGTAGCTCATCGTTATCTAAATTTTCATCTGCAAATATGCTTTTTAAAAGAACGAAGTTATCTCCCGAAAAGAGAAACACCATCAAAAGAATGAACAAAATAAATACGCCAAATAGGATAAGTATCTTGTTTCTCCTTGCTTTATTTTTCATTATATATATCTCACTTAATAGTCAAAATTAAAGTCTAACGCACACGCGCTCGCAAATATTATAACATATTAGCCATATTTTATCAAGAGGAAAATTTTCTTGGTCGGTTTACCCTCTCATGGAATAATTTACCTTATTATGAAATTTTTGGTTTTTTGCTTTCTAATAGCTAACTGCTAATCGCTAGCATGTCTGCTTCGCAGAGCGAGATACACCTACGGCGAGCGATATAAAATTACTTCGCAATTTAGCGATAAAACGAAGCACCGCTTCGTAGCGATATGCACCTTCGGTGCGTGCTAACTACTACCCCCCATCCCCTATCCCCTATCCCCTATCCCCTATCCCCTATCCACTAAAAACATATTGACATTATATAA
>JAZSHT010000033.1:0-9625 GCA_045533435.1 Eubacteriales bacterium | reverse complement strand
AATCACACCGAAGGTGTGCATATCATCAAGGCAGAGCCTTGTATATCATCATCCCAAAGGGATGTATATCATCAACCGCAAGGTTGCATAATGCACGGACAATCCCCCGTCCCCTGTCCCCACCGAAAAACTTTGCGGTTTTGCAAAAGTGTACCGGTCAGTCCCGGTTTTTTTATGCTATTATATTGTTGGGGAGAGAAATTATGCAGGCAAAGGCTGATGATATACACACTTGCGTGTGATGATATACAATCCTTGCGGATCGATGATATACACGCTTCGCGTGATTGCAACAGAGTTGCACCACTAACCACTAAATCAAATAGCAAAAAGCAACCGATTGCTCGGTTGCCTTGTTGTTATTTAATTACTACCTCAACTGTATGTGAGCCTGTGCGGAAGTCAGGAACGATGTTGCCATCGATTGCTTTGCCATCAACTACTAATGATACTGTGTAGTCCTTAGCTTTCTTTTGTGGGTTAGATACGGTAATTTCGTATTCTGCGCCACGGAATGAACGCTTCATGGAAGCACTTTCGAATGGAAGATGTGGCTCAATTAATAGTCCCTTATATGATGGTCTTGCGCCGATTAGGTAGCTTTCCATTGTGTTTGTGTACCAAGCAACAGAGCCTGTAATCCAGCTATATTCCATTTGGAATGCGCTATTTTTATGCTCCGGACCAAAGTAGCAGTTTGAGAACATGTATGGGAGACACTTATTCTTAATTTCTGCATTATCGCCGATAATATAGCCTGGAGCAATCTTCTTAAATAGCTCGTATGCAAGGTCAGCCTTGCCGTACTTGAGTAAGCCCAAAATCATCCAAATATTTGTATGTGAGTAGATTGTACCATTTTCGCAAATGCCCGGCTCCATAGCAGAAATACGACCGATTGTTGAGTCAAATTCCTTAAATGAAGGAGTTAAGAGCATATAACCAACAGGTGTTGCCATGTTTTCATCCATTGACTTAATAACTGTGTTTGCTCTTTCCTCACTTGCTACGCCTGAGATAAGTGACCAGCATTGTGATTCCATAAACATCTTAGCGTATTTATTTTCCTTTGAGCCAAGAGGAGAGCCGTTGTCGGTATAGCATCTTAAGTACCAACCGCCATCCCAAGCGTTATCGTTAATAGCATTCTTAATGCTCTCGCGTCTTGCAAGGTAGTTCTTTTCCTTTTCGCTATCGCCTAAGAAGTTAGCAAGCTCTGCCATTTCAAGAAGTGCTTGAGCATATGCGATTGAGAGCCATACGCTTTCTCCCTTACCCTCTTTACCAACGCCTGTTAAAGAGTCATTCCAGTCGCCAAACTTAATTAAAAGTAGGTTGTGTACGCCCTTGTTACTTTCAAGGAAGTCTAAGGCTCTGTCCATATGACCAAGAACGGTTGCTTCGCCCTCATCTCTAAATGGAACAACCTCCTTTAAGAAGTCAACATCGCCTGTTTCGCGAAGGTATGCAGTTAAAGTAAATTCAAGCCAGAGTGCAGAGTCGGAATATGCCTTTGTATCAACAGGATTCCAGCCACGAACAGCCATACCGCTTGCATATTGGTTAGAAACTGCTTCTCTTAAAATTTGCTTTGTTCTTTCGTTCTTAAAGGAAACTACGCCAAAGCCGTGTTGAACGATATCACGGTAGCCGTTATATCCCCAACGGCACCAGGTAGCGCCGAAGTGAGTTGCGTGCTTGCCCCAATAGTTAATAAGGCGGTCAAGATGCTCATCCTCTGTCTTGATTTGGTTCTTTGAGTAAAGGTCCTTATAGTATTTCTTTGTTTGTTCAAAGTATTTGTCTTGGTTATTTAGGTACTTGTCAGCTAATTCAATGCTATCGTTTTCCCCTTCCTTAGCGCCGAGCATTAAGCTAATTGTTTGTTCCTTGCCTGCTTCAAGCTCAACATCAAAGCGAAGTGAGCAGATTGTAGCGTTAGCGCTTCCGATTGAATTTTTGCTAACACCTGTACGAACTACCTCTGGAGAAGCTATGGTGCCGTATTCGCCTACGAATACATTTTGACAGCCCTCTGAGCCTGAAATTTCATAGTCAGCTACCATGAATGCTGTTAAGTAGTTATGTGGCACGATAAATGGGTGCTTAGACATATAGAAGGTATTTCTTTCCTTGTCAAAGCGTGTGCAGCGGTACATTGTATCGCCGTAGCTATCAAAGCCCCACTTAAACTTAAATTGAATTTGGCTATATGTAAAGATTGAGTATGAACGCTTTTTATCACTTTCGTTTTTGATGCCTAGCTTCCAAAGCTCAACTGCATCCTTTCCGGTTGGTACGAAAATGCGCATTGAAGCAAGTGTATCGCATGTCTTATTTTCAACATATGTGTAGCCTAAGCCTTGAACACACTTATAGGATTGATATGGATGACATACAGGCTCCCAGTTAAGAGTCCAGAATTCGCCTGTTTCGTTATCGCGAATAAAGATAAGGCGGTTGTAAAGGTGGTCCTTACCGAATACATCGTAGTCGCAAATTCTGCCTACGCCTGTGTAAAGCTGAATTCCCTCTGTGCCGTTGATTTGGTAGTCAAAGCAGCCGATACCTGTTTGATGCACATTTGCATAGCAGGAGTCGTTAAAGAGGAAGTTGTCAAATGGTCTTGGTGTGTTTGGGGCTGTGATGATAAATTCATCGCCTGTTTCATTGAAATGTCCGTATTGGTAGTTCATGGGAAAAATTCCTTTCTTTTTTAAGGGGATAGGAGATAGGAGATAGGGGTTCGCTTACGCTCACAGGGAAGGTTAGACTTTTCGCCCTATTCAACTGTCTTTATCCTCAAAATATAAGTTCAATATAATATATTGCAATTTTTGGAACAGATAAATGGGTGGGTGGAAAACAATATTTACTGTTCCCTATCCCCTATTCCCTATATCCTGTCCCCTATTTACTAACCGCGGGTTAGTAAATGTAATCCATCGGATTAAAGCTGCCGCCTTCAAGGATTAGCTTGTATTTTTCGGCAATAAGTCCGATGTGTCTTGATTTTACATCAAAGATAGCTTGTGGAGATTTATATTCCGCTTCGCCGTTTCCGTTTATTCTACCCTCTATGCTTTCACAAAGAGCGTAGCCTGAATACATCTCATCAAGAGTATAATAGGTGTATTTATAAAGCGTTCCATCATTCATTTCAACCTCAAGCTGATAAATGATGTTTTCCTCTATTCTTACGCTATCCCTCTCGTCATCGCTTAGAGTATTAAAGCGTGATGGCATTGGATAGTATAAAAGCAATGTATAAAGGTTTGAAAATTGGTTTGTGGTGTATGCTTCCGTTGCGCCAATTCTATCAATGAAGGAATATTTTCCGCTTCTTGAAATTGCGCTTAATCTGCCGTTTTTGTCAATGGTAATATCAAAGGTTTCATCAAAATCCTTTGTTTTAATTCTCATAACCTTAACGCCTGGCGCATTGATGTCCGGCTCAGGTCTTAAATATTCGCTAAAGCCTGCGAAAATTGAGTTTGTAGCTGACCAATCAAGCATTGTTTGGTCATCGCTCTTTAAGAAAAACATCTGCTCAGCAGGCACTTCAACAATAGTAACCTCTGCATGATAGCCTGACATTACATAGTGAACAGGTGTCTTAGCTCCATCAACCTCTTTAATAAATTCCTTACTTACATAGATTGCAGGAATATAATTATCATCGGTTTGGTCATGAACTGAAGCATAAATCATATATTGCTCCTGCTCCTTGCCAAGACCGTATTTTTCAAGTGTTGCTTGGTCAGGATTTAAAGCAACTACTTTATCTCCTGCGAAGTTTATATATAGCTGTCCATAAACGCCTAAAACATAGTCATTGCTGGCAATTATCTTTTGTGGGTAAACGCCCGGATATGTAAATTTAAAGGTTGATGAGGTTGATGTGCCGATAAGCTCCTTATCCTGCTCAACCATTACAATTTCCTTAGCCTCCATATCGCCCTTTTGGTTGGTAAGCATTATAATGAATTGCTTGATTGCAAGTCCTGCCTCTGCCGCGTTTTTATACTTTGAATAAATAGCAGGGGATATATAATCGTTTATGCCTTTTAAAATTGCATTATCAACGAATGATGCATTAATTAAATATACATGGCTTCTGCCCTCTACTGCTACATAATAGCTTTGAGCTGAGGACATAACCTTATTGCCTATTAGTAATTTGTGTGTTTTGGTTTCATTTCCTACCTTATAGCTTACAGTAACCTTTGCATTACATAAAAGCTCCGTTGTGCCATACTGAGACATTTGCGCCTCGGTAACATTTCTTATTACTACGCCATCCATTGGAACCTTTGGCTCCTTTGCGAATACTGAAAGGTACGCGTAAACGGCGTTGTCATAGGTCATGTATTCGTGTCCCTTAATAACCATTGAGGTTTTATCTTTTTCCGTCTTTTGAATAAAGGAATACTCGCCTGTACCGTTTTCAACCTTAATTTCCAAAAGATTTCCATCGAAAATAGGTGGATATAGCGATACATTTACTCCGTTTGTATATTCGCCATCAAGGATTTCGGGGGGAACGCGTCCGTTTTTATCCTCCTTTAAAAGAGGAGCTACTGCAAGGATAAATACAAGCAAAAGACAAAGGAAAATTCCGCCTAGCACGCTAAGTGTTATATAGTCCCTTTTCTTTATCATCTGCGTTTTCTCCTGAAAATTAGTACCGAGCCAACTATTATAGCAACAGCAGGCATTAAAATTACAAGTAATGCTGTGGCTGTTTTAGCTTGGGATTCTGTAATATCAAGGTCGTAATTTACGAATGCCTTATAGTCAATCTCAACAGTTGTTTGAGCAGAGGTCATTGCATGAACTAATGATAAAACAATATCGCTATTTGGATATGCTTGGTTTTGTAACGCTTCATCTGAGGCAAAGCCATTTGATGGGCAATATACAAGGTATGAATACTTATCGGTATTGTCCTTGCCCTTTAAAATTGAGGTGGCTGTCATTACATAGTGGTTGCCGTTTACATCCTTGTATTCTCCGCTGTTTGCTGTTTGGAATAAAGGCAATGTGTAAATGTAGCTATCTCCCTCATATGCTCCGTTTTCGCTCATGAACTTATCATTGATTGTAACTGAGGTTGCATTTGTAAAGAAAGGCTTTGCGCCTGTGGCGTTTGATAAATATGAAAGATATGTTTTTGCCGCGTTATTTGATGAAATTTCCCCACGGAATGAGAATTTATCATCAATTATATTTGACTTATTGTCAGTAACCTTATCTCCAATATTTGTAGTTATACCGCAGCGTGTTTCAAGGAATGAAAGAAGCTTCGGTGTATTTTCATTAAAGTCAGGGTTTGTAAATATCATAACGCTTCCTTGATTGCCCATGTAGGTATCAAGCTTATTTATGATATTTGCTGATAAATCAAATTCCGGTTGATTTATTACAATCATTCTAGCATCACTTGGAATATCGCTATTATCAAGGTCAATTTCCTCTACCTTAAAGCCACAGTAGTAGAAAAGATTGATAAGCTCTATTGGCATTGTGCTTTCTTGAGTTCTATTATAAAGCTTTTCGTTATGGCCTGTTGTGAAGTAAACCGCAGGCGCTTTATCAAGAGTTAAGCTTAAAATAGCAGAAGCGAATACCTTTTCGCCATTATAAGCGTAAAGTGATGAATCACTAGATGAAAAGCCATAGAAGGAACGGGCTGCATACACCTTAAAGTGTGTGCCATAGCTTACATTTCCGTCCTTATCGTATGTTCTTCTTGCGATAATTACAGGATTTTCAATGCTATTTAAAAATCTGTCAATTTCGGTAAATTTTGTTTTAAAGAAGTCTGGCTCCTTTGCGGTATCGTGATATGAAATAATTACATTATCATATTCCTTGGCAATTTGTGTTGCGGTGGAATATACATAGGATAGCGCATCTCCGCTTGAAAGATTTGAGAAATTATTTTTTGCATAATCCTCAGAGCATGTAAAGATTACCTCTACATCAACATCCATATTTGCGCCCTTTAAGGTTTCCTTAAGAGCATCGGATATAGTATAGATTTGCTCATCGGTCATATCTAAATACCAATCAAATTTGTTGCCAAGAACGGTTATAATTGCATTTAACATAATTACGCATGCAATTACCAATGCTATAATACCAACTGTTATAGCATTTTTCTTTGCGCGAGGGGTTTTAAAAATCTTATCCATTTTGCTACCCCCTTAATTATATCTGCGCGCTTCAAACACGCGAGTTGTTAAAAATACGAATACGCCTGCTACTGAAATATAGTAGAAAAGTGCGGATATATCAAATATACCATAGGTAAAGTTTTGATATCTTGAATAAATTGAAAACCAATCAAGCACTACTCTGACACTTTCATTCTCAATAAGTGAGTTAAGTGAGCCGATAAGTAAAAATGCAAGTAGGATTACTATTGTTAAAACGATTGAAGCAAATTGATTTTCGGTTAAAGAGGAAATAAAAATTCCCACAGCGATAAAGCATGCGCCAATTAAGAACATTGCAAGCATGTTGCCAAACATAAGGGCAACATTTGGACCGTAGCCATTTACCACATCAACCACCGCGTACTCAAAAAGAGGAACAAAGAAAATAAGTGTTGATGCCAAATATATAGCAAGCATTGTAATGGCTGAGAGGTACTTGCCAAGGACCATTTCCCATGAGGAAATTGGGGCTGTCATTAAAAGCTGCTCTGTTTTAAGCTTTCTTTCCTCGGAAAAGCTTTTCATTGTAAGGATAGGTAAAAATACTACCATGCCATAAACGATTATTGAAAAATATCCGCTTAATTCAGAGGTGGAGCTTAAAATTGTGGACATGGAAAATATAAATGCAGATAAGCAAATTGCAACTGCTAAAAACACATAGCCTGTCCAGGTTGTAAAGTATGAGCGCATTTCACGCTTATAAATTGCTAACATTTAATCTCCTCCTATCTTCTTTTATCCCCATCGATAAGCTTAACGAATACATCCTCAAGCTCGCCCTCGGTGGTTTCAAGTCCCATAATTGGGTATTTTTTTGTTGCTAATGCATTAAACATTGGCTTTCTTATATCAATTCCGTTTTTAGACTCAACTAAGAATGTAAAGGAGTCCCCTTCCTTAACGCCTGCTTCCTTAACATCGGTAACACCCGGAAGTGCGCGAAGAATATTATATACTTCCTTTTGAGATCCTGCAACCTTAACCTTGATTTTAGTTGACTGACCAAGCGAGCCTAAGAGGCTTGACGCTTTTTCATCAGCGATAATTCTACCGTGGTTGATAATTAAAATTCTGGAGCATACTGCCTGTACCTCATTTAAAAGGTGTGAGGACAAAATAACCGTATGGCTCTTACCTAAAATTCTTATAAGACTTCTTATTTCAATTATTTGCTGAGGGTCAAGACCTACTGTTGGCTCATCAAGAATAATGATTTTTGGGTTACCAACAATGGCAGATGCAATTCCTACTCTTTGCTTGTAGCCCTTTGATAAGTTTCTTATAAGTCTATTTCTAACATCGTAAATTTTTACGGTGCTTAATACCTCGTTTAAATGCTTTTCTCTGTTCATATCGCAGCCTTTAAGCTCGTAAACGAAGGAAAGGTATTCATATACCGTCATATCCACATAAAGAGGTGGCGTTTCAGGCAAAAAGCCGATATTCTTTTTAGCCTCTATGGGCTTGTCCATAATATCAATGTTATCAATAAGCACCTTGCCAGAGGTAGGCGCAAGATAGCCTGTCAACATATTCATTGTGGTTGTCTTTCCTGCTCCGTTAGGACCTAAAAAGCCAACAATTTCCCCTTGCTTAATGGAAAAAGAAACATCATCAACGGCGTAATTGTCGCCGTATTTTTTTACTAGGTTTTGTACTTCTATCATGTAAACTCCCTTCGGTCGTTTTATAGCCGTTAGCCGTCAGCGGTTAGCTGTCAGCGAGATTAGCTAAATGAATTTTATGTTCTATGATTTTTATAATGTCACGTACTTATACAGCATAAAGTATAGCATATAATATAAAATAAATCAATAATATATTTAATATTAGCAAAAATTTTCAGTTTTTCATCACATAATTTGTGGTTTTTGTTGACTATTGCACACATGTATGATAAAATTATTTCAATGAAATGTCGGAATTAAGCAATGCGTTATGTAGCCACTGACCACTGACCACTAGCCACTGACCACTATTTCGACCGAAGGGAGCAAAAAATGAAACCAACAAAGGACTACGAAAGCAACGCGTGGTGGGAATTCTACTGCGATGATATTATGACAGAATACCGTCAATCCTACGAGGAAGGACTTGATATTGAATCTTTAAAGAATGTTTTTGAAGCTGTATCAAAAATGAAAAGAAGTGAGCATAAGGAAGAAATTTGCGATGTTCTTTTCAATATGATATGCGAAGCAAAGGTAAGAGCTGACTTTAAGTATAATGAGCCATCAAGCTATGAGGAAATTCAAAAGCTAACTAAAAAATATCCTATAAAAAAATCGCGTTTATCAAAGAAAGCACTTGAAAAAAAGTTACAGGGTGCGTGGTTTGGTAGAATTTGCGGTTGTATGCTTGGCAAGCCTATTGAATGTCTTTGGAAGGAGGATATTTGGAAAATCCTTAAATCCTCAGATAATTTTCCACTACACAGATACATAAAAACCACCGATATTAAAGAGGATATGAAGCATGTCGGTTGGGTTTTAAATAGGCCCTTTATTGATAAGGTAAGTGGCTATGCTCCATTTGATGATGACACAAACTATATGGTAATGGGCTATGAAATTATTAGAAGATACGGCAGAGACTTTGCTCCATGGCATGTGGGTCATGCTTGGCAAATGCTTCAGCCTAAGGAGTCATACTGTACCGCTGAAAGACGCGCATTTATTAACCTTACTAACCGTTTTGTTCCACCTCACACCGCAACCTATAAAAATGCATTTAGAGAATGGATTGGCGCGCAAATTCGTGGCGACTATTTTGGATACATCAACCCACAAAATCCGAAAATTGCCGCTAAAATGGCATTTAACGATGCTTCAATTTCCCATGTAAAGAATGGTATTTATGGCGAAATGTGGGCAAGCGCTATGATTGCTCTTGCATTTTCCACCGATAATATGGTAGATATTATCAAGGGCGGTCTTGCTGAAATTCCTTATACCTCACGCCTTTACGAAAGAGTAAGCGCAGTTATTGATTGGTACAATGAGGGTCTTACAAGTGATGAAGCTTTCGCTAAAATTTACGAGGAATGGAACGACCACGATGGACACGATTGGTGTCATACAATTTCAAATGCAATGATAGTTGCCGCCTCACTTCTCTATGGCGAAAACGATTACTCAAAGACAATTTGTATGGCAGTTCAAGCAGGCTTTGATACAGACTGTAACGGTGCAACCGTTGGCTCAATCTTAGGTATTGTAAACGGTGTTGATGGAATTGATAAAAAATGGACAGAGCCATTTAACGATACGCTTGAAACCACCCTTTTCGGCTACGATAAGGTAAAAATTTCCGATATGGCGAAGAAAACCATAGAACACATAAAATAAAAAATTTCCGCTTGGCAACAAGCGGATTTTTATTTGGTGTTCAATGTAAGGGGA
>JAZSHT010000058.1:0-2870 GCA_045533435.1 Eubacteriales bacterium | reverse complement strand
GTATATAGTGGTCAGCACTCAGAAAAGCCTTCCTCCGAGAGGAAGGTGGCACGCGGCAGGGATTCCCCGAAGCGAATGAAATGAACTTTGGGGGTTCGCTGCGTGGCGTGACGGAAGGAGCCAACGGTACTTGAAGCGTATTACGACTTTATTGTTACGCATTCTCCCTCAGTCAGCGTTGCTGACAGCTCCCTCCCAGAAGGAGCCTAAGGGTCAGCCGTTAGCCAATAGTAGATAGCAAAATTGCTAAAACATTTTTACTATAAAAAGCACTTCATTTTGAAGTGCTTTTCTCTTATATTAATCAGTTGACCGCTGACATAGCCTCCCTTGTGTAAAGGGAGGGGGGATTCCCCTTTTAGGGGAAATGTCGCAAAGCGACAAAAGGGTACCGCCTCGGCAAGAGGACAGAAGGTGGTGGAAGGATTGTCCTTTCGCTAGCGGCTAATAGCTAAAAAAGCACGAGGTGCTTTTTAATACTTCATTCTCAAATCATCATAGGCATTAACGGTTATTCCTCTGTCGCCTTCAATTTCATCTGTGTATTCAAGAAATCTTTCCATTACTGTAACAATTTCAGAAAGATATGTGTAGCCTATATACTCATATTTCGCGTATTTATGCGCATTTACCATGAGCTTGTCTTGCTGTTTACACTGTTCTATTTTGATAGTTGCCACAAATCTTGCCACCATATGGCAGATCATATTATCGTTTAAGCCGTATCCCTTAAAAAAGCTTCTGCGCTTTAAGGCTTTTTTGAATTTCTCCACTCTTTTTTCAGCATCCTCTAAGCATAAAGGTAGCCAATCCTTAATAAATATGCGTAGCTCGTTATAGGTATCAGGCACGATAACTAAAGCCTCGCCACCGGAAACATCTACATATTTGTCCCTTGATTTAATGTCCTTATCCCTTATCTTTAAAACCTCGTTAACATTTTTGTCGTTTAATTCTAATTCTTTCATATAATTTTACCACCCTTTTTTATTCTTATCTCTCTTTTTGGATATAGAAAGTAATCATTTATTATTTTGTTGTTTTCCCCTTGTAAAATCGCTTCCCTTGTGCGATTTGCGTTTTCTTTTACCGTTTTTGCTATTTCCGTATATACGGGATATTCCTTTACAAGATTATCAATTTCCGCATTTACATCTATCCTAAGAAGCAGGTCTAAAAGCTCATTTTTCTTGTTACCATCAAGGGAGCTTAAAAAGGAATGAAGCTCCCTTCCGCGATTTTTTAGTGAAATGAATTTTCCCCATAAATCCGAGCCATCTACGGAATATAAATGGACTTCATTTTCATTTTCGTAAATTAAAAGATTAGTACATCCTTTGTCAGAGTGCCCTAAAAGCGCATCGAATATAAGCAGATTTAAAAGCTCATTTTTTAGCGTGATTGCGTGCTTTTTATATCTTTTTTCAAATAAATTGCAAAGCTCTAAGTAAGAAAGGTGGGCGCCTCTTATTACATCAAGGGAAGAATATTTTTTTCTTGAAAGCTCATAAATGCTTTTTACATTTCCTTTAATAATGTAGCTTACAGTACCGTTTTCATCGCCCAAGGTAGCAAAATCATATTCGGCGCAAAAAATACCGTGCTTCTTTGCAAGTCTAAAATATAAAACCTCATTAAAAGCACCCATGAATAGCTTATTTTGCTCACTTGAGTAGCTTTTAAATATTACCTGACAATCATCAAGCTCATATAATAATTTTGCATTACTTGCAAAAACCACGGACGATTTTTCGTCCTTAAGACAGGAAATATCTATAAATCCACGCTCATCCCTGCAAGCGTCAAGCTGACCTCTATCCATACGCGCTCCTTAATTTTATATGGGTAGTATATCATATGCGTATTTAAAAATCAATATTGAGCTTTTATCGCTGTTGACATTTTTGTAAAATTATGGTATCATAATGCTAGAAAATCAACATAAAATAATATAAAGGTGATTATATGAAAAAGCTTTTATTAAGTATTATTATAATTTTAGGAGTATGCATGATAATTTCATGCGGGGCGAAAAATGAAGCTGACACAAGCTTGGAAAATAACGCCATTGACCTTGACAACATTCAACAAAACAACGCTCCCGAATCACAAGCGATTGTCAACACAGGCGTGGAAAATAATAAGGAAATCAACCAAAACGCTGAGGCATCAAAGGAAAAGGATATTGATATGATAGCCAATGATGATGAAATTTTAAGCGATGACCAATCAAGCGAGCCAAAGGCTGAATTTGTTTTAAAGGCTATCGTTAAAAAGGTAGAAAATGACAGACTTGTGGTTGAGGTAATTGAAAGCGATTATGCATTCGGCATCTATCACATTTTAACTGCATCTGCAAAATACTATAACAAAAACGGCTCACAGGTAACACGCGAAAGCATCATGGTGGGGGACACCATTGAGCTTACCTATTCAGGTCAAACCATGCTTTCCTATCCACCTCAGGTGGTAGCATATTCAATTTGTTTGACAAATTGAATATGCAGCTAAATTTGCGCAAGCGCAAGCTAAATTCGCTACGCGAGCTAAATTCCCTGCGGGAGCTAAATTGCCTTACGGCAGCTAAAAGGAGCAAATTTAATTTAGCTTCACGAAGTGAAATTTCGCTATATCGCTTGCGATATAATTTCACTATTTTGCGGTAGCGAAATAATTTCACTTGCCACAAATTCAATTATCTAACCATAATCACGCGGAGCGTGTATATAATCAATCCGCAGGATTGTATATCATCACGCCAAAGGTGTGTATATCATCAAGGCATAGCCTTGTATATCATCAGCCAAATGCTGTATAAAATAAACCCCGACACGGTGTGTCGGGGTTTATTTTATTTAGCAACAAATGTT
>JAZSHT010000023.1:0-11233 GCA_045533435.1 Eubacteriales bacterium | reverse complement strand
AAAAGCTCTATACCGTGATTTTTGAAAAAATCAATAGGAGTCAGCGAGGCGTTTTTAGTATAAGGACATACATTTTGACATACATCACAGCCCCAAATGCTTCCATTTTCAAGCATTAGCCTAATTTCATCATCACTTAACTCATTTTTCTTTTGTGTAATAGCGGAAAGACACTCAGTTTTTGGCTTGCCGTTTTCGCCAATACAACCACAGGGACATGCATTTTTGCATTTTCCACAATGTAAACACTCCTTAACAGAAGCTTCCGGCGCATATTCAATACCCAAGTCCTTATCACTTAAATTAGTTACACATTCCGCCAAAAAAACAAACGAGGAATATTTTTCGTTAATTAAAAGTCCATTATCTCCAATAAATCCAAGACCGCTAATGCATGAAGCATGTACCTCATCAATAGGGGAGTGGTCAGCAAAAATGCAGAATTTCCCCTCGGGATATTTCATAGACACATACTCGCCAAGGTCAGCCTTAAGACTGTCAACAAATCCGTGATAATCAAGCACCGATGCATAAACAGTTAGGTTGATAGGCGTGCTTTCATTTCTATACGGAATTAAAAATAAAATAGCATTGTCATTCTCACTTAGTCCGTTTTTTTCTAGCAAATATTTTTTAAGTATTTTACATCTTTTTAACGGAATAAGAGAAAAAAGCTCTATACCGTGATTTTTGAAAAATTCCTTCATTTTTGCCCCCCAAAGTCAGTGTTTATTTAATTATAAACCTAATTTATTATAAAGTCAACTGTATAATGTCCTCAAAGAAGTACATTATAAATTTTAAATATAATAAAAAATGGAAATTCCTCTTGCAATAAATATTTTTATATGCTAAAATTATTATGTATAATTATCTTTTTAACTTTTTAGGAGGAAATATGGCTAAGGAATATAATGAGCAAAGTATATATGCGCTAACAGGCGCAGACCGTGTAAGAAAAAGACCGGCGGTAATTTTCGGCTCTGAGGGTCTTGAGGGCTGTGAGCATTCATTTTTTGAAATTTTATCCAACTCCATAGATGAAGCAAGAGAAGGCTACGGTAAGGAAATTACAGTAACCGTATATCAAGACAGAACAATTGAGGTTGATGACCGCGGCAGAGGCGTGCCACTTGATTTTAACAAAAAGGAAAATCGCTACAACTGGGAGCTTGTTTATTGTGAGCTTTATGCAGGCGGTAAGTACGAAAACAATGATGGTGGCGCATACAAATACTCCCTTGGCTTAAATGGTCTTGGCGCATGCGCAACACAATATTCATCTGAATTTATGGATGTTTATTCCTATAAAAAGGACACCCTTTACGAAATCCACTTTGAAAAGGGCGAGCCTATTACCGAGCTTAAGGTACGCCCATTAGAGGGTAAGGAAAGGCGCACAGGAACATTAACACGCTGGCGTCCTGACCTTGAGGTATTTACCGATATTGCAATTACAAGAGAGCATTTCTTAGATGTTTTACATAAGCAAGCGGTAGTAAACAAAGGGCTTAAATTAGTCCTCAACTATCAAATGCCAAATGGCAAATTTGAAAAAACTGAATTCCTTTACGAAAACGGCATTACCGATTATGTAAGCGAAATCGTAGGCACTAACGGTAAAACCGCCCCCGTTTACTGGGAAATGGAGGACAAGGGCAGAGACAGAGAGGATAAAGAGGACTATGAGCTTAAGGCACAAATCTGCTTCTGTGTTTCCAATACTGTAAACATGACCGAATATTTCCATAACTCAAGCTTCCTTGAGCATGGCGGTTCTCCTGATAAAGCAGTAAGAAAAGCATTTGTAAACGAGCTTGATAAGTATATCAAGGATAACAAAAAGTATCAAAAGGGCGAAAGCAAAATCAGCTTTACCGATATTCAAGAATGCTTAGTTGTCGTAATCAATAGCTTTTCAACCCAAACCTCATACGAAAACCAAACAAAGAAATCTATTACTAATAAATTTATTGAGGATTCTCTTTGCGAGTTTATTAAATCAAAGCTTGAAATCTACTTTACAGAGCATAGCGCCGAGGCGGAAATTTTCGCAAATCAAGCTCTTATTAACAAAAGAGCAAGAGAAAAGGCTGAAACCACTAAGCTTGATATTAAGAAAAAGCTTGCCACCTCTAGCGACTTTACTGCAAGAGTAGAGAAATTTGTTTCATGTAGAAGCAAGGATGAAAACAAAAGAGAGCTTTATATAGTTGAGGGAGATTCTGCGCTTACATCCTGTAAGCTAGGCAGAGATGCAGAATTCCAAGCTATCATTCCTGTAAGAGGTAAAACCCTTAACTGTCTAAAAAGCTCATATGAAAAGATTTTCAAAAGCGACATTATCATCGACTTACTTAAGGTTATCGGCTGTGGCGTTGAGGTTAAAACCAAGTCTAAGGATGATATGATGCCATTTAAGCTTGAAAACCTAAAATGGCGCAGAATTATCATCTGTACCGATGCCGATGAGGATGGCTTCCAAATAAGAACCCTTATTTTAACAATGTTTTATAGACTTTTACCAACTCTAATTAGGGAGGGAAAAATCTTTATTGCCGAATCTCCGCTTTACGAAATCACAAGCGGCAAGGATGAAATTCAGTTTGCGTATAACGAAACAGAAAAAGCAGAAATTCTTGAAAAGCTTGAAGGCAAAAAGTACACAATCCAGCGTTCAAAGGGTCTTGGCGAAAACGAGCCTGATATGATGTGGCAAACTACAATGAATCCCGAAACAAGAAGACTCATTCAGGTTAGCCCTGCCGATGAATACGAAACTCAAAAAATGTTTGAAACATTACTTGGCGATGATATTGTAGCAAGAAAAGCATTTATCGCAGAAAACGGTTCAAGATATATGGACCTTGCAGACATTTAAGCTATGGAAAATCAAGACCAAATATTTATGCTTGAAGCATTAAAGGAAGCAGAAATAGCCGCCACCGAGGATGAAGTCCCCGTGGGCGCTGTAATCGTGCGTAACGGCGAAATTTTAGTAAGAGCCCACAACACACGCGAAAAGGACAAAAACCCCCTCTATCACGCCGAAATCAAAGCAATTAACGAAGCAAGTAAATTGCTTGGCGGATGGCGTTTAGTTGGCTGCACCCTCTATGTAACCTTAGAGCCATGTCCCATGTGCGCAGGCGCAATTATTAACTCCCGTATTGAAAGAGTAGTCTATGGTGCTCCCGACCATAAGGCAGGAGCCTTCGGCACAATGATAAACCTAACCGACTACCCACTATTCAAGCCTCAAATCACAAACGGAGTTTTGCAAGACCAATGCTCAGAAATCTTATCAAGCTTTTTCAAAGCAAAACGCTAAAACGGTTCTACCTTTATATTTTTTGCAGAACCCTAAGCCTATAATTAAAGCACCGAATTTTCGGTGCTTTTTCCATACAATTTAATTTATAAATTCTAAATCATAATAATAGTTTTGTTTACTTTTAGCGAAGCGCCAAAAAGTAAAAGCATGATTTAATTTTAGCATAAAGCGGTGCTTATGGTGTGGAAAGCTCCTTATAATCAAACAAATACATAAAAATTAAAGGAACACTATACTTTAGGCTTTTATAGGATTTAATCAATAAATCAAAATCACAATAATAGTTTTGTTTACTTTTAGCGAAGCGCCAAAAAGTAAAAGCCTGATTTAATTTTAGCATAAGGCGGTGCTTACGGTGTGGGAAACTCCTCGAAATCAAACAAATATATAAAAAACAAAATGAGTTTTCCACTGCCTAAGCAAAAATTAAATCTACGCCGGCTCGAGGCGCTTCTTTTGGCTATCCAATAAACAATACCGCCAAATAACACCACTTTTCTGCTCCTAAGAAAAGCACCAACAAATCGCAATATTAAAACCAAAAGCGAATGTCAACCGACATTCGCTTTTAAAATTATTTCTTCAAGGTTTTAACAAACGCTTCAATCTTTTCAAGTGCTAATGTTAAATGCTTCATAGAATAAGCATAAGAAATTCTTGCATAACCCTCGCCGCATTCTCCAAAAGCAGTACCTGGCACAATAGCACAATTATATTCGTGTAATAGCCTTTGTGCAAATTCCTCACTGCTTAGACCAAACTTGCCAATATTAGGATAAAGATAGAAAGCACCCTCTGCCTCAAAGCACTCAATGCCAATTCTCTTAAAGCCCTCAAGCAAGAATACACGCCTACGATTATACTCCGCGCGCATAATCTCAACATCCTCATCGCCGTTGCGCAAAGCCTCAACTGCCGCAAACTGTGAAACAGTAGGAGCACACATAATTGCAAATTGATGTATCTTTAGCATTTGCTCAGCAAGAGCTTTAGGAGCGCAAATATATCCCATTCTCCAGCCTGTCATAGCGTATGCCTTGGAAAATCCGCTTGCAATAATCGTTCTTTCCTGCATTCCCTCAATTTGAGCAATGGAAACATGCTTTCTGCCGTATGTAAGCTCTGCATAAATCTCATCTGATAAAATCGCAATGTTAGTCCCTCTTAAAACCTCAGCAATTTCCTCTAATTCCTCGCGTGTCAAAATTGCACCCGTAGGATTATTAGGGAAGGGAAGAACTAAAAGTTTTGTTTTTGGTGTAATAGCATTTTTTACTTCTTGCGCGGTTAATTTAAACTTGTTTTCCGCTTTTGTATTAATGTTTATTACCTTTGCACCAAGCATAGTAGCAATCGGCTCATAACATACAAAGGAAGGACAAGGCAAAATTACTTCATCCCCCGGCTCTAAAATAGCCCTCATTGCCACATCAATTGCTTCACTACCGCCAACAGTGATAATCACTTCATTTTTAGGATTGTAGTCAAGTTCAAAACGTCTTTTCATATATCTTGAAACTTCACTTCTTAAATCCACAGTACCTGCATTTGATGTATAATAAGTCTTGCCCTTTTCAAGGCTCTCAATAGCCGCCTCTCTTATATGCCAAGGCGTAATAAAGTCAGGCTCTCCAATAGTAAGTGAAATAACATCCTTCATATCAGCAAGCATATCAAAAAATCTTCTGATACCTGAAGGCTTCAAATCACAAACGGTTTTTGAGAGCATTTTTCCGTAATCAATCATATGTTGCCTCTTTCGTCAATGTGCGCAGGACCGTAAATAACGCCCTTGTCCTTGTATTTTCTTAAAACAAAGTGAGTAGCAGTAGCTGTAACATACTCAATAGTAGCAAGCTTCTGCGCCACGAAATAGGCGACCTCCTTCATAGTTTTACCCTCAATAATAAGCGCAAGGTCAAATCCACCTGACATTAAGTAAAGAGATTGCACCTCAGGATAGTTGTAAATCTTTTCTGCAATCTTATCAAAGCCACGGTCTCTCTGTGGCATAACCTTAACCTCAATTAAAGCACTAACATACTCTCTGTCAGTCTTGTCCCAGTCAACAATAGTCTTATATCCAAGGATAACTCCATCCTTTTCATACTTTTCAATAATATTCTTAATTTCGCCAACCTCTTTGTCAAGCATAGTAGCAAGCTGCTCGGCAGTTAGTGTAGCATCATCCTCAAGTAACTTTAAAATCTTATCCATAATAGTCTCCTTATAATTAAAGTTATTTTAAATATATCATAAAAAAATTTATATGTCAATTATTTTATCTAACTAAAGCATATAATCTTGCAAAATTTATTTATATTTGATATAATAAAGTAAGAATTTTACACCGAAAGGAAAAATATATATGCTAACACAAAAAAATCCCGTATTAACAGGCTTCCACCCCGACCCAAGCATTTTAAGAGTAAACGATGATTATTTTTTAGCCACATCCACATTCCAATGGTTTCCGGGCGTACAGCTTTACCATTCCAAGGACTTAGTAAATTGGCAGGAAATTAAATCCCCATTAAACCGCTTATCTCAGCTTGATATGCACGGCAACCCTAACTCAGGCGGCATATGGGCACCTTGCCTGTCCTACAATAACGGCACATACTATCTAATTTATACCAATGTTAAAAACTTCCACGGTATTTTTAAGGATACCCATAACTATTTAGTAACCACCAACGATATTTTCTCAGGCGAGTGGAGTGAGCCAATCTATCTTAATTCAAGCGGATTTGACCCATCACTTTTCCACGATGATGACGGCAAAAAATATCTTGTAAATATGCGCTGGGACCATCGTATGGAATTTCACGATTTTGAAGGAATTTTAATTCAAGAATATTCCGAAAAGGAACAAAAATTAGTTGGCGCAATCAAGAATATATTCAAGGGCACACAGGTTGGCGCAACCGAAGCCCCTCACTTATATAAGCTAAACGGCTATTACTACCTAATGGTAGCCGAGGGCGGCACAATGTATAATCACGGTATCAGAATGGCGCGCTCAAAAAACATTATGGGCCCATACGAATACGACACTAAGCCACTCTTAACCACAAGAAATAATCCGGAAGAGCCTATGCAGAGAACAGGCCATGGCTCACTTGTCATTACCCAAAACGGTCAAATGTTCGTAGCCTACCTTTGCGGCAGACCAATTACCGAAAAATCAAGATGCACCCTAGGCAGAGAAACATGTATATGTGAGGTAGTATGGGATGAAAATGGATGGCTTCGCCTAAAGGATGGCGGAGAAGTGCCACCTAAGGAATACTCCGTTGACCTTCCAGAGCATAAATTCCCACCAATTCCTCAAAAGGACACATTTAATATTAAAGAGCTCCCACCACACCTTAATACATTAAGAATTCCACTAAACGAAATCGGCTCACTTACTGAAAGAGAGGGATATTTACGCCTTTACGGTAACGAGTCCATTACATCATGGAATAGACAGTCAATGGTAGCAAGACGCTTACAGCACCATAATGCCGAAGCCACAGTAAAAATGGAATTCCATCCCCAAACATTCCAACAAATGGCGGGACTTACAGTCTTTTATGATACATACAATTTCTATTACCTCTATATGTCAACTAACGAAATGGGACATAATGTTTTAAGAATGTGTGTGCGTGATGGACTAAAATTCTCAAACCCATTAAACGGAGCTATCAATATCGGCGACCATAGTGAAATTTATCTAAGAGCAAGCATTAAAAATCTAAAGCTTAACTTCTATTATTCATTTGACAACCTAAACTATTATTCTGCTGGCAGCGACCTTAATATCGCAAGCCTCTCCGATGAAGCATATGGCGAAATCGGACACGAGGGACATACAGGCACATTTATCGGTATGGCTTGCCAAGACCTGACAGGCAACCACAATTACGCCGATTTTGAATATCTTGAATACAAAGGCAAATAAAAAATGCTACTGCGAATTTTCGCAGTAGCATTTTTATGTTAATTACTCAACACCCTTGATATTTTTGATTATCGCAAATGGATAAACAAATAATGAAACAACAAGACCTAAACCGATAGCTAAGATTCCGCAAAGTGCAGCAAGAATGAAGCCTAAAATCCAGAATATAAGCTTAACTGTAAGTAGCCAAATAATTCCATCAAGATCAAGTGAAAAGATAAGTCCGGGCATTTTTACAAATCCCCAGCTAAACACCTCAAGAACCATATCGCCAACAAAGTTATTGTCTAAAATTAAGCATGAAATGAGAGTATATGCTAAAACACCAAATACAATCCATGCAAGCAAGTTAGTGGAATTGTTTGACTTAGTAAAGTTAACGATTCCGATAATAATCGCAATAGCAGCAGCTAAGCCACCCCAAACAAATGAATGAATTCTTCTTACCATTGTTATTTCTCCTTAAAATGTAATTTTATCGCCAATATAAGCTATAATTGTTTCTTCAGTAACCATATCCTTGTTTTCAATGAAAACAGGAATAAGCTCATCGTAATCCGCAAGAATTTGCTCAACGTCGCTTTCATTAATTTCAACGCTGATAGTTATCTTGTTAGCTGATTTAACGTCGCTTGCAAAATCATCATATACTTCCTCTTGAACAAAAATCATAGGAACGCTAATTTTATGCTCAACGTATTTTTCTGTAGCAGCATCATATGAGTAAACAAATTGAGTTCTAAACTCAATATCAAAGCGTCTTGAAGCCGCCTTGAATCCGTGTGAAAAACCCATATTTTTTGTTTCCCAAGCGGATGATGAACCATTTAAATAAACCTTAGCGGGGTTCTTATCCTCAGCTTCCTTATACTTTATAGAGTTAATTCCGCTAATATCGCCTAAATTAAACCACAATGTATTGTATGTAATAGCAGAAAGTGTTTCTTGTACCTCATATCCTAAAAGCTTACCTGTGCTTACATCGTAAAGCTCATTGATATAACCTGTGAAGCCAATTAAACCGCTTGCCTTGTTACCAACAACAGATACATAATCCTCTGTTATATAGAACTCAGCGCAGCTTGATGTTCCAACACCCTCATATGTTAAAAATTCGTAAATAGAGCCGCTTACATTTCCATCATCATCTCTTTCAACAGAGAACATAGCGCGTCTTACACCTAAATACTTAATGGCAAACTCATAAGAATTTTCAGTAATTGTGTAGCTAAGAGCGTTAGCATCACCTAATTGAATTCTTACATTTCTTTCACTTGTTTCAATATCCATAGCTAATGCAATTTGGACTGTTTGCTCTCCTAAAACAGGAAGAGTAGTAGTGTAATCAACAACATAAGAAATAATTTCGCCGTCAAAGTCAATTGTGATATTATAAATTCCGTTTTCAAATGTGTGATGTGCAGTATCTGCTGGATTACTATCAAAGTAATTATTAAATGCAGAAATTGAAGTAGCTGAAATACCCTCTATGGCAGTTAATACATTAAAGAATATCTTTGACTGCTCAAGATTGTCAAGCACCATATGATATTGCTCTCCGTATCCGTATGTAACATCGGAAATGTTTATAAATCCGTTTGTATAATCGCTTACAATGTCTTCGCTATCTACTAAATTCGCGCTATAATCAATAAGCATAGTTTCTGGGAAAAAGCTGTATGGATTTAAATTATAGCCATTAAGTAAAGCGGCAAGTAAAGCCTTTGCATCAACTACCTCATTCCAAATAGCAAAGTATTCTGTATTTCCAGTTATAGCCTTGCTGAAGTCAACGCTGTTTTCTCCACTTTCATCAATGCACCAACCCATAAACTTATGTCCATCAAATGTAGGCTCATCAGGTAATGTAGCTAAAGCGCCGTATTCCACAACCTGTGATTCAACTGCGCTTCCACCGTTTGAATTGAAAACAACTGTATATTTTTGCTTTACCTTTGTAACAACAGCATAATATGTTGTATCCTCAGAAGCCATAGGAATAGAGCTTAACGCTTCGCCACCGTTAGATGCGCTCCAACCCTCAACAGTATAGTCCCACTCAGCTGTATCAGCCTTTGTGTATGTGTATGATGGATATTCTCCCTCAATAACAGTGTCAACCTTTAACTGATTTCCGTTTTCATCAACCCAAGTAATTGTATATTCCTTAAGCTGAGGCGGAACAACTAGATCAGTGTCAGTATCAGTATCTGTATCACTGTTAACGCTTGTGTTTGTGTCGCTGCTTGTATCTGTATTAACTCCTGTATTAGTGTCCGTGTCAGTAGAACTACCGCCACAAGCTATACAAAATGCAATTACAGCAAGCATAAGTGCTAATAAAAGTAATTTTTTCATATTTTCCCTCCTATATGTTAATAAAATTATTTTAGTACAAAAATTTACTAAAGTCAACACTTTTAGTAAAAATATTTACTAAAAATAATAGTAAATTTATTTACTTGATATAATGATTAAAAAGCATGCGAGGTTTAAATATGAAATATATTAGGCGTATTCGCGACCTTCGTGAAGATAATGACAAAACACAAAAGGAAATAGCCGATCTTTTAGGTACATCCCAAACTATGTACGCAAGATACGAAAGAGGTGCAAACGAGCTTCCAATACATCATCTTATAAAGCTTTGCGAAATATACGGTGTTTCAGCAGATTATATATTGGGTCTTTGTGATAGCTTAGAAAAATAAACAAAAAAATACTCCTTGCATATTATATATTAGAGGCTTGCCTCTAAACTTAATTAACAAGGAACTATTATGTGTAACTATACAAACGAGAATAACAATGGTAGATTTGATTGCCAATGCCCACACAGAGATACCTGTGAGCATTACGGCTATAGAGAAGACTACCACCAAAACACAAGACAAAACCAAAGAAGCTTTAACTGCGGTGAACAAAGAAACAGAGCGCACAATACTTGTTGTATCTGCAACCTTTTCCGCCGTTCTTGCAGATAAAAACTAAATAAAAAAGCCATCAAATTAAGCTTTCTTAATTTGATGGCTTTTGTTACCTACTAGCTTATAGCTTTCATCAATCAATCTAAAAATATAATTCGTATCTGCACCACCATCAAGCAAAACACTAATCCAGTATTTTTTATTCATATGATAAGCGGGGAAAAAGCATTCATTATTAATAATAGCTGAGACATCCTCACTTTTTAATCTTAAATTTATAATCTCAACCTTTGAATTATCCTTAAAGCCAATCTTGATTTTTGAAATATTCATAAATACAATGTACCACTTTTTATTGTCATCGCGCCTAATAATTCCGTTGTCATCATCCCATAAAAATTCAATTTTACCACCATATGTGTCGCTAATATAGTCAATTATACATTTAGCCTGCTCAGATTTAAAAATTTTATGCTCTAAAATAGCGACTAATATTTCATTAACCTTGCTTTCGTATTCAAATTTGACTTGACCAACAAATTCTCCATCAGCGCTCTCGTTTAAATGCAAGGTATATTCCTCTCCAAACTCATCGGTAATCTCACTGTAAAGCTTGTTATTTAATACAAAAAAGCATAGCTTCATTTGACCGTTCATAATATCATCGGAATAAATAAACCCATCCTTATATTTTGTAAACCCAAAGCTTAAAAGCAAATCAGTATTTATTTTACCCTTTTTAATTTCAATTTCGCGCATTTTCTACATCCTATCCAATATATTGCATATTTTGATTTTATCATATAAAGCATAACAAATCAACTTGTTATTTCTAAAAAATTGAAAATAAAATATACATAAAATACCTCATTTTACTCACACTAAAAAACAGAATAAAAAAATAGCAAAAAAATATTTCAATAATCTTAAAATAATACTTGACAAACAAGGTAAAATGTGCTAAAATACATAGGCACTAAAACGAAACCGATATATTGGGATGTAGCCAAGCGGTAAGGCACC
>JAZSHT010000109.1:0-5728 GCA_045533435.1 Eubacteriales bacterium | reverse complement strand
GGGAATACGCAAGCACCATATAGGATAACGCTAACGGCGAATTATGCCTGTGGCAAATTATATTGCTTCGTAAATTATAACGATTTCGTCGAATTGGCGAAAAAGTTGCCACCCTATACCCTATATCCTATATCCTATATCCTATATCCTATATCCTATATCCTATCCCCTATCCCCTATACCCTGAGCGACTGAAAGGAGCGTACATGAACGCAATAGTTATTGAAAACCTAACCAAAAAATATAAAGACATTACTGCCGTTGATAATTTATCCTTAACCGTAAAGGAAGGAGAATTATTTTCACTTTTAGGTGTCAACGGAGCAGGTAAAACCACCACAATAAAAATGCTTTCTTGCTTAACAAAAGCAACAGATGGAAACGCATATTTGCTTGGCAAAAGCATAAACGAAAATGAAAACGAAATAAAGAAATTTATTGCCGTATCCCCACAGGAAACCGCCGTTGCAATGGGACTGACGGTTAAAGAAAACCTTGATTTAATTTGCGGTATTTATGGCTACACAAAAGAGCAAAAAAACGCAAAAATTGTGGAATTATCCACACTTCTTGGGCTAAATTCTGTTATAAATAAAAAAGCAAATAAGCTTTCAGGCGGATATCAAAGAAGATTAAGTATAGCGTTAGCGCTTATAAGTGAGCCGAAAATATTATTCCTTGATGAGCCAACCTTAGGACTTGATGTTATAGCAAGAAGCGAGCTATGGGACATTATAAAATCACTAAAAAATAAGTCCACTATAATTTTAACCACACACTATATGGAAGAAGCCGAGGAGCTTTCCGACCGTGTAGCAATAATGAAGGATGGCAAGCTTTTAGAGTGCGATACTGTAAACAAAATTAAAGAAAAAACAAATACAGACACACTTGAAAAAGCATTTATTAAAGTAGTAAAGGGGGAAACAAAATGAGAGCATTATCCTTTGCTAAAAGAAATTTTAAGGAAATTATAAGGGACCCCTTAAATTTATGCTTCGGTATCGGCTTTCCCGTTGTGCTTATTTTACTTTTAAGCGCAATACAATCATCAATTCCCGTACCGCTTTTTGAAATTCAAAGTCTAACCCCGGGTATTACCGTATTTGGCTCAGCATTTATGACGCTTTTTACCGCCACACTTATATCAAAGGACAGAAGCACATCATTTTTAAATCGCCTTTATACAACACCATTGAAGCCTATTGATTTTATATTAGGCTACACCTTGCCTATAATACCAATATCAATTTTACAAAGTATAATTTGCTTTATGTTTGCTATGATTTTTGGGCTTGATGTGTCTATAAATATCATTTTAGCAATACTTTTAATGATACCTGTATCAATTTTATTTATTTCCCTTGGCTTGCTTTTTGGTAGTATTTTAAACGATAAGCAGGTAGGCGGAATTTGCGGTGCATTATTAACCAACTTAACCGCTTGGCTTTCAGGTGCTTGGTTTGACTTAAAATTAGTAGGGGGAGTGTTTGAAAAGATAGCATACGCACTTCCATTCGTTCACGCGGTAGAAATGGAAAGAGCAGTCTTAATAGGCAACTACGGAGAAATTTTTATGCACCTTTTAGTAGTTTTAGCCTATGCAATAGTATCGCTAATTTTAGCAGTAATATTCTTTTTAAAGCAAATGAAAAAGTAAATAAAAAAGGAGAGAGCCTCATCACTTGATGATTTGTCTCTCTCTTTTTATAACTATTTTTTCTTAATTCTATTAAGCTTTTTATTCATCTTAAGAAGCTCTTCCTTGGTAAATGAAACATTCATCATTCCCATCATGCTTGTTAAACGAAGCACAGTAAAGCTTCCCATCATTTGCATAAGACCGCCATCAGCCTTTAAGTCAACCTCAAAGCCATTTGACTTTTTCTCGCCCTTTGCTTTACCCTTCTTATTTGCGTCCATCTTTCTCTTGATTTTAAGACCAACGAGGAGAAACCAAAGCTTTCCTCTCTTTGACTTCATAATGTCGCCAATTTTGTCGTTAAGAGAATAGCGTCCCTCAGGTGCGGTTACATCAAACCAGTTAAGAACTGCGCCCTTTTCAACAAGAACATAGTCCATATTCATTGTGTCAACCTTGTTAATTACACCCTCATCAGTAAGCTCGCCCGCTTTTGCAACGATTTTGCTTGTACCTACATTTGGAACATCAAAGTAGAAGAAGTGATCGGATGCAGTCTTTTTACCAATGCTTTCGCCATTTACAAAAAGCTCAACCTCAGGTAAGTTAGAGTAAACAGTAACCTTTGTTACATCCTCAACTCTGTCGATATATCTCTTACCGCAAAGATGTACAAATGGATCAACCTCAGGGGAAACAAGCCATGCTTTATAAGCATAGAAAGCATCCTTCTTGTATTTTCTATCCATTGTAACAAGTCCCTTGTGGTTTTGACCGTTTTCGCCACCCTCGCTTCTTGCATCTGCGCCAAAGTCAAACATATTCCATACATGTGTTGCCCACATATATTTTCTTGTGAATAATTGCTTAATTAATTCCTCGTGGTAGTATGCTTGATATTCCTCGGTGTAATCTCCTTGCTTAGGGTCGCTTGTGTGCCAATTTAAAGCTTCACAGCCATATTCGGAGCAACCTACCGGAATATTAGGATGAGTTGCGTGGAATTTATCAAACCAAGGACCGTTCATAGATGTTTCGCCACCGTACCAACCAAAATAGTGGTTGTAGGAAACAACATCAGGAATTAAAAGATATGGGTCATCCATCTTGCACATTGAAACTGCTGCAATAGTAGTAAGTCTTGTCTTATCCATTTCGTGAGCAAGATTATTTAAAATGCGGTGATTTTCAAGTAAATCCTCATCAGAGCCACCAATGGAAATTTCATTTGAAAGTCCCCAAACAACGATTGATGGATGGTTATAGTTTTGAGAAATCAATTCCTTCATTTGTGAAATTGTGTTCTCTCTGGCTGTTATCATATGCTTTGAAATATAATGAATTTCCGCCCAAATTACAAGACCCTTTTCATCGTAAAGATCGTAGAAATATTGATCGTGCTGATAGTGAGCAAGTCTAATTGTAGTAGCACCAACCTCACAAATTAAGTCAATATCCTCTCTGTGATGCTCAGGTAAAAGCGCATTACCAAAGCCCCATCTGTCTTGATGGCGAGACACACCTCTTAAAGGATACTCCTCGCCGTTTAAGATAAAGCCATTGTCTGGGTCAATCTTAAATGTACGGCAACCAAAACGGGAGCATACATTGTCAATAACCTCGCCGTTTTCCATAATTTCCGCCTCACAGCAGTAAAGATATGGGTCTTTTCTTCCGTTCCATAAATGAACGCTTTCAATATTAAATGTTACGCTTGTTTCCTTTGACTCTATTTTATAAAGCTCGTTTTCATCCTTATCGTAAATTGTATAAGCTATTACTTGATTGTCAGTTAAATTCTTTACATATACATTAACATCAACCTTGCAATCATTTCCTGTAACCTCTGGTGTAATTTGAATACCCGGCGCACCATAGTAGTCAAGGTCAAAGTGCGAATTACTTACGCAAATTAAATTAACATCTCTGTATAAACCACCGTAGAATGTAAAGTCCGCCATTTGAGGATAAACCTCTTCTGTGTAGGAGTTGTCAACGATAATAGCAATTTCAGCGCTTTCTGTAACCTCATCTGTGATGTTAACTCTCCATGTAGAGTAACCGCCATCGTGATGAGCAAGCTTATTTCCGTTTACATAAACGGTAGCAGAAGAATTTGCACCTCTTAATTCAAGATAGTATAAATCTGATTTTGGTAAATCATTTTTTGAAATTGTCTTTGAATATAAGCAAGCACCACGGAAATAATCATTTCCACCATCATATCCATCCTCATTATTCCAAGTGTGAGGAAGATTTACAGTTGTACCCTCGCGATTTGTTATATCGCTAGTGTTCTTGACAAAAAGCCAATTTTCATTAAGATTTAAAATGTTTCTCATATTTTTTCCTTTGTAATTTGATGTGAAGTAGTATTTGATAATATTAAATGTTTAATTATTCTGTTACAGTCGCGTTTTTGCGCGCTTGAAGCTCACTACTCATCTTTTCAAGTGTCTTTTTATCAAGGTTGTAAATAACTGCAAGACCGATAAATTGAACAACTGCGCTGAACATATAAAGACCTGCAACTAACCAACACATATTGTGTGCAGTTTGTGTGCTTTGACCGATTGTACCGTACTTGGAAACATAACCAAGCGCGCCCATAATTAAAAGAACGATAGAAGGACCAATGCCTTGCGCCAGCTTTCTAAAGAAGGAGTGAAGTGAATATACTGTGCCTTCCTCTCTTGTGCCGTATTTCCATTCGTTATAGTCAATAGCATCGCCCATCATAGCCCAAGATACGCAAGTGTAAATACCCATACCGATTCCGTAAAGAACAAGACCGAAAAGGTAAACAACAAGTGAAGCGTTTACATTCTTAATAAGTGGGAATATAAACATAATCGCACCACCTGCAATAGAAATGAGTGTGCCGAATACAGATGATTCCTTCTTGCCATATTTTTTAACGATTTTCGTAATAAATGGCATAAAGAGAAGCATAGGAAGGAAGCCTATCATTTGAACAAGACCTGAAAGAGATGCCATATTAAAGTATGTTGCAAACATAATGGTTGTAGCAGTCATAGCCGCATTCATACCAAGGAACATACCCATAGCTGCAACGGTTGTACCAACTGCGGGGCGGTTCTTCATAAACTTGCCAAAGGAACGGAAAATGTTAATTTTTTCTGTGTTTTCGTTTGTTTTAACTGTGCTTTCATCAACACGAACTGTGATAAACTTTAACATAAAGATAAAAGCAATAAAGCCAATAATACCCATAATAAGAGCAGCAAAGAATACTCTTTCACCAATAAGCACCTCAATTTGCTTACCTGTTAATGGGCTTAAAACCTTGTCGCCAATTTCGTAAGGAAGCTTTGTTGTTGGGTCAACGTGGAAATTCTCAGGCTTGAATAATTCCTCAGAGCCCTCTGGAATTTCAATTTTATCAAGGAAGTCTGTGTTACCTGTGTAAGTAATCTTTTTCCAAATAAGCATTGGAAGAATAACGCTTGGTAATAGGTTACCAATCATTGAGCCAATAGAACGCCATGTTGAAAGCTGAGCTCTTTCACCCTCATCCTCAGAAACTAATGAAAGCATAGAGCCATATGGCACATTAGCAATAGTGTAGAATGCATCCCAAACGATATAACCAAGAACAAAGAGAATTGCTCTTATTACAAGTGGAGCATCAGGGAATGGAAGGAATACCGCAGCACCGCCTACTAAAAGACCGCATGCGCCGATAAAAATGTAGGTTTTGAATTTGCCGTTTTTGTACTTTCTTCTGTCATTGTCAATAATTGAGCCGATAAGCGGATCGTTTACCGCATCCCAAATTTGAACGAGAAGAAGAAGTATTGATAATAGACCGGTTTCAAGCATCATGAATACCAGCCAGAATGTTTGTACGGTGCTCTTTAATGAGAAGCTCATATTACAGCCAAGGTCTCCGGCAGCATATGCAAGCTTATCGCGAATACCGAATTTGCGATGTCCATTTGCATCAAGTTGTAGTTCCTTTTTCATTTGTTTACTCCTTTTTTGTAAATTTTTTGCGAAAATAAAAGAACTATATATATTATACATATATAATGTAAAAAAATGGTAGTAAAATTTTAATATATT
>JAZSHT010000092.1:0-14653 GCA_045533435.1 Eubacteriales bacterium | reverse complement strand
AATATCAAAAATAAGTTCCAAGATAATAAGCTTCCTTTAGTTGATGAGGTTATCGCTCTTGATGAGCAATACCGTGCTTTTAAGCTTGAGGCTGACACATTAAGAGGTGGCAGAAATAAGCTTTCTAAGCAAATTGGTATGCTTATGGGTCAAGGCAAAAAGGAAGAGGCTGAGGAAGTTAAGGCTCAGGTTGCAGCAAATGCAAAGAGACTTGCTGAACTTGAAGTTTTAGAAGAGGAATATCAAGAAAAGATTAAGAAAATCATGATGACTATTCCAAATATCATTGACCCTTCAGTTCCTATCGGTAAGGATGACAGCGAAAATGTTGAGGTGCAAAGATACGGCGAGCCCGTTACACCTGACTTTGAAATTCCATATCACACAGAAATTATGGAAGCGCTTAATGGTATTGACCTTGATAGTGCAAGAAAGGTTGCAGGTAATGGCTTCTACTACTTAATGGGCGATATTGCAAGACTTCATTCTTCAATTATTTCCTATGCAAGAGACTTTATGATTGACAGAGGATTTACCTACTGCATCCCACCATTTATGATTAGAAGCGAGGTTGTAACAGGTGTTATGTCCTTTGCTGAAATGGAAGCAATGATGTACAAGATTGAGGGCGAGGACCTTTACCTTATCGGTACAAGTGAGCATTCAATGATTGGTAAATATATTGATACAATTCTTGAGGAGGAATCACTTCCACACGCGCTTACCTCATATTCTCCATGCTTCCGTAAGGAAAAGGGCGCTCACGGTATTGAGGAAAGAGGCGTATATAGAATTCACCAATTTGAAAAGCAAGAAATGGTTGTTGTATGTAAGCCAGAGGAAAGCCCTATTTGGTTTGATAAGCTATGGCAAAATACTGTTGACCTCTTTAGAACTCTTGACATTCCTGTGAGAACACTTGAGTGCTGCTCTGGCGACCTTGCAGACTTAAAGGTTAAGAGTATAGATGTTGAGGCTTGGTCTCCAAGACAACAAAAATACTTTGAGGTTGGCTCATGCTCTAACCTTGGCGATGCTCAAGCAAGACGCTTAAAGATTAGAGTAAACTCTAAGGATGGCAAATACTTTGCTCATACTCTTAATAATACTGTTGTTGCTCCACCAAGAATGCTTATTGCTTTCCTTGAAAACAATATGAACGCTGACGGTAGCATCAATATTCCAAAGGCGCTCCAACCATATATGGGTGGAAAGGAAAAAATTACAAGAAAGTAATTTTTTCAATGAAGCACACCTTCGGTGTATGAAAAATGAAGCAGAGCTTCTTTCTGTGCAGCGTACCTTCGGTACACGGAAAATTTGAAAGTGCTTCGCTTCATGTGAGCGTAGCGAATGGCTTCATACGAGCAACGCGAGTGCTTCATATTTGCGTAGCAAATGCTTCATATTAACTATGATAAACAAAAAATAGGAATTGGCTTCATCCAATTCCTATCTTTTTATTTTAAAGGGGTCGTATGTATTTACGCTTGTAAAGTAGTAGGGGCTAAGTGTTAGCTTATCCTCTGTTTGAAGCTTCTTAAAAAGCAATGCGGTATTATATGCATCGGCGTGGGCGTTATGGATATTTTCATCGTAGTCTATATTGGCAATGGCAAGTGCCTCGGATAGCTGATATACTCTATTCGTTTCCATTTTTTCGGAAAAGATTTCTTGACAGTCAATATAATCATCAAGAAAATCGTAAAGCTTATTTAAGCAAATATCCTTAAAGTAAAGCTCATCATCTAGCTGCCTTGCATCGTTTTCGCTCCATGTTACAAGGATACTGTTTTCGGGTATCCATTTTTCAAATAAAGCAAGAGCGTTTTCCGTATCGGTTGCATTTTGCACATCCTTTGGGGATATACCTGTTAGCTTTTGAATACTTGGGGTTATAACACCGTATTCTGGCTTTACAAGCATATCAAAGTGGTCTATAACATTGTATTCACTATCAAGCATTACTGCGCCAATTTGAATAAGCTCCTTTGGGGAGTTAAACACTTCCCTTTTTTCGCCACTTGGCACATCGCACATTTCTAAGTCTAAAACTATATATTTTTCTATATTTTCCATATTTGTCGTTCCTTTTATTTATTTTTACATTATACCAAATGTTTTTTTCTTTTGCAATACGAAATATTATAACAATTAAGAAAACTATAAACTTGATTTATACATATTTTTTTGTTATAATAATCTAAAATGTGTAAGAATTGTAGCCTTACTTGGGGGTATTTATAGATGCTATTACTGAATGGAGCTAATTTAAGCAAATCATTTTCGGGAGAAATACTCTTTGAGGATGTGTCCTTTCAGGTATATGATAAGGATAAAATAGGATTTGTGGGCGTAAATGGTGCAGGCAAATCCACACTTATAAAAATGATTACCGATGAAATAGATTACGATAGCGGAGATATTACAAAAAGCCGTGAGACAAAAATCGGCTATCTTGAGCAGCATCCCGTTGCAGATAGCAATAGAACCGTTATGGATGAAATCTTAACTGTATTTTCCGAGATTTTAGACATTGAGAGGCAGCTTAATGAAATAGAGGTCGCCTTGGAAAGTGAAAGCGGTAACATTGACAGCTTAATTTCTCGCCAAATCGCACTTCAAGAACGATTTATTGAGCTTGATGGAACACATTATAGGTCGAAAATCAAAAGTGTTATAAAGGGACTTGGCTTTTCTGAGGATGTTCTTTCAATGAAGCTTTGTCATCTTTCGGGCGGACAAAAGACTCGTATTGCACTTTGTAAAATTTTATTATCTGACACTAATCTTTTGCTTCTTGATGAGCCTACTAACCATCTTGATATTGATTCTGTGGAATGGCTTGAGGGATTTCTTGATAGCTACAAGGGTGCATTTATCGTAATTTCTCACGATAGATTTTTTCTTGACAGAGTAACAAATAAAACCTTTGAGCTTGAAAATAAGCATCTTCGCTCCTTTGATGGCAGTTACAGTGAATACATCACACAGCGTGAGCTTGAAAGACTGACTGAGCAAAGGGATTACGATTGGAAGGTGCGTGAAATACACCGTCTTGAACAGGTGGTTGAGCAGCAAAGAGTTTGGAAGCGTAAGAAAAACAAAAAGACACACACTCTTGACAACACAAGAAAAATGATTGAAAGGCTTGAAAAGACATTAGTCAAGCCTGAAAAAGCGCCCAAGTCCATTCGCTTTCGCTTTAGAGCCTGTGCGGGTGGGGCAAATAATGTTCTTATTACAAAAAAGCTCGGTATGAGCTTTGGAGAAAAGAAGCTTTTTAATAATGTTGATATACATATTAAAAAGGGCGAAAAGGTATTTTTGTTAGGTCCTAATGGATGTGGAAAGACTACTCTTATAAAAATTTTAATGGGACAGCTTAGTCAAACAAGTGGCGACTATCAAATAGGCGAAAATATTCATGTTGGCTACTACGACCAGTTCAAGGAAAATTTACACCGCGATAAAACTGTAATGAATGAGGTTTGGGATGAATATCCAAGCCTTACACAAACGGAAATTAGAAGTGCTCTTGCTTTATTTCTCTTTCAGGGGGATGATGTATTCAAGGATATAAGAACGCTTTCGGGTGGAGAGCTTGCCCGTGTGGAAATGACAAAGCTACTTCTTCAAAGCATAAATTTCCTTATTATGGACGAGCCTACAAACCACTTGGATATTGCTTCCCGTGAGGCTCTTGAATCAACCCTTTACGATTATGACGGAACAATGCTCATGGTATCCCATGACCGTTATTTTATCAATAAGCTTGCAGACAAGATTATTTATCTTACAGATAACGGCGTTAAGGTATTTGACGGCAATTATGATAATTATCTTGAATACAAGGAATCACTTGCGCTAACTGAAAAGAGTGAGGAGAAAAAAGAGGAAAGAGGACTTGACTACAAGGAAAGAAAGCGCATTGAGGCTGAAAAGCGAAAGCTAATTAACCGATACAACAAGGTTGAGGAGCTAATAGGCGCAAATGAGAAAAAAATTGCAAAGCTTCAGGCCGCTTATAATGACCCTGAAATTTCCTCTGATTATGCAAGACTTGGCGAAATATCCTTAGAGATTGAAAATCTAAGCAAGGAGCTTGATGTGCTTATGGAGGAATGGGAGGATTTACAGTTAAGGATAGATGAGAGTATTTAACGAGGTATAAAATGCTATCGATAAATTTCATTTAATATATTTCAAGGGGCTAACGAAAATTGTTAGTCCCTTTGCTTTTTATATGATTACATACTTTTATATATTTGAGGTGCGGTTTTTATTGACTTTTTATTCCGCTTGTGGTAAAATTTTATTGTAAAATAACATTTAAGGAGATCCTTATGGAATACAAAATGAACATTGCAGGCCTTGAAAGAGCCTTGCCACTTTGCAGATTGACAGATGACCTTTATATTGGCGCATTCGTTATTTTCGGAGACCCCGAATTAACTACCGCTTGTGCTGATGCACTACTTAAAAAAGCGCCTGAGTATGATTACATAATTACCGCTGAGGCTAAGGGTATTCCTCTTGCACACGAAATGGCTCGTTTAGCAGGAAATCAAAGATATATGCTTGCAAGAAAGGGCGCAAAGCTTTATATGAGAGATACTATCTCTGTAAGCGTTCACTCTATTACAACATCAAAGGAGCAAACTCTTTATCTTGATGGCTATGATGCTGAAGCAATGCGCGGTAAGAGAATTTTAATTGTTGATGATGTTATTTCAACAGGCGAGTCCCTTCACGCTATTGAGGAATTAGTAAAGACCGCAGGCGGTAATATCGTTGGCAAGATGTGTATTCTTGCCGAGGGCGATGCTATTTCAAGAGGAGATATTATTTATCTTGAGGAATTGCCATTATTTAAGGCAGATGGAAGCGTAATTAAATAGGGGATAGGGGACAGAGGATAGGGGTTCGCTATGCTCACAGGGATATTATTCCCGTTTATAAGATAAGAAAAGCACCGAAAAATCGGTGCTTTTGTGTTTGTTATGGAAATTATATGAAAATCAAAACAAAATCCCTATTCCTATACCCTATTCCCTATCCCCTATATCCTATCCCCTATATCCTATCCCCTATATCCTATCCCCTATATCCTATCCCCTGTGAGCAAGGCGAACCCCTAAAGAAGAGGTGCGAAAATGCGGACACAGGCGCGGAAGAAGCGCTTGAAAATGTTTACCTTTAATGATGACTTATCTATTTTTATTGATTTTTCAAGAGTTTTTTCAAAATCGTTTTTGATATCATGTATAATATCGCAATTATAGAGCCAAACGCCATTTTCAAAATGGTGGACTAGGCTACGGTAGTCAAGATTTACTGTGCCTATAATTCCATATTCATCATCGGTTATATAGTTTTTAGAGTGGATAAAGCCCTCTTTATATTCGTAAATCTCAACGCCTGCATCCATTAAGCGTGGATAAAAGCTTCTTGACATATTATGAATTAGCTTTTTGTCAGGAATATGGGGTAAAATGATTTTTACATCTACGCCACGGAGAGCAGCATTTTCAAGTGCCTTGCATAATTCATTGTCAATTATGAGGTACGGTGTGGTTATATATGCATATCTTGTGGCGAAGTTAAGCATATTCATAATAGCGCACTTGGCTACCTCTCTTTTGTATAGAGGGCGTGGTCCGTCTCCAAATGGGATTACATATCCGCTTTTGTATTCACTATTGATTTGAGGAAAATAGTCATGCTTGGCTTTTGGCAGATTTCTTACATTGATGCCGTAATCAATCAAGAAAAGCCTTGTTAATTCATGCACACTCTCGCCTGTTATTTTAATGCCCCCATCCTTCCAATGACCGAAGCGCGGTTTTTTATTTATATATTCATCGGCAAGGTTTATGCCGCCCGTGTATGCAATGCTTCCATCAATTACTGTAATTTTACGGTGGCTTCTATTATTAAATTCGCTATCAGCTTGTCCTCTTAAAAATGAAAAGGGTGTTGCATCAATTTCCATTTTGCGAAGGATTTTAAAATAGTTGCCCGGTAATGTTTTCATACATCCTATATCATCGTAAACAAGTCTTACCTCAACTCCGTTTTGGGCTTTTTCCTTTAGGATTTCAAGAATTTCGTTCCACAAAACCCCTTCCTCTATTATAAAATACTCCATAAAGATGAATTTTCTTGCATTTCTTAGGTCATTTAATAAATCCTTGCACATATCCTCACCTAAGGGGTAATATTTTTGACTTTCCTCCTTAAATAAATGTCCGTAGGATATATGTGCAAGCATTTTGGCTTGGGAATATGCTATTTCGTTTTCATTTTTCAGATTTTCGTAGTTTTTTCTATCATCCTTATGATACATTCTGTCATCTAAGTCTTTAAGTCTTTTAACATACTTTCTTTTTAGAGTGCGTGAATACATCATCATATAAAGCATAAATCCCGCTATTGGCAAAATAAGGACAAATAAAAGCCACGGCACCTTATAATCGGGATTATCATTTGAGGCTATGATTTTTATAACGCAAGCAATTTGTGTAGCGTAAGCAAGAATATAAAAATAAGGGACATAGTAGCATAAAACCGCAACAATGCCGATAATTGCAGCAATTTCAAAAATTGTAATAAGAATTGCTAATATATATCTTACGGGAATATATTCGTATTCTCTTTTGATTTTCTTTTTTCCTACGCTATATTCGTATGATTTTTTCATAGCTTGTCCCCCTTTTTGAGAATTTTATATATCTATTATAAACCAAAAATCGACATAAAGCAATAAATTTAAAATATTTCTCCTTCCACCGCAAGCGGTCCCCCTCCCTCAAAGATGGAGGCATATTATAAACCAAAAATCGACACAAATCAATACATGCTATTGATTTCTCTTTTTGCTTTAATAAGCATAAAGATACTTAAGGATAATGCAAAAATTACTACCAATGCGCCTGTTAAAAGGTTGGCAAGGGGGAATTCTCCATTTTGCAAAAATTTATTAAGAAGTGCAGTTTGAAATGCAAAAAGTGAAAATGCGCCATCTACTAAATTTACCGAGCGGTATGCAAGCTCCAAATAGTTTTGAGAGCCATGGGCTTTTGAAATATTGATTATGGCAAAAAGGATTTTAAAAAACGCATAAATAGCAACACCGTAAATAAATATACCAGAATATTTAAACGAGCCCTGAAAGGATACTGTTAAAATAGTTGATATTCCTAATGCGAAATTCATTATCAGTAAAAATATTGCGCTTTTTCTGTATATGGACAGCTCCTTGATTTTATTTTTACTGCGCATGCGATTTTCAAAGTATATAATTCCTCTTGCAAATGACAATGACACGTAATATACGGCAAGCATAAAATACCAGATTGATTTTGACATAAAAAACAGCGTAAGATTAAATATACTAAAGGTACAGCATATTATAAATGATGAAATTTCTATTATTCTTTTTCTGTATTCCTTAATAAAAAGAAGCTTTTTTATCATTTAACACCTTTTTTCTTTTTTCTCTTTATTATTTCAAATAAATGTGCTACAATACTAAAAAAGAGAGGTGATATTATGCCGGGACTACTTTTACATTTAGCATTTGGCAAAATGATATACGATAAGATAGGAAATAATTATAGCATTGACAAAAGCGATTTTTTGTCGGGGTGCTTAATTCCCGATATGACTGTGGATAAGAAAGCTTCCCACTACCGTGTGCCTGCTTCAATTACAAAATATTTAGTGCCTGATATGGAAAAAGTTAAAAATGATTTACTTGACTTAAATAATTCGCTTTATTTAGGTGTTTACTGTCATTTATATTTAGACCATCATTTTTTTGAAAGCTACATATTTAAAAAATACAGGTGGGAAAATGGCTATGTTACTGTGCCTCATAGCGGTTATATATTAAGTGAAACAGAATTTTTCAAAAGCGGAAACGGAATTTACAAGGCCTACGGAGAATTAAACCATTTACTTTTGAGAGATGGAAAAATTACAAATGATGATTTAAGTATAATAAAGGAATATTTACCTAATACTAAAATTGATATTTTTGATATTCGCAGAGAAAAGACCTGGAAAAATGAGCTTAATGAATATTTAACCACAGAAAATGAATATTTAGGTCAAATTCTTGACTATAATGATGTGATTTTGCTTCTTGAAAATTTAACCGATATGTTTATAAATAATATAGAGTGCATATAAAACAGATGTTTTTTTGCATATATTCATAGGAAATGAATATTTTTTATAATTTTTAAATATTTTTTCACAAAAATGCGAATTTTTTTACGAAAAGGTATTGACATTTGGATAGAAAAGGTATAAGATAAGTACATTATTTATATTTTTTGGAGGAAAAAATTATGAAGTTTAGAGTTTTATCTCTCATTCTTGCAATCGTACTTTCACTTGGTATGGTTGGTATGTTCGCTTCATGTGGCGAAACAAATTACGCAGAAAACAACACAAAAATTAAAATTGGTGCTTCAGGCCCACTCACAGGCGGCGCTGCTATGTACGGTATCGCGGTAAAGAATTCCGCTGAGCTTGCAGTTGAGGAAATCAACGCAAAGGGCGGCTTTAATGGCATTATGCTTGAGCTTGTTATGCTTGATGACAAGCACGATGCTAACAACATTGCAACAAACTACGCTTCTCTTTACGAGGGTGGTATGCAGGTTTCACTTGGTACAGTAACAACAAAGCCAGGTCTTGAATTCAAGGGCTACGCTAACGCTGACAATGTGTTCTTCCTAACACCATCTGCAACAGGCGATGATATTCCTGAGTTTGCAAACGGCTACCAAATGTGCTTCGCTGACTCTGACCAAGGTACAGCCTCTGCAGTAGTATTCAACAATGACTATGCAGGCAAAAAGGTTGGTATCTTCTTCAAGGCTGATGATGACTACTCAGTTGGTATCAAGGACAACTTCGTTAAGGCACTTGATGCTTCATTCGGTACTCCAGTTATGGCTTCATTCACAGATGCAACAGCTTCTTCTTTCACACAACAGGTTTCTGAGCTTAAGGATTGCGATGTAATCTTTATGCCTATCTACTACGATCCAGCAGCTCTCTTTATGAAGCAAGGCAACGGTATTATCAAATCAGATGCTGTTTACTACGGCTGCGACGGTCTTGACGGTATTGATGCGGTTGAGGGCTTTGACATCACTTCAATCACACAAGGCGTTTCTTACCTCTCACACTTCAATTCTAACACAACTGAGGGTGCTGCTAAAGCGTACATTGATGCTTACCGCGCTAAGTTTGGTAACGATGCTCCACTTAACCAATTCGGTGCAGCTGCATATGACTGCGTATATGCAATCTTTGAGGCTATGAAAGCAAGCGGCGCTGACATTAAGGCTAACATCTCTGCATCAGACCTTTGCGATATTCTTAAGGGCGAATTCGACTCCGACTTCGTATTCAGAGGTATCACAGGTGCTCCAGAAGCAGATGGTAAGTCAACAATTACTTGGACTGATAAGGACGGTAACGCTACAAACGGACACGTTAACAAGACTCCTGTTTCTTACACAGTTAAGGAAGTAACAAACGCTTAATAGGCGAATAATATATAAATTTGCCGACGATTTTTCCGTCGGCAAATTTGCTTATTTTAAAAGGAATTTAAAATGAAATTTTTAGAAACATTAATTAACGGCTTAAACGATGGCGGCATTTATGCTATGATTGCTCTTGGCTATACCATGGTTTACGGTATTGCTAAAATGCTTAACTTCGCCCACGGCGATATTATCATGGTTGGCGCTTACACTATTATTTTATTCTTGCCTATAAATCCTATAATTGCTATCGTGGCAGCTATTGTGCTTTGTGCTGTGCTTGGTATTACCATTGAAAAGATTGCATATAAGCCACTTCGTGGAGCTTCTCCTCTCGCGGTTTTAATTACCGCTATTGGCGTAAGCTATCTTTTACAGAGCCTTGCGCAAATTATTTTTGGTCCAAATCCAAAATCAAACAGCTTATTTGATAAGCTATTCCCTAAGTTTTTAGAGACACACCGTGGCGGTATTATTGCTCTTGGCTCATTTAATATTAAGCTTTCAACAATTATTACTCTTGCTTGCACAGCTCTTGTTATGATTGGCCTTACACTTTTTGTTAAGTACACAAAAATCGGTCGTGCCATGGTTGCAGTATCTGAGGATAAGGGTGCATCTCAGCTTATGGGTATAAATGTTAATAGCATCATTATGATTACATTTGCAATCGGCTCTGCTCTTGCGGCTCTTGCAAGCACACTTAAAATGCTTGATGGTCAAACCGTTGCCGTTAATATGGGCTCACTTCCAGGCATTAAGGCATTTACTGCTGCCGTTATTGGTGGTATCGGCTCAATTCCAGGTGCTATGCTTGGCGGTATTGTGCTTGGTCTTGTAGAATGCTTTGCGCAAATGCTTGGCTTTGGTCAGTATGCAGTTGCTATTGAATTCTCAATTCTTATTATTGTTTTATTAGTTAAGCCAACCGGTATTTTAGGTAAGAAAAGAAGGGAGAAGGTATAATGAAAAAATTTGCAAAAAATTATTTAAACTATACCGTAATCGGCTCTCTTGCTATTATTCTTGCAATAATTGGTGCAGTAGGCGGTCTTAAGGGCACAACCCTTTCACTTTTAGAGCAAAGCGTAATTGCTATTATTCTTGCAGTTTCTCTTAATATGGTTGTAGGCTTCCTTGGCGAGCTTTCCTTAGGTCATGCAGGCTTTATGTGTATAGGCGCTTATGTTGGTGGTAAGGTAGCTGTGCTTCTTTCATCATCTCTTGGTGGCACTAATATTGTAACTGTTCTTTTAGCACTTATCGTTGGCGGTCTTTTGGCAGGTATATGCGGCTTTATCGTTGGTCTTCCTGCTCTTAGATTAAGAGGCGACTATCTTGCTATTGTAACTCTTGCATTTGGCGAAATTGTAAAGAATATTATTGAAAATAGCGAATTCTTTGGCGGTCAAACAGGTCTTAGAACTCCCGACTTTACCACAAAGAGAGATTCAAGATTTATGCTCTTTACAATAGGCGCATTAGTTGTTCTTTTAACATTATTTGTTATTCAAAATGTTATTAAGAGCAAGCACGGTCGTGCTATTACCGCTATTCGTGATAATGAAATTGCGGCAAGGGCAACAGGCATCAATGTAACAAAATATAAGCTTATGGGCTTTGTTGTTTCAGCAGTATTTGCGGGTCTTGCAGGCGTATTATACAGTTATAGCGTTCAAAGCATTCAAGCGGTAACATTTGACTATAACTATTCTATTGAAATATTAGTTATTGTAGTTTTAGGCGGTATGACAGTAAACGGCTCAATTATTTCCGCTGTGCTTATTACTGCATTAAATAACATTCTTCAAACAAAGCTAGGCGGTAACTTTGCAGTTGCTAAGGACTTAATTTACGCTCTTGTGCTTATTGTTCTTGTTATTTACAGAAATGCTCCTTCTCTTAAGAGCTTCCGTGATAAATATAATCTCGGTAATCTATGGAGACTACTTATCAAGAAAAAGCATACCCCATCTCAGCATGATGATGATACTGTTCGTTGGGATGTTGTACCTACTAAGATTTCAATGGATGAGGTGCTTTCTACTGATGTTGTCATTGATAACTTCGGAGATAATAGCGCTGACATTGGCGAAAGAGGGGGTAATAAGTAATGGCAAAATTTATTGATAATGTAAAAAGCTTTGTTAATACTAAAATCCTCAAAAAGGTACACAAAAGAGAAAACATTGAAAGTAATTATGTTCTTGAAACAAAGAATTTAGGTATTACCTTTGGTGGTCTTAAGGCGGCACAAAATGTAAATCTTAAAATCAAGAAAAATCAAATTTATGGTCTTATCGGTCCTAACGGTGCTGGTAAAACTACTGTATTCAATCTTTTAACAGGCGTTTATCAACCTACTGATGGCGAATTTTTCCTAAACGGCGAAAACCTAACAGGCTTACCACAGGATAAAATTAACCATAAGGGCATTGCAAGAACATTCCAAAATATTCGTTTATTTAACAATATGACAGTTGTTCGTAATGTAATGGTTGGTCTTTCTAATCAGCCGGAGTTTAAATGCAATCTTTTTGAAAGTATTCTTCGCTTACCTAAGCATTTTAGAGTTGAAAAGGAAATGAGAGAAAAGGCAAAGGAGCTTCTTCGTATCTTTGATTTAGAGGATGAAAGAAACAATCTTGCTTGTAATCTTCCTTACGGTAAGCAAAGAAAGCTTGAAATTGCAAGAGCCTTGGCTACAAATCCTAAGCTTCTCTTACTTGATGAGCCTGCGGCGGGAATGAATCCAAATGAAACTGAGGACCTTGTTAAAACAATTAAAATTATTCGCGATAAGTTTGATATGACTATTTTACTTATTGAGCATGATATGAAATTCGTGTCAGGACTTTGTGATGAAATTACAGTTCTTAACTTTGGTACTGTTCTTACAGCGGGCGACACAAAAGCTGCACTTAATAATCCTGAGGTTATTAAGGCATATATAGGAGGTTAATGCTATGGCTTTATTAGAGGTACATGACCTTGAGGTTTGCTACGGTGTAATTAGAGCATTGCATGGCATTAGCTTTGAGGTAAATCAAGGAGAAATCGTTACACTTATCGGTGCAAATGGTGCAGGTAAAACCACAACAATGCAATCCATTGTAGGTCTTATTCCTAAAAAATCAGGTATTGTTACGTTTGATGGACAGGACATTACAAAAACACCTTGTCATAAGATTGTTCACCAAGGAATGACACAGGTGCCTGAGGGAAGAAGAATTTTCCAAGAGCTTTCAGTTTATGAAAATCTTTTAATGGGTGCTTACTCTATGAAAAAGGGTCAGGCGGACTTTAAAAAGGACATTGAAATGGTTTACGAAAGATTTCCACGACTTGCAGAAAGAAAAAATCAAATTGCAGGCACTCTTTCAGGTGGCGAGCAGCAAATGCTTGCTATCGGTAGAGCATTAATGAGCCATCCTAAGCTTTTAATGCTTGATGAGCCTTCAATGGGTCTTTCTCCGCTTTTAGTTGATGAGGTATTTAAAATCATTAAGGATATCAATAAGGATGGCACAACTATTTTGTTAGTTGAGCAAAATGCAGGAAAATCTCTTGCAATTTCCGACAGAGCCTATGTTTTGGAAAACGGAAAAATCGTTCTTACAGGTACAGGAAACGAGCTTGCATCAAGTGAAATGGTTAAAAAGGCTTACCTTGGCGGTTAATTTGATATAATTTCATTTAACACCGTAATAATTTAATAACAAAAGAGGATAACTCGTTTTAAAATGGGTTATCCTCTTGTTTTTTGCTGTATTTAATGGTAAAATGTAGAAAAATGTCTAAGGGAGTGTTAATTATTAGCCTTTTTAAGTATAGGGCCTCAGCGCTAGGATGCGGCGCATTTTTGATTATGCTTTACATCAGCTTTTATTTAACTGTAAAGCAAACAATTGTTGTTGGCTCTCTTTTTCTTTTTGCATCCTTTATCTGCTATTTTGTTCATTTTCTTACTAAAGGTAGGAGCGCATTTGATATATTTATAAAGGTTAGCTGTGCTACGCTTTTTATTATTCTTGCTATTATAATTTCATTTTTCACATTTCAAAAGGACAAGGAGCTATATAGCTACTGCGATGGAAATGATTATCAAATTGAAGCAAGGGTAAACAAGGTTTTATTTAATAAATCTTTTTATGCGGGATATGAGGTAAGCATAAACAAGATTGATGGCGAGGAATGTGATATAACTGCCGTTATTACCGATGACTCTGGAATGCTTACCGAAAATAATATTTTTAGCGGAACGGTTGCTTTTAGCGCCATTCATGGTAACGATATTGGCTTTAATGCTGCCAATTATTATCGTGATGATGGAATTTTAATCGAGGGGGAAATTAAGGAATACGCCTCTATAAGTCAAGGAAAAAGAAGCTTTAAAGATACTCTTCGTGATATAAACAGATTTTTAGATAATATAATCAAGACTAATTTTGATGAAAAATCATATCCCATAATCTCCGCTCTTTTGCTTGGCAACAGAGAGCTTTTATCAAGAGATACAAACAGAGATTTTACTCGCCTTGGAATTGTGCATATTCTCTCATTAAGTGGTATGCATGTTTCTATTATTGTGGCTATGCTTGGATTTGCTCTTTCCAAAACATTTTTGCCCTCTTCATCGCAATTTGCCATAATGACTGCAATTATCGTTATTTTTGTTGGAATGTCAGGCTTTTCTGAGCCTGCAATACGCGCAGGGCTTATGCAAATTCTATTCTTTGTTGTTTATATATTTTGGCGTTTTCCCGATAAGGTTACAGTTCTTTTTGTATCGGTTACATTGATTTGTATTTTCTCGCCTTATTTAATTTTCTCATTAAGCCTTATCCTTTCATTTCTTGCTATGCTTGGCTGTATGCTTTCAGCACGATTACTTTATAAATCTAAGGCTATGTATAGGGTAAGAAGCAAGCTATTAAGGTTTTGCATTTTAACATTTACTACAACATGCAGCGTTACATTTTTATGCTTACCGCTTACATATCTTTATTTTGGATCTTTTTAATTGATATCATTTTTGTATGATTTTCTTTTAATGCCTATTATCAGTATAGTTATTTACTTAG
>JAZSHT010000171.1:0-2260 GCA_045533435.1 Eubacteriales bacterium | reverse complement strand
TACTGTCTTTACCACCGCTAAAGCTAACTACAAAGTAATCTTGCATCAGCTCACCCCTTTAGTAACTTGCTCCAAGTGTTCTTACCCACAATCCCATCTTGTGCAAGTCCGTTTACCTTTTGGAATTTAAGCACAGCCTTTTCAGTAGCACTACCAAAGCTACCATCTACACCGTAAATACCAACACTATAACCAAGAGCTTTTAGCAAGCGCTGTAAAGTCTTAACCTGAGCGCCAGTAGCTCCCTTGCGTAGTTCATTTAATTCAATCATTTCCGTTACCTCTTTCTTTTCTACTGGATATTTAGGCACTATATAGCCTCTAATGTATCTACCATTTACGGTTAAAATTCTGCGTGCTACAGCTTCACCTTTATTACCCTCAATAATGGTAATTGTGTTACCGCTCACACTTTCTACAATTCCTATATGATCTGCGCTACCCTTGTTATCACCTTTGCCATTGTCTTGCCAATCGTAAAGCACAATGTCACCGGCAAGAGGCTTGTAACCGTCATTCTCTACCCAAATACCTTTAGCCTTTGCAAGCTCTATCATTTTTGAGCATGAACACTCCAACGGAACATAAGCGGTTGCGCCTACTCCAATAGCCACAGCAGAAACGAAAGTAGCGCACCATTCGTCTGTATAGCGCACCTTGTAGCCTCGTGGGAGTGGTTTTAGCGTGTTATATAAATCAATAATGGTTTTATGCGTTCCGCTCTTTTCGTTGCGCCCTAGCCACTCTTGCGCTTGTTTGACAACTTTATTTCTCATTACTCCTACTCTCCAATCTCAATAACAATATCATTATGCAATTCTGCATCAATCTTTTGCGTTGGGTTATAACCCTCATTCTGTAGAACAAACTTTACAAAATCGGCTTTACCCTCTTTGCAAAGTCTTAGTGCGGCTTCTCGTGCCGCATCTACTGTAGCCATCCATCGTAAATCATTCAGTTTCTTTAGCTCAGCTTGAAACTCGGCATATTCAGGCAAGTGTCTCCAATTGTAAAGTGTCTTTACATTAGCACCGCAACGCTCTGCAATCTCTTTGTAGCTAAGTCCCTCACCGCAAGTAAGCAACTCTAAAGCCATTCTTTGCTTTTTATTTAGTGCCATCTACCGCACCCCCTTTTTTTCAATAAAAAATAAAAAAAGGAAACAAAAATAGGGTTTTTATCCCTAAATTTGTTTCCTTTGTTAGTTAGTTTAATATTATAACTAAATCGCTAAATCTTTAACCCGATCTAAAGGACAAAGCAAACCAACGCTATTATCCCATGTGCGGCCGGTGCGCAAATTCATGCCTTTTACCCTCTCTTTAAGCTCCAATAGAGGGAAACAGTAAAGCTCCTATGTAATACCATTTCCATATACTAAAAAATCCGCTTTACAATGTAGCCACCAACCCTAACCGCTCCACTGTTTAGAGCGTGGGTTTTCAATCTCTAAAAATAGGTTGCCGGTGCGGTTTAGCTTTTCATCGTATTTAACTTCAAAAGCTCTTACATTTCCAGTAGTGGGGTTAGTTACAATAAAATCAATGTCCTTATCAAAGTAAGCGCTATTACCGCTCACATCCTAAATTAAAAAACCTTGTGCGGCCATGCGCTAAGAAAATAAGCGCTCACCATATTTACCATTATTACTCATACTAAATAAGCCTCCTCTGCTAAGCCATCCATTAAATCAAAATGCTTTTCCATTTCCAAAAGCATCAGATCTAGTTTAGCAACATCAACGGCTTTTTTCTTTTGCTCTAGCGCCTCTGCATAAAGTGCGCCTTGCACTAGTACCTATTCCATAGGTGTATAAATTTCTGTTTTGTTTTCCATTACGAAAACCTCCTTAGTTATTAGTTATTTAAGGGTTTCCCCTCGTCTACATATAAGTTGCGTTTTGCAAAGAACACTTTAACTTTTTGTGTCCAAAAATTTTTAGTATTTTTTAATCGTCAATAACTTCTGTGCGGCAGCCGGTAGCTTTTACATAACCTAGTTGTCCAACTACTAGCTCAAACTCTATACCGTTATCCTCTAACCACTTGCGGCTAACTTTTCTAAAGCTTTTATCTTCTACCTTTTGGCTAGTGGATGCAACTGCGCCTTGCGCTGTTGCTGTTTTGTTGCCCTCAGGCAACAAAACACTTGTATTATTTATTGTATTATGTAATGTAGTATCTTGTAATATTTCTTGTGGGTTTTTACTACAAGCGGTTGTGGTTTTTTCCAAGTCGGATCGTAGCCATGTCGTTCTGTG
>JAZSHT010000074.1:0-7287 GCA_045533435.1 Eubacteriales bacterium | reverse complement strand
CTTATAGCTGTGAGCAAAGCGAACTACACCTCGCTAACTTGCTCCCCACTGCCCACTAGCCACTGACCACTAAATCCTCATTTTCCCAAATTGAGAATTTCAAGTCCTTGGCGCTTTGCGTAGCGGAAGGTTTGACCTGTGCCTGAGGGGCGAGACTCGCTTTCGTGGAAATAGGCGATACAGTAGCTACTGTTATCAACCATTTTGTAGTTGCGCTCCTTCATACAGCCTTCATAGTATGGGCGGTCAACCATGTCAACATAGTCCGCCTTTTCTAAAATTTCGTTATATTTACTTTTTTGAGATACATTCCATTTTGCACTTTGATTATTGCAAGGGGCGTAAATGTGAAGCTCAATTCCCTCATGTCTTTCCTTGGCTCTTAATACTGCTTCCTCAGCGTGTGTATCAAAGCCGATAGCTCCACCGCAAATAAAAATTGTAACGCCCTTATTTATCATATATTCAATAGCATTATCAAGAGATTGTATTGTAAAATCCTTGCCTAATATTCTATGCCCTGTAAAGCAGCATGTCTTTTCCTTTAACATTTCATCACCTCTTTTAAACATAATAGCACATAATTTCATTTTTTTCAATTAAATTTGACAATAATACTAAATTTCTTCTCTTGATTTGCGACAAAGTAATGAATATTTTTGAATTATAATAAGTTCAATCATAATTATATATCGAGGACAAAACAATGACGGGATTATTTAAAATTAAGGAAAAATTAAAATTAACAAGCGAAGCAAAATTAATTCTTACGGAAATTTTCGTTTTTATTATTGCTTATATTTTAATGGGAACAAAATTTATTTTTGGGGTGTATCCCTTTGGTATAGCATATTTATGCTCATTAAGAAAGCATACGCCCTTTGGCTTTCTTGGGTGCTTACTATCTGTAATTGTTACGCTAAATTGCAATATTGCATATTTAATTGCATTGCTTTTTATTTTGGGGCTGAGAATAGCAGGGGGCTTAATAGGAAAAAGAGAGGTCCGCATTGTCAACCTAGGGGAAAGAGTAAAAAGCTCTATTTTTGAGGAGCTATTTTGTGAAAACATTGAGGTGCGAGTATCTATTGCTGCACTAGGCGCATTTGGTATAGGACTTTATAGCGTAATTATATCATCATACTCATATTATGATATTTTTGCTTTAATTTTCTTTGTGATAATTTCGGGGCTTTTAACCTACGCTCTTTCCGCTAGCAAAAGGGACAAGCTACTTTTGGGCTATGGTATAATTGCATTTTCGCTAATTTATGCATCAAGGAGCTTTATGGTTTTCTCCCTTGATGTGTCGATAATTTTAGCATACGGACTGATTTTATATATATCAAAGCATTTAGGAGCAACAAGGGCGGGCGCATACGGTATGCTTTTAGGACTGTGTGTATCTCCTGAGCTAGCCTTGATTTTTGCCATAGGTGGACTTGTGTCGGGGCTTTTGTGGAGCATTTCTTATTATCTTGCTATTATGTGTGCAGGAGTTTTAGTGGTAGGCTACGCTATTTTCGCTTACGGATATTCTGCACTTATTACAGTTACACCGCCTGTGATTTTTGTGTCCCTTATAATTTATCCCTTATTAAAATTCAAAATGCTTCCCGTTCCAAGCTTTATAAAATGCGTAGCATCATCTAATAAAAGCATAGATACTGTTATTTTAGAAAGAAATGCTGAAAAAAGCAAAAATCATTTATCAAGCATATCTACTTCATTTAGCCAAATTGCAGATATTATTTCTAAATCTCAGGAAAACGAAAAAGCTCCCACACGCCAAAGCATGCATGTTCTTTGTCTTAATGAATGTGAAAATTATTGCTATGGCTGTCCTAAGCATTTTATATGCTGGCAAAACGATGTAAGAGAAACTGAGGAAAACCTAAATAGGCTATCAATGGAGCTTTTTGCAAATGGAACGGTTGGAAAATCTACCGTTACGGAAAGATTTTTGCACCGTTGCCCAAATATTGATTTAATAATAGAAAAAATCAATGTAGCTAACAAGAAAAAAACTGAAAGCGCTGTGAAAAACAACAAATTAGAGGTAGCGTCCTATGACTACCAGCAAATTGCAAAGCTTCTTAACTCGGCAAGCAAATTTAAGGAAGGGGAGGAAGCGTATAATAGCCCTCTAAATAAGGAGCTAAATTATCAGCTTGCGAAAATTGGACTATTGTTTGAGGAGGCTCGCATAATCGGCAAGGAAAATAGAGAGGTTATTATAACCGGAATAAATATTGAAAGGTCAAAATGCACTAAGGAAAGGCTACGGGAGGAGCTAACAAGAATTTTATCAAGAGAGGTTGGAGAGCTTGAATTTTATGAGGATGGAGAAATTTGGAACGCCTATGTGTCTGTAAAGCCTATATTTAAGACTAAGGATTACAGTTATAGCATAGCAAAAAGCGGAGAAAACGAAAACGGCGACTCCTTCATGATTTTTGATGGCGTAGGCGGTAAAAAATATATGGTTTTGTGCGATGGAATGGGAAGCGGAGAAAATGCAAGGGAAGTATCAAGCACATCTGTTAGCTTTTTAAAGGAAATAATATCGGTAAGCACCGATGTTGAAATCGCTTTAACCATGCTTGGCTCGCTTCTTCGCGCAAGGGCGATTGAATATAGCACCACCGTTGATATTTTGGAAATAGACTTAAATACAGGTAAGGGAAGTGTAATTAAGTGCGGAGCATCTCCTACCTATATAAAGCGAGGGGACAAGGTGTTTAAGCTTCAATCTAAAACAATGCCCCTTGGAATTTTAAAGGAGCTTGATGCTGAGGAAAGCAGCTTTGAAATAGCAAGGGGAGATATTTGTATAATGATATCCGATGGCGTGGCAGACTCAAAAAATGATGAAAAAATAGTGAAGCTTATAAGCGAATTTAATGGAAATATAGACACATTAGCATACAAAATCATAGAAAAAGCCAAAAAGCAGCTAGGTCAAAACGATGATATGACCGTGCTTGTTACGGAAATTTGTGCAAATTAACTGTAAGATTTTTTTAGTAAAGCTTTGACTTTAAATCTTCTTTATGATATACTAAAAGCGCCTCAATGAATTTGTGTTTATTGAGGTGCTTTTTAATGGCTAAAATGCAATTTGCTCATATTTAAGACATTATGTGAGTGCTTTTGCATTTTGCTCACAATATTTTAAGGGGGATAAAATGAAAAAAAGATTTTTCATCGTGGTTAAGCGATATGGCGCTATACTTTTAGTGCTTGTTTCGTATTTAATATGGATACTTATAACCGATATTAAAATCCCCTGCATTATATATCAGCTAACATCCTTTAAGTGTCCAAGCTGTGGTATAACTAGAATGTGTCTTTCTATGGTGCGTTTTGATTTTATGACCGCGTTTTTATATAATCCTTATCTGTTTTTTGCATTACCCATAGCGCTTTTTTGCAATTTGATAGGCGAAATAAGATATGTAAAAACAGGCACATACAGCTTAGGCAAGCTAAAATACATTTTGATTTTATTGCTTGTTGGCTTTGTATCATTTGGAATTTTGAGAAACATTTTTTAAGCGGTGTCTTAACGCTTAAAAATCATTGCATTGCTTAGTAATTTATGATAAAATGTGAGTATATTTAAAAAGGAATTTCTATTTTTAGAAAGGGGGAAGCGTTTTTGAAAAACCATGTAAGGATTTTAAGGCTTATTATATCTGCGCTTTGCTTAGCGCTTGCATATACGCTTCCGTTTTTAACGGGACAAATTCCCGAAGTTGGCTCTATGCTTTTGCCTATGCATATTCCCGTATTGCTTTGCGGATTTCTTTGTGGCTGGAAATGGGGACTTAGCGTTGGCTTTGTAGCTCCTCTTTTCCGTTCCTTAATTTTAGGTAAGCCTGTGCTTTTTCCTATGGCGGTATGTATGGCTATTGAGCTTGCCACCTATGGTCTTGTATGCGGAATTGCATATAAAATTTTCCCAAAAAAGAAAAAATATATCTATTTATCCCTTATTATTGCAATGATAGTAGGCAGAGTGCTTTGGGGAATTTCAATGGCTGCTTGCATGGGAATTAAGGGCGGGGCGTTTACCTTTAATGCATTTATTTCGGGAGCGTTTATTGAGGCAGTGCCTGGAATAATAATACAAATTGTGCTAATTCCTATTTTAGTTATGATTCTTGATAACAAAAGGGTGCTAAATTTAAATGAATAACAATATAAAGGAAATAAACGAAATTTTTCTTTCGTTAATAGAAAAAATTGATACGCTTTTAAAATGCGGAAAAGCCATTATCGGAATTGACGGCGGCAGCGGTAGCGGAAAAACAACGCTTGCTTCCTTGCTTTGTGAAATTTATGATGTCACAGTTTTTCATATGGATGACTTCTTTTTAACTCCAAGCATGCGCACAAATGAGCGTTTAAGCGAGGTAGGGGGAAATGTGGATAGAGAACGATTTGAAAGCGAGGTGCTTATACCATTAAAGCAGGGAACAGATGTAAATTATAGGCGTTTTAACTGTAAAGCAAGCATTTTATCCACACCTGTGTCCGTAAAGCCTAAAAATCTTGTGATTATTGAGGGGTCATATTCCTTGCATCCCGACCTTATAAAATACTATGATTTTTCTGTTTTCTTAGATATTGATACAGAAAAGCAAAGGGAGCGTATTAAAAAGCGTAATGGCGAGGGAGCAAAAGCATTTTTTGAAAAATGGATTCCCTTAGAAAATACCTATTTTGAAAAAACGCAAATTAAGGACCGCTGTGATATGATAATTAAAATTTAACAATTACCGTAAAGAATAAAAAAGAGAGACATTAGTGAGCCGATTAAAGCCACAATGTCTCTTTTTTAGTTATTAGCACTAATTATGCGTTAGCTGAACGAATTTCTTCGTAAAGCTCTGCCTTAGCAGCTGCCATGTAAGGTGCTACCCAAAGAGTACCGATACCGCAGCATAAAGCACCCACGATTAACCAACCGATAAAGGATAAATCAAGTAAGAACGCTTTCATCTTGTAGCCCTTCATCATTCTTTGGCTTTCTTTGATTGCCTCAGATGCTGATAATTCTGGATTATCATTCATGATATAGAATGTCATTGAATAAGCATAGCTCTTTACAATGCCAGGGATTACAAAAAGAAGTGACCATAATACTGTGAAAACAGTTACAAGTAAGCCAGCTACAATATTATTGCTAATATTTGTAGTAAAGCCATTTAAAAGCTGCTTTAAGTCAGTCTTGTTTTCTTGTGCGCGAGCATTATTAAGGAAGTACGCGCAAAGACCGAACTCTAAGCATCCGCCAAATACAAAAAGAACGATTGCAAGAACGCCTGTTCCGCCTAAAACGCCGTTGATAAGGCTAATGATTGCACAAGCTAATAAAGCGAAAAGCCATGTGCTACCAAAAATATTGTTGTCAAGAGAATTTCTTGCTCTTTGTCTTAATTCTTTACAAGTAATCATTTTTTGTCTCCTAATATGTAAAAGTTGATGACTACATATTATCATAATATGTACACATTGTCAATAAAAAACACAAAAAACAACAAAAATAAAAAATGTTTTTGTGTTTATGAGGGAGCGAATATTTTTTGGGAGAATTATTTTGGGAATGCTATCTTCTAATATATGCTTATTCAAAAATATAAAGCACAAATTATTTCTTGATTTTTCCATTTGTATATGATAATATAAAAATATAAAGTAACAGGGGAAGAAAATTATGGCAAGAATAACTTATAATAACGGATATTATGATGGCGAGGTAAATTATAACGGCGAGGAGCATGGCTACGGCACATTTGTTTGGGATAATGGCGACAAATATGTAGGATATTTTTCATACAGAAAGTTCAGCGGTCAAGGCACATATTACTACGCAAGCGGCGCAAAATATGTTGGACAATGGGCTAACGATTTAAAAAACGGCAAGGGTACTATGTACTTTAAAAACGGAAATGTTTATGAGGGTAACTGGGTAAACGATAAGGAAAACGGCTTTGGCAAGGAAACATATGGGTGGGGCTACTACGAGGGTCAATGGAAGGACGGCACTTGGTATGGCAAGGGCAAGGAATATCATAACAAAAACGGCACCACTTATGAGGGTATTTGGAACGGCACTGACAATGGAACTAACATAACAAAAACCTTAAACGGAAGAACCGCTAAGGGTCAAATCATAAATAAGGACTTCGTTGTTGATACTAAAAACGGCTACGGCAGAGATGTTTACGATAACGGATATTATGATGGCTACTTTAAAGACAGACTTCGCCACGGTAAGGGCATATACCATTGGGATAGCGGAAGTGTTTACGATGGCGAATGGGAAAAGGACTTAAAGAGCGGCTATGGAAAAATGACTGTTAGCTGGGGAAGCTACGAGGGATTTTGGAAGAATGATATCCGTTTTGGAAAGGGCACAGAAAAAACCAATAAAGGCGAAGTTTTTGAAGGTATTTGGAATGATGTAGATACTGCTAACGATGTAATCTATACCTACAACGGTGTTACTAAATACGGAAAAATTCAGAACGGAAAATTTGTGGAAGACAACAGTAGCAATAATACCACTACTCCTGTATATACCAACTTCAAAACGGAAAAATACAATAACGGCACATACGAGGGTAATATTGAAGGCGGCAAGCGCCACGGCTACGGTATATACCGTTGGAATAGTGGCTCACGATTTGAGGGTAACTGGGTAAACGATGTAAGAAAGGGCTTTGGTAAATTCTTTTGGACAGATGGAAGCCGATATGAGGGCGACTGGGCAAACGACAAAATGAATGGCTACGGCGTTTACTATGCCCCAAACGGAAGTCGATATGAGGGACAATGGAAGGACGACAACAAATTCTATGGCAAGCAGATTTACTCTTGGGGCTCATATGAGGGCTACTGGGCAAATAAAACATGGTGCGGCCACGGTATTGAAATCGTAAACGGCGGCTCAACATTTGAGGCAGATTGGACAGACGCTAAAAACGCCGTAAATGTTATTCAAACAAAAAGCAACGGACAAAAGCTATACGGAAAAATTGTAGATGGAACATTTGTTGCTAAATAAAATAATCCCCGACACATCGTGTCGGGGTTTATTTTATACAGCATTTGGCTGATGATATACAAGGCTATGCCTTGATGATATACACACCTATGGCGTGTTTATAAACAGGACTTCGGATTGATTATATACACGCTCCGCGTGATTATGGTTAGATAATTGAATTTGTGGCAAGTGAAATTATTTCGCTACCGCAAAATAGTGAAATTATATCG
>JAZSHT010000070.1:0-12351 GCA_045533435.1 Eubacteriales bacterium | reverse complement strand
AAATGATAATTCAGCCATAAAAAATCTCCGTAAGTACTTTTTGTTAGTATTTACGGAGATTTTTATTTTAAACTAATTGTTTTTAAAAAACTGATAGAAATAGCATGGCAACATTCCATTATAAAGCTTTCTTATCTTATCTGGCTTTCTTCCAAATAATCTTGCAAATGACTCATGGCTAGTAATAATATATTGCTGCCATTTATCAAGAGTTTTAAAATGATTTCCCATCTTTTTATAAAGCTCCTCTGTTTCCCTCATAGAAAAGAGCCTTTCGCCGTAAGGTGGGTTACATACTATCGTTCCTCTTCTGCCCTCGGTTTTTATTGTTAAAGCATCCTTTTGGAAGATTTTGATATGGTCGCTAACTCCTGCTCTTTTTGCATTACCTAATGCTATCTCAACACATTCCGAGTTTATGTCCGAAGCAAACGCTTCAAAGCTTGAATTTTTTATAATTTGAACTTTTGCTTCTTCTCTTGCATTTATCCAAATATTCTTATTAAATTGAGGAAACGCTTCGGCAGTAAACGCTCTTTCAAGTCCTGGGGCTTTATTTAGCATAAGCAAGGTTGCTTCAATGGCGATTGTACCCGAGCCACAGAATGGATCCCAAAATAATACATCCTCACGCGGTCTTGACAGCTTAGCAAGAGCGCAAGCTAATGTTTCTCTTATTGGCGCTTCATTAGAAATTGGGCGATAGCCTCTTTTGTGAAGGGGCGTGCCTGAGGTGTCAATCATTAAGGTTGCTCTGTTTTTGAAAATAAAGAAGTCAATCTGATATTTTACGCCTTTTTCCTCAAACCAAGTAATTCCGTATGATTTTGAAAGTCTTGATACTACGGCTTTTTTAATTATTTTTTGACAATCGGGAATTGAAAAGAGCGCACTTTTAATGCTATGTCCTCTTACTGGAAATTCATCACTTTTGCCTATCCATTTTTCCCATTCAAGTGATTTTGTTCCTTCAAATAAATCATCAAATGTTAATGATTCAAATTCGCCAACCTTAATATACAGTCTTTCGGCAAAGCGAAGCCATAAATTACATTTTGCGATAGCGTTTTCATCTCCTATGAAGCTTACCCTTCCATCCATAGTTTCAGTACGCTTATATCCTAGTTTCTCAATTTCCTCACCTAAAAGGCTTTCAAGACCGAAAAGGCATGTTGCTACATATTCTATTGTCATTTTTTATCCTTTCTTATGCTTTCCTTAAGGTAAATGTGAATTCACAATACTTTCCGTATTCACTGCTTACCTTAATTTCCTCGCCGTGGGATTCTATTATAGTTTTGGAGATAAACAAGCCAAGTCCTGCGCCTGTTTTATCAAGTCCTCTGCTCTTATCGCTTTTAAAGAAACGGTCAAAAACAAACGGAATCTCCTCTTTTGTAATTCCTATTCCCTCATTATACATAATGAAGCGTACTTTGTCGCCCTCATCCTTAATGCTAACCTTATACTTTCCATTTTCATAAGAAAATTTAATTGCATTATGGCATAGATTATAAACTACTTGATTTATTGCATCTTTATCGCCTATTACATTAATATCAAAATCATCAAGATCAAATTCTACATCAAGATTTTTCTCTTCCAACTGATTTTCAAAGGAAATTACAGTCTGTCTTACAAGCTCGCAAATATTGAAAGATTTCATCTCAAATTTTCGTTCTCCTGATTGTAAGCGAGAAATATCAAGCAGAGATGAAACTAAACGATTTAATCGTTTGATTTCACTCTTGATTACATTCAAATAGTAATCCTGCTTTTCTGGCGGAATTGCTCCATCTAAAATACCATCAATGAAGCCTGCTATTGTTGTCATTGGTGTTCTTAAGTCGTGAGATGCGTTACTTAAAAATGTATTTTGCATTTCTTCTCTTGCTTGAACAACCGTAACAAGATTATTAAATGAGGTTGCAAGCTCTGCAATTTCATCATCGCCTTGAACCTTAACACGAACATCATATTTACCATGAGAGAAAGCCTTTGCTGCATCGCTTATATCGCGAAGTGGCTTCATAACCGAATAGCTAAAGCCATAAATTGCAACCAAGGCGCATAGGGAAATCCAAATTACCGAAATAACGATTGATTCCATCATATCATCAGCCATGTCAGGCTGTCCTTGAGCGCCGGCAAAGGTAATTACCACGCCTTCCTCATCCTTGCCTAACAAATCTATTTCTGGAATTACAGGTACATCCTCTGTGCTTGAATTTTCCTTGTCGGTTAATTTTCCACTTTCTAAATTATCCTTATCAGTTGTATCATCAATTACAGGCGCTTGAGAAATTGCGGTTGCATATAAATCCACGCTTTTGGTAAAAAAGTCTGCAAGGTCGCTATCACGGTAGATGTTACGGTTTTCATAAATTTCTTTCATAACATCTATGTCAATTTGATTTTTATTGATTATAGAAGTATTTATTTCATTACCATAGAAAATTACAGGCTCGCCACTTTGGGAGTCGCGATACGCTAAAAATGAAATATAACCCTTATTATCAGTAATTACAACACCGCAGTCGGACATGGCAAAGAATGCAAATGAAAGGTTTTCTCTTAGCTCGCTTTCGTTAGCTTTTAGCTTTTCTTCAAGGGTTTCATATTCTCCGTTCATTGCTAATACTGTTGTTCTGAAAAGTCGGTTAGTCTCCGAAAGCTCATTTTTCTTAGTTTCGGTGGCATAGTTTCCTGCAATGGTTGTAACTAAAATACCTAAGATAGCAACTGTAAAAAACATAATTGCCATAAAAATAAGCATATATCTAGTGTAAACGCTTTTTAATTTTAGCTTTTTAAATTTTAGCTTTTTCATTGTAGCTCCTCTCCTGCCTGTTTTAATCTATTATAAATGATATAGATAAAAAAGTCAAACAAAAAATAGCCTTAGAAAAGGCTATTTTAAAATTTTATTCAGCTTGTGAGAAAACCTCAAACTTGTAGCCTACGCCCCAAACGGTTTTTAATTCCCACTTGTCGGAAACGCCCTTAAGCTTTTCTCTTAAACGCTTAATATGCACATCAACTGTACGAGAATCTCCAAGATAGTCAAAGCTCCATACTTTATTTAAAAGCTGGTCTCTTGTATAAACTCTATTAAAGTTTTTAGCGAGGAAATATAAAAGCATAAGCTCCTTATGTGGAATATCAACATTTTCGCCTTTAATTTTAAGCTCGTGGTTGGCTAAGCTTATTTCGATATTATCAAAGCGAAGCGTATCCTTGTCAACATGTGTTTCCATTGTGCTGTATCTTCTAAGAACAGCCTTAACTCTTGCTAAAAGCTCCTTCATATCAAATGGCTTTACAACAAAATCATCAGCACCAAGCTCAAGTCCTAAAACCTTGTCAAAAATATCGCCCTTTGCGGTAATCATAATCATTGGCTTATTTGAAGTTGCTCTTATTTCGCGGCAAACATCTGTGCCATCCTTCTTTGGAAGCATTAAATCAAGGAGAACAATATCAGGGTCGTAGCTTTTGAACATGTTCATTCCTTCGATTCCATCGTTGGCGATGGCGACATCGTATCCTTCATTTTGGAAATATACCTTGATAAGTTCGCAAATATTAACATCATCGTCAATAATAAGCATTTTTGTGCCGAGCATATGGAGTCCTCCTATTATGTAAAAACTAAAATTGAATAATTTTCATTATTTTACCACACTATTAAAGGCTTGTAAATAGTTTTGAATAAAATATCCCAAATTAAACCTAAGGAATTATACAATATTTATGTGATGGTTTTGTGAACATTTTGTGTTGTAATAGCAAAAATCAATATAATTTCACTATTTTTTTGTTTTTATCTTGCTTATTTTAAAAAAGTATTGTATAATTGTGCTGTTATTTTAAATGCTATATATTTATGAGGTATAAAGATGAAGCTTGGTATCGTTGGCTTACCTAATGTAGGCAAAAGTACACTTTTTAATGCATTAACTAATGCAGGCGCTCAAAGCGCTAACTATCCATTCTGCACAATCGAGCCTAATGTTGGTGTTGTTGCAGTTCCAGATAGCCGTCTTGATGAGCTTGCTAAAATGTATAATCCAGAGTTATATACACCTGCTGTAATTGAATTTGTTGATATTGCAGGTCTTGTAAAGGGCGCATCCAAGGGCGAGGGGCTTGGAAATAAGTTTTTATCACACATAAGAGAGGTTGATGCTATCATTCATGTGGTAAGATGCTTTGAAAATGATGATATTATCCATGTAGATGGAAATATAAACCCTGCAAGAGACCTTGAAACTATCAATCTTGAATTGATTTTCTCAGATATGGAAATTCTTGAAAGAAAGATTGACAATGTAAAGAAGGCTATGAAGGGCGATAAGACTCTTGGACCTAAGGTTGAGCTTTATGAAAGAGTTATGAAAGCACTCGAGGAAGGTAAAACTGCAAGAAGCCTTGACTACACCGAGGATGAGCTTGTTTACCTTAATGAGGTTGCGTTACTTACAACAAAGCCTGTAATTTATGCGGCTAACATTAGTGAGGATGATGTTGCATCTGATTTAAGCAATAATGAATTTTATAATGCGGTTTGCGAAATTGCAAAATCCGAAAAGAGTGAGGTTATCCCTGTTTGTGCAGGCATTGAGGCTGAAATTGCCGAGCTTGATGCAGAGGAAAAGGAAATGTTCTTAGAGGAGCTTGGAATTAAGGAAAGTGGTCTTGACAGACTTATTAAGGCAAGCTATTCTCTACTCGGTCTTATCAGTTATCTCACAGCGGGTCCTAAAGAGGTAAGAGCTTGGACTATTACAAAAGGAACAAAAGCACCTCAGGCTGCTGGTAAAATTCACTCTGACTTTGAAAGAGGATTTATCCGTGCGGAAATCGTTGCCTTTGATGATTTAATGGAATGTGGCTCAATGAACGCAGCAAAGGAAAAGGGACTTGTTCGTTCAGAGGGGAAGGAATATGTAATTCAAGACGGAGATATTGTTCTTTTCAGATTTAATGTTTAATTTTTGGAGTTAATGAATGTTTGAAAAGGAATATGCAAAAAAGGTTTTAGAGGATTTTCTTTCGTTGCCTCTTGAAAATTCAAGCGATGTACTTGAAAAATTCGCTGCTTTACCAAATGCAATTTATCATAACGACGGTGGAAAGTTAAGCTTTGTTTATGTTCCAGGTAATCGCGACGACAGAGTTGTTTTAGCTGCTCACGCCGATACTGTATGGGACAAATATTATAACGTTTATCCGTATGCAGAGCAAAAGCTACAATATAAAAACGGTACTTACAACGGTACAAACGATATTTGCGGAATTGGTGCAGATGACAGAGCTGGTTGTGCGATTTTATGGTTGCTTAAGGACACTAGTCATTCTCTGCTTATTTTAGATGGCGAGGAAAATGGACAAATTGGTGCAAAGCATTTAAGGGACAGTTATCCGAAGCTTTTTGATGAAATTAACGAGCATTCATACATAGTTCAGTTTGACAGAAGAAATGCGAACGATTACAAGTGTTACAGATTACCTGTTACAGAGGAATTTAAGAAATTTATTGAAAAAGAAACGAATTATAAGGATGCAGGAAAAACTGCTTTTACCGATATTGTTACACTTTGCACAAAAATTTGCGGTGTTAATTTGAGTGTTGGTTATTACGATGAACATTCATCAAATGAAATGATAGTTTTTGACGAATGGTATCATACGCTTGATGTGGCATATGATATGCTTGCAAAGGAACAAAAGAAATATCCGTTAGATATTTAAAATTTAAAACAGATGCGATTTTGGTCGCATCTGTTTTTTATTATTCAATTAAGTCCTTATCTTCCTCATCAATTATGAATTGCTCTTCGTATCTTAGATATAAATAATCAATTTCGTATTTGAGATATTCTTTAGGAATAATAACAAAATCAAAAAAGTATTTATCCCATCCGTCGGTTATGATATCATAGCTTGGATCAATCATAAATGTAATTGAAGCAATTTTGTTTGGTGCTGTTTTGAAGTTTACAAATTCGCCCGCACGATTATAGTGTCTACTAACTACTAGAATGAAGTTGTTATCAAAATCTACGTCTTTAAGTTCTTCATAACCTGAGTAATCTTCATAAAACGATTTAAGTTCTAGTTCGGAATTAATTATAAGGTGTGTACCGTCTATTTTATACTCTTTCCATTCTCGGTCTATTAGAGGAACATATTCAAAGGGTCCGTTATACACAACTTCGCTTGTGCTTTGCACGGTTACATCTTTTATATCGCTTGGAATTTCGGTTTTAGGAATTATTATGAAGTATAGCATTTCGCATATTACATCACTTCCAGCTGAGCTGTTTTGGAATGCATACAAATATAAGTCTTTATCCGCGCTCATTCTTGCATTGTAGAAGGTATTTTTAATTGCTCCTGTATGTCCTTCGTAAATATGCAGTGCTAGAACATAGTTTTCTTCAAAAACTGCGCTATTAAAGATATTTTCGGCAGTAATTCCCTCTTTTATTTCATCCTCGCCGTAGGTATCAAAGATGCTTCTTAAATTATCAAAATCGGCAATAAGCTTGAATTTCCAATCGGGAATATTTCCATATTTCAATTCCATTTCATAAAAATCGTAGGTAGTAACGCCTTCATAATTTGGAAGTACATTGCAGGATGAATATTCAAGCTTTGTGTACTCTACTGAGGTTGTTATTTCATTTTCGGTAGCATTTTTTTCAATAAAGATAAAATAACCTGAATTGCTTTCATCTTTTGCTTGCTCATCAATTTCCTTCACAAGATAATTAAGCTTTAAATTATTATCCTTTTCTGTTATTCCCCATTGAATAGTATTATTTGTTGAAAAGCTTTCAATATAGATTATTATATATTCTCTGCCCTGTTTAATGGGATAGTAGCGAAAATTCCAACTAATGCCGTATTTTTCGGTAAAATCGCGAAGCTGGAGATTTGTTTTGATATGCCATGTGTCTCCGGTTTGAATATCATATGTGCCAAGGTTATTTACGCTATGATAATGTATATCATAATAAATACTGCCATCCACAGTATCCAGCTTATCGCCGTAGCCTATGTTATAGTTATCGAAGGTTAGGTCATTTTCAACTGTTAACACGCCTGTTTTATCGGATATAACGCCTAATAATGATTTTGGGGCAAGGATATATTCGTATTCGATCTTGTTTTTAAGAGCTTCTAAATCCTCATTCATAATCGGCTCATCAATTTGATATCGATCATCAGAGACTGATTGTATTTGCTCATAGTATGGGGAAATATGAGATATGATTTTTATGCCGTTTTCGGTTGGTTCTATTCCGCTAAAGCCTATGCGATTATCTTTTTCGCCAACTAATCTTAAAACGATAACAATTTTATCCTTTAAGTCATCTTGGCTTATGCTGAATTCTGCTTTTTCTGCAAGGTCGTTTATATTATCAATTACGGTATATGCGGATTTGTCCATATTTATAAAATCTAAACCGTAAAATACGCCACCTTTAAAGGCTGTATATAAATTTACTTTATTGTAGCTTTCTTCCGTTTTTTCCGTTACATAATCCTTGATTGACAACTCATCATTCTTTATACTGCGTAGTGTTACGGTTATTTTTTTAACATCAGTAATATGGGATACAAGATTATCATTTAGTGCAATAATGCTTAAATATGTTTTTTCTGCTTTATGATAAGATGTTGAATAATCAACCGTAATTTTGATTTCACCGTTTACGTAATTGGGCTTTAATATTGATGGCTTATAGTCAAAGCGTCCCTTTGAAATATGAATGATATAGTTTTCAGTATTACCGATAGCTCCCATACGGATAGGGATATTATTTTTGCTTATATAGCTTTCCAGCTCACTCCTTGTCAAAAGCTGAGTATATCCGTTTACATCCTCATAGGTGTAATCTAATTCAATACAGTTTGAGCCTATATAGTCAATGAAATTCTTTCTTATTTCTATTTCGCCCTCATCGTTCCATTCTTCAAGCTCTGAAATCGGCATAGCAATATAGTAATAGTAGTATTCATCCTCATCTAAATTACCGTTTGCGCTATTCAAGGGGTTTGCGATTATACGGGCAGTACCTTTTGATAAGCTTTGTATTCCTACAAGCCCTAAATTATCAGGGCTATGTAGAAATCTTAATGCTAAAATGTAGTGGTTTTCAAATAACGCTTCATCAACATCTGCGCCATATGTGGTGCTTTCGGCGGTTTCCTCATAATCCTGCATTATTTCGTATTGAGCATATCCCTCAAAGCCACAGGTTATTTCCTTTTTGAAGCCGTTGCCGAAATATTCGCCTAATTTATATGATGGGTAAATATCAAGATTTTCAACTTCATAGGATATTTTCAATTTGCCGTCATCAATAGGTGGTATATCAGTGTTAACAATTTCGCTATCCGTATCGGTGCTTGTGTCAGTTGAAAAGAGATTACAGGACAAAAGTGTAAAAATCAAAGTTACTGATAAAAGCGCCAAGATGTAATATTTTGAATTTTTCATTTTTGTTCTCCTTTCTTAACTATGGTACATGCTGATACATTTGTTATTCTAAATTTTCTTTTTTGTCAGGCAAGATCTCAGGTAAGATGTAATCGGGATAATCAATTCGGTCAAGCTCGGACGGTTCAAATGCTTCTGAGTACGTATTATATCTTACATAGAAATATTCAAGCTCGCGCTTTACGTATTCCTTTGGTATTATTACCAAGTCAAGAACATATGTCAGGTAACCGTTTGATAACCATTTTTCGCCATCGGTCATATATGTGATTGTTGCTGTACCGTGAAAGTTGGTTTTAAAATTTACAAAGGTGCCGTAAAGATATTCATCTGTGGAGTATGATTTTCTGTTAAAGGCTAAAATTATATTATTGTTAAAGTCTATGGTTCTTAGCTTTTCGTAATAGTCGTAATTTTCTACTAAGCCTTGAAGCTCATCGTAGGAGCTTATTACGGTAAATGATTTTTCAAGCTTAACATCGTTATAATCCTTAGATGAAATTACTACATTTTCAAACGGTCCGTTAAATACGGGTTCATTGGTATATTGGATTTTTACGCCTTTTATTTCCTTGGAAATTTCATATTTAGGAATGGATATAAAATGAAGATAGTTCTCATTCCATCCATCTGACAGCGTACTTTCTTCATATGCATATAGATAAAGAATATTTTCGCCGCTTACTCTTGCGTTATAGAAAACATCAGCATCTTCATTAAGCATGTTGAAAACAACCACATAGTTATTTTCAAAGGTTGATGGATTAAATATCATTTCTGCGGTTATGCTTTCGTATTCGCCGTATTTATATTGGTTGAATATTTCCTCAAATTGAGAAAATTCGGTTAACACTATTTTGTCAAGCTCAGGTGTTTTTGAATACGAAAGATTTATTGAATAAAAATCGTAGCTTTTTATATTTTCCTCTACGCTATTTGAGGAATATGAGCCTAAAGATGAAATGACTGTGTGTTCAATATAAAGCCTATCAAAACCTTGACTTTGCTTTGTTTCTATGCAAAGGAAATACCCATTTTTATTACTACTTGACACCTTATCCCCTGCAAGATAGTAAAGATACAGGCAGTTATTCCCTTTAATTAGTGATGATTGGTGGATTTCGTATTCATCTGTAAGATAAGCTATAATATATTCACGGGAAGAAAAACTACTTGTAGGGAAATTAGTTCCGTATTCTTTATTAAAGTCTTCCATTTCTACCTTGGTGGTAATGCGCCAGGTATCTCCCGCGGTTAAATTGTAAATATCATTCTTTAAATATTTTTTTGTAATGGTAGGTGTATCATTATTATTGAAGGTATCAACCGTATCAATATAAAGGTCGCCTGTTTTTGCTATGCTTCTTAAATGAGATCTTGGAACAACGATATATTGATATTCCACAGTATGTGGTATTTTATCGAGTTCTTCTTTTTTATTTTCGAGTTTATCCTTAAGCTGCTCTGAATATTTATCAATTATCTCGTTGTAATAAGGAGTTACATAAAGCTGTAAATTAAGTGTGCAAAGTCCTTCGCCTTCGCCGTCTATTGTCTCAATCCACGTTGTACGGGCATTTGTAAAGCCGAGGCGGTTACCGCTTACATTAACTAATTTTAGAACTATTATATAATTGTCATTTAAGATTTCTTTATCAACGTAAAATTCTGTTTTGCTTAAAAGCTCATTGTAATTTTCAATTACCGTATAGGCTGAGCTTTGTTTATCTGCAAGCTCTGTGCCATAAAATACTCCGCCGTTAAATGTTTTGTAAAAACTTACATTTTTATTAGCCATTTGTACGGTGTTGTTTACCTTATAATCGAGATTTAAATTTGCCCCTATTCCAAATTGATACGATACAATTTCGATTTTTTTAACGGTAGATTTATTATCTATGGCAATATTAAGAGGTATAATGTCTATATAAGCACTTTCCTTTTTTACCGATGATATGTTTAAATCTCGTATCAAAGATATAGTGCCATCATTAAAGGTCGGTTCTACAAAGGATGGCGGTGTATCAAAGCAACGCTTTGAAAAGAAAACAATATAGTTTTGTGCGCTTGGCACATTTTCAATTTTAACAGATAATTCATTGTCCTTCAAAAATGCTTTTACTTCGTCTCTTGAAAGGAATAATACTTCTCCGTCATTTTCTATAAAATCATTTTGAACAGCTATTTGCTTGGTTGCAACATATGAGCGCTTTTCAGTTCTTATTTGAATTGTTCCCTCTCCATACCAGCCTTCAAGGTCCTTTTTAGGTACTTGAAAATAGAAATATTCATTCTTTGGTATATTTGTACCGCTGCAAATTAAGGTTGCCATATTGCCGCCTGTACCTACTCGGAGATTTTTAATGCCAACAAATCCCGATTTATCAGGCACATAGGGAAATCTAACTGCCAAAATGTAGTGGTCTGAAAATAAATTTTTGTCTAAAAGAGAGCCGTTTTCCGTACTTGATAATGCTTCTTCATAGTTTTGAATTATTTCATATTCCATTAGTCCTCCGGGAGTAACAGTTTCAAGCTTAAAGCCGTTACCACGGTAGTTGCCTAAATTGTAATAAGGATACACATCCTTATTTGATGATACGCGGACAATTTCAGGTGTTTGCTCTTTTTTGTCATCTGTAACATCACCCATTTTGTCTGTGTCCGTTTGCTCGTTAGTGATGTCCGTGTCAGCGTTTGGATTTTCGGGCATATAAATTTTAATACAGGATGAAAGTAATGCTAATGCGATTATTGTTATTAATATTGCTATAAGCTTTTTCATTTTTGTTGTCTCCTTTCCTCTTTCTAATTTCATAGTATCAAAGAAAGGTTGATTTTGTCAATATTGTTTAGATACTTTTCAATATTCGTTCACACAATTTTCATTTTCGAGGGCGTTTTTTCACACAATCAACAAATTTCTAATGTAATTTGGAATTTAATTGTGCAATTTATACAGTTTTTCGGCTATGATTTCAAGCTTTTTCTATAAGCTAATGGGGATAAGCCTGTGAATTTTTTAAAGGTTTTTGTAAAAAAGTTAAAATCATCGTATCCACACATAGAGCCTATTTCTCTTACTGAAAGTTTGCTTGATTCTAACAAGTCTTTTGCTGAATGCATACGAAGGGAGAGAATGTACTTGGTTGGGGACATTCCCATTTGTCTTTTGAAGTGGAGATTATAGGTTGTCATACTGACATTTTCCATTTTTGCAAGGTCTGTTATTTTTAGCTGCTGGGAATAAAATTCATTTATGTATCTTATAGATTTAGAAAATAATGTTATTTCCTCAAATCCATTTGAAATTGCTCTTCCTATCTCAATTAAAAGTCTATCTAAAAGCGCTGACAAGTCATAATCTCTGAAGATGTCATTTTTTGCAAATCCCTCAAAAAGCTTTTGAAAACGGTTTGAAATTCTGTTTTCGCCATGGGTTTTATTGATTATCGGAAATTGCTCTATACCATAACGACTTAATATATTTAACGCTTCGCTTCCCGTAAAATGTATCCATAAATAGCTGATTAGTGAATTTTCACTTGTATGCTTGTATGCCTTATTAGGTGGGAAAACTATCACGCTTCCCTCTTTAGCAATAATGACTTCGTTTTCATTGTACACCTCGGCTTCACCTGAAATTATATACATAAGATAAAAATCAAGTCTGCCATTAGGATTATCGTTAAAGCTCTTTAATAGCTTATTATATGTTCCTGCACAGTTAACCATCAATGGGAAGTCGTTGCATTGGCGATTGCCAAGGCTTACTGAAGGCATTTTCAAGCTTTTATCAGCATCATTTACATAAAACCAAATATTTTTCATTAACATTC
>JAZSHT010000010.1:0-12641 GCA_045533435.1 Eubacteriales bacterium | reverse complement strand
TAGTGCTTGCACTAATTTAACAACATTCAACGGTGGCTCAATGTTTGAGGGAAGCGCTGAGTTAGTTAGCGTAATTTTACCTGCTAAATTAACAAAAATCCCACATAAGACATTTGCTCACTGCTACAAAATGCAATCTCTTGTAATTCCTGCAACTGTAACAGATATCGCAGACGAGTCCTTCCACTCTGCAAGAAGAGATCAAACAGTAAAAACATTTACTATGTACATTCAAGGTAATGTTAAGCTTAACACAAAGTATGTTTTCCGTGATTCAGGCGCAAAGGTTGAGTTTGTATTACTCGGTGGCACAATTACCGCAGAGCAATTTAAGATCACAAATGCAGGCATTGACATTGTTCAATCCGGTAGCCATTCACCTCTTGATAATATCGAGGTTGTAAACTACTTAGACCCATCAAGCCCATGGACATTTGTACCAGGTCAAGCAAGAACAAGCCACGTTATCGTAGATAACTACTGTAAGCCACTTGCTTTAACAGGCGAGCATGCATCTGATGAAAATCCTTGCGTAATCAACTGCACAAGCTGTAAATTAGTAGCTCCAAAGGAAAATCCTGTTCACACTGAAAAAGCAGTAATCGCATATGCAAACGGCTACGACAAGGTAGGCACAAAGCTTATCACCTGTGCTAACGAGGGATGTGCTCATACAGAAACAAGAGAAGCACCTGCACTCTTTATATGCAGCGGATACTCAGTTCCTGAGGACGGCAGAGGTCAAATTTCAATCGGCTATACAGTAAACAGCGAAGCAATTTCCGAATATACCGCAAACTCCGGAAAATCATTAAAGTACGGCGTATTTGCGGTGCTTGAAAAGAATATCGGCGATGGCAATATTTTTGATGCAAGCGGAAATCCTTTAGCAAACGTTGTTAAAGCAGAGGTTGACGCTACGTATGCAAGCTTTGAATTTAAAATTTCAGGATTTACTGATGAATACAAAAACATCAATATTGCAATGGGCGCATACGTTGAAGCAACAGATAAGGAATCAACCGTATATTCATTTATGCAAGACGGCGAGCCACTTGAGGGCGCAAAATTTGTATTTGTTTCATATAAGGGTATTGTAAGCTTTGATGAAAACTAAAAATAAAGGCTTCGCTTTGGCGGAGCCTTTTAAATTGTCTATTGCAATTATTCTATATAAATGATATACTATCAATATACTTACGTTCAAGGAGAAAATATGAAAAAATTATTCGCTATTTTAATGGTTTTGTGCATGCTCGTATGCCTTATGGCTTCATGTAATGATAACCAAAATGACACGGGTACAAATACTGATACGGAAAGTGCGGTTGTTGACACAAATACAGACACTAGCACAGATACAAATACTGACACAGACACCAACACAGACACCGATACTGACACCGATACTGACACGGACACTAGCATAGATACAGATAAAGACACCGATACAGATAACGGCGGTAGTGATATTATTGTGCCAAATTCAGATTGGGCAGAGGATGGAGCTTTAAAAATTTTAGCAATCGGCAATAGCTTCTCAGATGATGCTATGGAGTATGTTTATCAGGTAGCTAAGGATGCAGGCGTTGAAAATATCAAGCTTGGCAATATGTTTATTGGCGGTTGCTCACTTGCTACACACCTATCAAATGCTAAAAATGAAAAGGGCGCATATGATTTTCGTACCAACACAAACGGCTCATGGTCAACCAAGGGTGGCACATCTATTCAAAAGGCAGTTTCAAGCGAAAATTGGGACTTTATTACATTTCAACAGGTAAGCGGATATAGTGGAGTTGCAGAGTCATACGATGACTTAAATGAGTTAATTTCCATAGTTAAGCCACTTTGCCCAAATGCAACTCTTGCTTGGCATATGACATGGGCATATAAGGTAGGCTCAAGCCATGGCGATTTCGGTAAATACAATAGAGACCAAATGACAATGTATAATGCAATAGTAAATGCAGTAAAAACAAAGATTTTAACTAATACCGATATTTCAGTAGTAATTCCATCAGGCACATCAATTCAAAATGTAAGAACATCATTTATTGGCGATATGACACGCGATGGCTATCACTTATCCACAGGTCTTGGCAGATATATCGCTTCAATGACATTTGTAAAAGCATTAACAGGACTATCTATTGATAATTCCATATCCCGACCAAACGATGTTGATGCATATGAGCTTAAGGCTATTATTGAAGGCGTAAACAATGCAATTAAATCTCCTTACGCAGTAACAGAGTCCTCATATCCTACAAAGGATGCAGGAGCAGGCAATAACGATTCCGCTAATGTAGGCGTAATTCCAGAGGGTTATGTTCAACTAACCGCCGAGCAAATGGGACTTACTAAGGGTAGCTTCTACAACACCAGCGGCTCAGATAGCTTTAATGGCACAAGTAATTGGAATTTAGGATTTATGGCAACAAAGAAGTTTACAAGAGAGGAGCTTCCTGTTGGCACAATTATTGAAATTGCCGAGGGCTGGAGATATCGCCCAGAGGGCTGGAATTATACAGGCACTCGCCCTGATAATGTAACAATTACACGAATTGTAGTTGATGATTCTTGGTGGGGCTCATATACTGAAAGAGGCTTTAACATTTCACAAATTGACCACACAACAAGCTCAAATAAGGTTATTACTCTTACAACCGAAGAGGTTGCAAGCACAATCTTTAAAATTATAGTTCCTAAATCTTCAGTATCCGAGGAATAAATAGAAAACAGTCTGCGCGACCTCATTTTGCGCAGACTGTTTTTTGTAAAATGGTGCTGGGAAAATTTATTGAATTTAAAAAACAGCTATGATATAATATAGTTAAATATACAATTTTATCGTAAATTTTTTAATATAACAAAAAATTTAAAATAATTTATTTATATACATTTTTATAAGCTTTTTTGAAGGAAAACAACCTAAAAACATTAAAAAAACATTAAAAACACCTATAAAAATAAGAAAAATAAAATAATTTGCCAATCGTCTTTAACGCAAAAAGAGCTTTTTTGGAAAAATGAAATATGCAAAAAACGGAATTGATTTATAATATAACCAACAAAATTGATTGATATTTGGAGGGCGTTATGAATAAAAGGCTAAGCGATTTTCTAAACGAGCATCAAAGCTTTGAAAATCTTATTGCGCAGTACGCTCAAAGCTTTAATTATTGTCAAGATCATTTCAATGAGAAAAGCCGCAATGAGCAAGCGCCGTTTAATAATTTTTATGAGCAATTCAAATCACAAAAAAACCGAAGTCTAAGACAAACAAGAGAAAATGTCATTAGCAGCAAATCCTCGCTAGACAGAATCTTAAGCTCTGTTAAGGGTAATGAAACTGCAATTAATGACAAAAGATACTTTAAATTTAAGGAAATCTTCGTAATTCCCACGGAAGAAGCCACAGCCCAATCACATTACACCAAGCAGCAAATTGATGAGCAAGCAAGAAAAGCTAAGGAATCTGTAAATAAGCTTATGCAGCTAAAATCAATTCCTAAGGCTTATTCATATCTTAGCAAAAGCTTTCGTGAAAGCTTATTTACGGAAATCATAACTAATATTGATGCTCTTGAAAAAATGATTATATCATTTAAGAAGGACCACGATGTAGTTTATGAAAATGAAAAAAATAAAATTGAATGCGAAATAGCTGAGCAAAAAGCAGCTATTGAACAACAAAAAAACCAAAAGCAAGAGGAGATATATGCAGAAAAGCAGGAATATTTAAAGAATTTAAAATTGTTGCTTCTTGATGGCATACAAAATTGCTTAAATAGCTGTGAGTCCTATGAACACTCAGCCGAGTGGATTGATGAATATTTAAATACCTACTTAAACGCAAGATCCTCACCAAACGGAATAGAAAGACTTTGCATAGGCTTCACAAACCATAATTTCAATGCAAACGATGATGGCACATTAGATAGATATCTATCACGAATTTTCAGTAACGGATACCACTACAACAACGGAATGCTGCTTGTGCCAATCACACTTGATAAATCATTTGAAAAGCCAATTAGCGTAAGATACTCATCGGACCTTAGCGTATATTCACTGTTTGAAAATTACGCTCTTCAAATGCTTAACATCTTTAAGGATGATGATGCAACGATTTATTTAGTTGACTGCACTAACATGGGCGGACAGTATTCATCCTTTACGGGAGCATCAAGCGATGAGCAAAACCGAATAAACATCATTAGATCAAATGATGAGCTTAAATCGTTACTTAATACGCTATCGGATGATATAATTGAAGCAAGCGGCGAATATTTAAGAGATTCATATAATAGTATAATTGAATATAACCAAAGCGCAGTTATCAAGCGCCCAATAAAGGCGGTATTCTTTAGTGATATAAGCGAGCTTGAAAATAACGATATGATTTCAAAGCTTGAATCTATTGCTAGAAATGGCAATCGCTGCGGAATATATTCATTTATCGGTATTCCCGATACGGAATTAGAGCAAAGACCGACATTATCTCAACAAAGAATAGCTTTAGTCAGCAATATTTTAGATATTTGCGATTCAATAAGAATGAACTCTAACACCGAGATGGAAATTGAGGATGGTGGAGATAGCTTTATAGCCCCATCTAAAATTGACAGTCAAGTAAAGAGCGCAATTTTAGAAAGAGCCGTTAAGATAAACGAAAATTCAACCATCATTCCCTTAGCCTCTCACATAATAAACGAAAGCGATTATTTCACATTTGATGCTCAAAACGGAATAAGTATTCCAATCGGCTTAGATGCTAAAGGCAATGAATATACGATAGATTTAAAGGGCGATGCAGCGTACATGCTAGCCTGTGGCGATCCTCATTCAGGTAAATCAAGCTTGATTCACACCATCGTGCTTCAAGCGCTTACAAGATACGGACATGATCAGCTTGAAATATATCTTGCCGACTTAAAGGACGGCGTTGAATTTGATATATATGCAAGAAAGGGAATAAAATCAGTTAAGGCGATTTTAAATGACACTCACGATTCCGACTCCCAAGCAAGCTTTTTAAAATATATCAAATCAATAGTAGAAAAAAGAAATGAAATTTTCCGAAAGCTCAGCGAGCAGACAGGAGAAAACATTAGAAATATTGAGCAGTTTTATGCTTATAATAATATTCACAATGCTGTACCGAATTTACCTCGCATTTTGCTCATAGTTGATGAATTCCAAACGCTATACAGCAACAATCGCGAAACAGGCACCATTACTAATTACTTAGTTAGAATGTGCCGTACAGTAGGAATATTTATTATCATGGCTTCACAAAGAGTACAAGCTGCTGCCGATGTAAATAACACATTTACAAACGATACAAAGGACTACTTTATTCATCGAACAGTATTAAAGTGTCCGCCAGGCAGTGCAAGACAAATTGTGCAGGAAACATGCTCCGATACAGGCAGACAAAATACAGCAATTCTCAAATCCCCAACCCTTAAAACGGGACAGGCTATCGTGAATCCGAGCATGGGAGCTATTGAGGAAGACAACACACTCGTTCAATGCTATTATCCAGATAACAGCTGCATTATGGAAATATGCGACGCTATTGTAAGAAAACAGGATAGCAACCACAAATCAATCGTTATAAATTCTGAGGAAGCACCAACTTTCCAAGGAGAAGAATTCTTTGGTCATGATGGTATAATTCTTGGAGTGTCCAACAGACTTCTTTATGATGACTACTGTGAAAATGTTGATGTTGTTTTTGATAGAAAATTTGTAGGATTGAAATCAAACGACAGCTTAAATGTGCTTTGTACGGGCGAGGATAAAAATGTTAAGGAAAGCACACAGCTTGCAATTTTATCAAAGCTTTCATATCTACACAAGGATAGATTATTAGTTAACATTTTAGTACCAAACGGAGAAGAAACAAGCTTAAGCTATATTTCCTGCTTTAAAAATGCAGGCGATAGAATTAAGATTTTTGATTCAGTTGACAGCTTTTCAGAAAATGCAAGCAGCATTTCAAGCGACATGGTGTCATATAACATTATCTGCAACATTGATTCCTTTAGCGCACTGCAAAAGGATACATGGAGTAGTAACACCTCTGAAGCCATAAGCTCATTTTTAAATGCAATATCAAAGCCAAATACCGTTAATCTGCTAATTTGCGATAATTTAAGCGAATTAGGTAACAAATATTCTTACATTGTGAAAAAATTCAATATAAGAATCGCATCAGTAGGTAACATCAGCTCTATCAGAGGCATTCTCTCTAATGATAGATGGGAGCAGATAAAGAACTGTGATTTTAATGTAATAACCAATAGAGTAAAGGCATATTACTACAACGCAAGCACGGACAAGCTTGGAAAAATGAAAATGTATAAGCCAAGCGAGCTGCTTGCAAGCATCGATTTTGACAGCTTTAACTCAGCAACGGATGAGGGAGCAGATAACCGAGCAGGATTTAGCGGGCTTATTGGTAATTAAAGCTGATTATTTAAAACTAAATAAAACGAAATAAAGTATTTGAAAGGAATTTTTATCATGAAATTTACAGCTAATCAAAATTTAATGTCATCACTTACAGGCAATCAAATCTTTACAGCAGTATCTAAGGTAGTAGTTGCTACCGATAACTCAACCGCAGACCAAATCGCAGCATTAAGAGAAACACTTGCAGGCGGCGGAGAAACAATGATTAACCAAGATGGTACAATCTTAAATACCGCCGACCCAGCATCAGCATCATCACTTGCAAATGGCGAGGGCTTCAAGCCAGCAGGCAAGGCAATCGTTGCCGTTGACAACTCAACCGCAGACCAAATCGCAGCATTAAGAGAAACACTTGCAGGCGGTGGAGAAACAATGATTAACCAAGATGGCACAATCTTAAATACAGCCGACCCAGCCTCAGCATCATCTCTTGCAAACGGCGAGGGCTTCAAGCCAGCAGGCAAGGCAATCGTTGCAGCTGAATGGTATCAAACAAATCCTGCTCTACAAAGAGCAGAAATTAAAGCAATGGCTGATTTCCATCCAGACGCAAAGATGGGATACCTTCCAAATGGAAAAATGTATTGGACTATGAGAATTCATCCTGTTGTATGCGGTCAAAGAAAGGACTGGACACTACTTGCCGTTTACGACTCCGACCATCCACAGCAAAGATGGGGCGGCTCAGTAAAGTTCTATCCCGTAAAGCCAAACTATCAGGAAATGCAAAGAATGGTTGCAAAATCATCTGTAACACCTAAAACAATACCTCATTTACTTACAGACTCAGACGGACAAATCTATATGTGCACACAGGATAGAAATAATATCTATGCAGACACACAGCAGGGCGGTAAGGTAACATCAGCAGCAGCCTGCTTACGCTTCGCTATGCGTTGGATAACAGTATTTGAGCTTGGACTTATCGACCAAAAAACATGGACACTTTTCCAAGGACACGGACAGATTTAATTATAATCTAAGCTACAAATCAATATATAGCCGGGTGGCTTAAAATTTGAGGTAAAAAATGATAAATAGAAAAGAAATTAATCTTGAAGAAGAGCTTAATACGCAAGGCGTAAATAATGATAAAATTTCCGCAAACGATACCAATGACTTAATGGAGCAATGGTACAAAACAAACATGGACCTTTACAGCTCTGAAATTTCACAGGTGCTTTCCGTATATAAATGCACAAAATTTGCATATTTAGATAACGGCAACATGGCTTGGAATATTACAGTAGGAATTAAGCCCGATGAAGAGAAGCGTATATGGAGCTTTAAGGTTGTTTATGACAGAAATTACGATGGCAAAAACGAAAATTTAGTTAAGGTTTATGCCATATCTCCTACTTACGATGATATTAAAAAGCGCCTTTTTGATAAGTACGGCGAATTTGATAATATACCATACACCAGAACAGATAGTAATGGTAAGAAATATATAAGCTATTACAAAAATTATAAAACACCATTAAGCGCAGTAGAAAAGCTAAAAGCAGCATTCAAGTGGGGCTTATTTGTTGAAAAGAGCCTTTTAGACCAAGAAAATTGGCAAACATTTTGGAATTTATACGAAAATGATAATGCCGAAAATGCATATAAAGCTTTTGAAAAGAGCAAGAATGCAAATCAAGACAATGCTAATCAGCCAAGCACAGAGGAGAATGAGCCAAGCTCAAAAAATGAGCAAATTGTCTATGATGAAAATGAAAATATCAATAATTGGATTAAGAAATGTCCAAGCCAGCGCAAAAAAGAGATTGACTATTTAAAGAAAAATAAAACAGAATACTCTTATCAAATTAACGCTGAGGGCGTTTTAAGCGTGCCGTTTAGCCTCGGAGAATTTGTATTCTTAATGGTTATTGATAAGGATTTTCCAAGCAGAACAATTCAAGGCTTCCCACCTGTAAAGGTTTATTTAGTAAAGCCAACTGCTAAGGAAATTAAGTCAAGATTTAATATGAGCTGTGTGCCTAATGTTAAAATGGACACAAACGGATATGAGTATATAACATTAAATGAAATTTCAAGAGACTTTGATAAGTACATTGCAGGAAATACAGAAAAATCCTTTGTGGAGATTGTAATTGAAAACACCGCTAAGTGGTTCCGTGAAATTTCAAATGCAATATATGAAAACCCTATAAATCAAAGACCTAATTTGTTTGATGATGAGTATTCGCACTTTTCTAACAATAGAAAGAAATATTGTGATGCTCGCGCATCCCGTAATAATCCGGTAAACGCCCGTTGTAAAAAGGTTGTTCTTTCTGATAGAGCCTACGCACAAATTTTAAGCGAAACCTTTAACAGGGTAAGAACAGAAACAGGCGGACTTTTACTAGGCCACTTTGATAATGGCATTTGGTATGTGGTAGAAGCAAGCGATCCTGGCATAAATGCAGTATTTTCAGCCGCATATCATGAGGGCGATGAGGATTATGAAAACCATGTATGCGGAGTTTATTCAAGACTTTATGAGCATCCGCTAGTATTCTTGGGCATGTGGCATAGACACCCAGGCTCAATGGATACATTTTCCGGAACTGATGACCAAACTAACTATAAGTTTGCAGGCTCATGCGGAAATGGCTGTATTTCAGCACTTATTAACATAGACCCTGACTTTAGAATTACCTTCTACTATGTAGAGCAGGGCAAGCATAACCAAGTACATTACAGCAAGGTAGATGTTGAGGTTGGAGATGATAAATTCGAAAACAAGAATGTCTTAAAGCTTGCTACAAATAGCGATGTTATCAACCGTATAAGAGGAGGAAGATAAAATGTGTGAAAGCGTTAATGCAGAAAACAATGTAATTGAAGAATTAGATGAAAATTCTATTGATACCTTAAGAGCCGATTTACAGGATGGCTCATTTGGAAGCGAGGATATCGGCGGCGATACTGTTGATGATGATGTTTTAAATGACTTCCTTAGCCAATTCGGAGCTGAGGGCGATACACCTCTTAAGGCTCACGACTGGAAGGTATATATGCCAACCAGCATTACAGAAAATAGAGATTTCTGGGGTCCGCTTTTCGGTATTGTAAGAAAGGAAACGGAAACAATTTATGTTTTTGATTCCAAAAGATTTGAAAACGATAGATATTTAATCGGCTATATTGATAATGGCTCATTCGTATCAAAGAAAGCAAAAAGCAACTTTGAGTACGCTTCAACATGTGTTTTAAAGGGAGCTTATGTTGATGGAATCTTAGCTCTAACCTATAATGAGGATAAGGATTTTAGCTGGCTTGATGATGAGGATGATAATGATAATTCAGACTCATCATACAGCGTAAGAATTAAGCCATACGATACAGTAAACCGCCTATTCTCAAGAAATACAGGACTTTTAGAGTCCTCTGATATGCTTGACAAGAGAGCAGTTTTAGTAGGCTGTGGCTCAGTTGGCTCATTTGTAGCTATGGAGCTTGCAAGATCAGGCGTTGGTAAGTTCGTTCTTTGCGATACAGACACACTTGAAATTCACAACATTTGCAGACACCAATGCGGATTTGATGACCTTGGCAGATATAAGGTTGACGCCGTTAAGGATAAGATTTTAAACATTAACCCAAATGCAGAGGTAATTACCTATCGTAGCGTAATTCAAAGAGTGCCAAGGGAGGACCTTGACAAGCTTCTTGACAGAAACACTATTATAATCGGTGGTGGCGACAATAGAGCCTCAGCAGATTATGCATGTAAGCTTGCCACAAGCCACGATTGCTCATTTATCGCAACAGGCTGTTGGACACGCGCATTTGCGGGAGAGATATTCTATTGGGCATCAGGTAGAGGACTTGCATGCTATAACTGCGCACTTGGTGGCCTTATTGATAGCGATAGACCTGAAAGCCATGCAAATTACTTCGGTACAGATGAGGAGCAGGAAAGCCTCGCATTTGAGCCGGGCATTGCAACAGATATTGACTTTGTAACTATCATTGCAATTAAGCTTGCACTTGATTTAATTAACAGAGATAATCCAAATTATACTCCAAGAGTAATTAACTACTTAAAGCAATACACATGGATTTGCAATACCAATAGCGAAAAGATTGGCGGAGAAAGAGCAGGCATCTTTACACATCCGCTTCAAATCACAACATCATTAAAGGTGCATAAGGACGAAAATTGTCCACATTGCGGAGAGCATCACGATGAGTGAGAATCACTCATACTATGATTATTCTGAAATAGAAAGCTCTCTTAGCTCATTTTATCAAGCAAAGGGAAGCTGGAATGACAATAAGTCAAGAGAAATTGAAACGAAATACTATTCAAGCATACAGTCAGCTTGCATGAGGCTAATTGAGCTTTCTCAGAATGTTCAAATTACAGTAAATGAAATTTCAGATAAGCTAGACTCAATTTAAAACGGAATAATAAGAAAGGGAAATCAATATGGCAGAGGTAGTTGTTGTACATAGCGTAGAGGAGCTTGAGAGATATTGCCATACTCTAATATCTTTAAAGGCGGAAATAGAGGATAAATCAAATCAATTAAAGCAGCTTTCCGAAAAATTACAGGATGTAGCAGGTCATATAATTGGCGCAACAGACCAACAAGAAAGTAATTGGCAGGACCCTCAGTATTATACATTGAAGGAGCGCCTTGTTCCTGTTGTTTGCGCGGTAAATGCAACCTCTCTAGATGCAGAAAATACTGCCCGTATAGTAAAAAAGCAGTCCGCAGATATTGATGATTCAATAAACTACATCAAAAGATTAATTTCCCATCTAAGAGAAACTGTATAGGTAAATCATGTCAGACATAAATGCAAGCATTGTTGATGTTGACAGAGCTATGGATAGCTTTGATGATATTCAATTAAAGACAACTGATTTTGCCAATAGAGTGAAGTTTGATTTAGAGCATCTTGGTAGAGCTATTTTAGATAAGCAAAACCGATATAATGAGCAAAGACAAGAGCTTAAAGCTCATATTGAATCCTTAAAAAACGAGCTTAGCTCATATAAGTCAATGCGAGAAGAGGCAGAGTATCAAGCTCAGCAAGCAGATTGCCAAGAGAGTGAGACGAGTGAAGGCACTCAGTTTGACTTATCAAGCGAAAGCAACACATATACACCTAGCGCGCCCGATTACAGTCAGCAAATTTCCGCTCTTGAGTCGGAAATATCTAATTTAGAGGAAGAGCTAACCGTTTTAGATGATAAGCTATCTCAGCTAGATGAAATAAAAGGTCAGCAATCACTTCTTATGGCTGACTTTATGGATAATTACAATCAAATATTAAGCTCAGTTAGCCAAAGCGTTTCAAACGGACAGATAGAAATGGCAGAATATTTGATGCAGATATCAAAAAATCCAACACTTTATGGTATTAGCGGGGGAAACGGTATAGGAGCTGTAAGCTCAAACAGAGCCACAACATCAAGCAGAGCGGACTACCGCGTTGTAATTATTGATTCAAGAAAATATCCCGAATCCGCAGAGCATATTCGCGCATGCCAAATGTCGGGATATCCATCTATTTTAACTCTTGACAGAGAAAACGCCGATGAACACAGAAAGCAATCATTAGCAGGAATTCCCACCATGCGACAGTATGGATGGGATAGAGATGAATATCCACCGGCAGCATTTGCAGAGGGTGGACACGGCGCACATGTATGGGGAATAAACGCCTCGGATAATCAAGGCTCAGGCGCTTCGTTTGGAAGACAGCTTTCAACCGCTTCTAATGGAACGCGAGTAAGATTTAGAGTCATATAAGGAGAAAACAATGGACAACGCACTTTCCTTAATTCAAAATTGCATAAATAAAAGTCCGTATAAGGTAACTGTTATAAACAGGATAAATCATGAAAGCAAATGCGATGAATTGCTTGGTATAACGGAACACTCTGCGCTTGGTACTATTGTGAATTATGTTGGCGGAATTTCTATTGAAAATAACCTTATAAGACATTATGGCGGAGAAAATCAGTATGGGCTGTCTATAAGGGAAATTAACAGAGTGGAAGAAAAGCTTCCAACGGCTTTTAAAAACGCCTTAGTGGTGGCTGATGATATGTACGGCGGAATTTTTGCAATAAATATAGGACTATCTAAATTTAAGGTGGGAAGCATCATATATTTACCCCCAGATAGCTACACATGGGAGGACTT
>JAZSHT010000063.1:0-15265 GCA_045533435.1 Eubacteriales bacterium | reverse complement strand
TATCTCTTAATTTAAAAGTTTCTCTTAATTTTCATTGTTCAATTTTCAAGGATCTTTCCGTTGTTCCTCACAACGCTCAGCTATTATATCACTTCGCTTCCTCTTTGTCAATACCTTTTTTGAATTTTTTTTAAGTTTTTTTTAAAAAGTTATTTTGTGAAGCAAAGTGAGGCTATTATACATCAAATTTTGATATTTGTCAATATCATTTGGAGTAACTTTTCAAGTTTTTGCTACATTATTATATTATATTCACTACTTTTAGCAATTAACTAGAAAATCTCCCGCAAAAAGCAGGAGATTTTTTCGTTGTTTAATTTGTTGTTTTATTATTTAAAGAATTTAACTGCTGACTTGAACATTTTAATGTCGTATTCGCCGTAAACGTTCTTATAAAGACCACCGTCTATACGCTCAGAGTGTCCCATCTTACCAAATACGCGTCCATCAGGAGATGTAATACCCTCGATAGCAAGGGTTGAGCCGTTTGGATTGTATTGGATATCGTATGTTGCTTCTCCGTTTGCATCAACGTATTGTGTTGCGATTTGTCCGTTTTCAATAAGCATTCTTATTGTTTCATCGTTTGCAAGGAATTTACCTTCGCCGTGTGAGATTGGAACATTGATAATATCGCCCACATTACATTCATAGAGCCATGGAGACATATTAGAAGCAATTCTTGTTCTAACAATCTTAGATTGGTGTCTCGAAATATTATTAAATGTAAGTGTTGGACAATTTTCATCAGTGTCGATAATCTTACCGTAAGGTACAAGACCTAACTTTACAAGAGCTTGGAAGCCGTTACAGATACCGCACATCAAGCCACCGCGGTTGTCAAGCAAGTCGGTAACTGCATCCTTAACCTGTGCACCACGGAAGAATGCTGTAATGAATTTACCTGAACCGTCTGGCTCATCGCCACCACTAAAGCCACCTGGGATAAATACCATTTGTGATTCCTTGAGCTTTCTTGTAAACTCCTCTGCACTTCTCTTAATACCCTCAGCGCTTAAGTTGTTGATAACAAATATTTCGCTATCTGCGCCTGCATCATTTACTGCCTTTGCAGAATCAAACTCACAGTTTGTGCCTGGGAATACAGGAATTAATACCTTTGGCTTTGCTACCTTAATATTAGCGCCGAAGCGTTTTTCTGTATTATAAGAAATTGTTTTAGGCTTTTCGTTATTATATGCGATATTGCATGAGAATACGCTTTCAAGCTTATTTTCGTAAGCATCATTAACCTTGCAAGCGCAAACCTTCTTGTCGCCATATACAAATTCCGCTTCTTCAGTTGTATAGCCGAGAGTCGTACCTATATCGCATGTGCAATCAAGCTCAACGATAAATGAGCCGTAGTTATAGCCAAATATGTCATTAAGTGATAATTCATCACTAAACTTAAAGCCGTAGCCGTTACCCATAGACATTTTGCAAATTGCTTCCGCAACACCACCGATTGTAGGTGTATAGATTGCAAGAGCCTTGCCTCTTCTTACAATGCCTGATACCTTGTCAAACACTTCAAGAAGTGAATCAACATTTGGAAGGTTATTTTCATCATATTCGGGCTTTAAAAGCACAACCTTGCTTCCTGCTTTTTTGAATTCAGGAGATGTGATAACATCTATTTTTTCTGTTGTTACTGCAAATGAAATAAGTGTTGGTGGAACATCAAGCTTTTCAAATGAGCCGCTCATTGAGTCCTTACCACCGATTGAGCCGATGCCGAGGTCCTTTTGAGCCTTGAATGCACCAAGTAAAGCAGACATTGGCTTGCCCCAACGAGTTGCATCCTTTGTTGGCTTTTCAAAATACTCCTGGAATGTTAAATAAACATCCTCAAATTTAGCGCCTGTTGCGATAAGCTTAGCAACCGATTCAACAACTGCAAGATATGCACCGTGGAATGGGCTCTTTTCTGAAATAAATGGGTTATAGCCCCATGACATAAGTGAGCAATCATTTGTGTGTCCCTTTTCGCAAGAGATTTTATGTACCATTGCTTGAATTGGAGTTCTTTGATTTTTACCACCAAATGGCATAAGAACAGTGCCTGCGCCGATTGTTGAGTCAAAGCGCTCGCTAAGACCTCTTTTTGAGCATACATTCAGGTCGCTCATTAAGTCAACAAGTCCGCTTTCAAAATCAGCAGGAATTTCCTTTGAGTAGTCCTTAACAGGATTACATTCAATATTTATATGCTTTTCTGCGCCGTTTGAATTTAAGAATTCACGGCTTAAATCAACGATTGTTTTGCCATTCCATGTCATTCTAAGTCTTGGCTCAGCAGTGATTTTTGCTACAACTGTTGCTTCAAGGTTTTCTTTGTTTGCAAGAGCCATAAAGCGCTCTACATTTTCCTTTTCAATTACAACAGCCATTCTCTCTTGAGATTCGCTAATTGCAAGCTCTGTGCCATCAAGACCATCATATTTTTTAGGTACTGCATTTAAGTCGATTAAAAGACCGTCTGCAAGCTCGCCGATAGCAACGGAAACACCGCCTGCACCGAAGTCATTACAACGCTTAATCATACGGCACGCTTCATAGTTTCTGAATAGTCTTTGAAGCTTTCTTTCTTCGGGAGCATTACCCTTTTGAACCTCTGCGCCACAGCTTTCAAGGGATTCTACTGTATGAGATTTTGATGAGCCTGTTGCACCGCCACAGCCGTCGCGTCCTGTTCTACCACCAAGTAAAACAACTATATCGCCATCACATGGAACTTCTCTTCTTACATTTTTAGCAGGAGCGGCAGCGATAACTGCGCCTACCTCCATGTGCTTTGCAGCATATCCATCATGATAAATTTCATCAACGATGCCTGTTGCAAGACCGATTTGGTTACCGTATGAGGAATAGCCTGCTGCTGCAGTAGTAACAATCTTTCTTTGTGGGAGCTTGCCCTCAATTGTTTCATTGATAGGCTTAAGCGGGTCAGCTGCGCCTGTTAAACGCATAGCGCCATAAACATATGAACGGCCTGAAAGTGGGTCACGAATTGCACCACCGATACATGTAGCAGCGCCACCGAATGGCTCAATTTCCGTTGGATGGTTATGTGTTTCATTCTTAAAGAGGAGTAACCATGGCTCTGTTACGCCATCAACCTCTACATCAATTTTAACTGTGCAAGCATTGATTTCTTCGGATTCATCAAGCTTATCAAGCTTACCTTCTTTTTTAAGATATCTAACTGCAAGAGTTGCGATATCCATTAAGTTAATAGGCTTTGTTCTGCCTAATTCTTTTCTTGTATTTAAGTAGTCTTGGTATGTTTTTTCAAGAATTTCATCGTGGAATTTAACACTATCAACCGTTGTTAAGAATGTTGTATGACGGCAATGGTCTGACCAATATGTGTCAATCATCTTAATTTCAGTAATAGTTGGGTCTTTTTCCTCTGACTTGAAGTAGTCTTGGCAGAATTTAATATCATCCTCATCCATTGCAAGACCGTTTTCCTTAATAAATGTAGCAAGACCTGCCTTATCAAGCTTATTAAAGCCTACAAGAGTTTTAACCTCTGTTGGAATGTCATATTCTTGCTTTAATGTCTCTTTTTCATCAAGTGAAGCCTCTCTTGCTTCAACAGGATTGATTACATGCTTTTTAATTCTTGCAAGCTCATCTTTAGAAACATTACCGTAAATAACATATACTCTTGCGCTATTAACGGTTGGCTTTTCGCCTTGAGAGATAAGCTGAATACATTGTGCGGCTGAGTCTGCTCTTTGGTCGAACTGTCCCGGGAGATACTCTGTTGCAAATACTATACCGCCTTTTGCATCAAATTCTTTTGACGCATCATCAAGCTGTGGCTCTGAAAATACTGTTTTTACAGCATAATCAAATAGCTCCTCAGTAATGTTTTCTGCATCGTAACGATTTAAAATTCTTACGCCCTCAACGCTATCAATACCTAAGAAGGTTTTGATTTCTGAGGCTAAAGCATTGGCTTCGTTTTGAAGTCCTGCTTTCTTTTCAACATAAATGCGATATACCATTATTTTTCCTCCGTTGCCATAAGGGCTCTTTTACCGATATCATGACGATAAAATGCATTGTCAAATTTGATTTTGCTTACCTTTGCATATGCTCCGTCAATAGCTTCCTTTAAGGTGGGTTGAACATCAACTACGCCTAAAACTCTGCCGCCTGCTGATAGAAGCTTTTCATTTTCGTATTTTGCTCCTGCAACATATACTAAATCTTCAATTTCCTCGGGAATTTCCATTTCAAAGCCGTTTTGGTACTTTTCAGGATAGCCCTTAGAAGCCATAATTACACAGCATGCACTCTTATCTGAGAATTTAACCTCGCAGTCAGCAAGCGTGCCGTACGTGGTAGCCTTCATTATAGTAAATAAATCGCTTTCAAGTAAAGGTAAAACAACCTGTGTTTCAGGATCCCCGAAGCGACAGTTGTACTCAATTACCTTTGGTCCGTTAGGTGTTAACATAAGACCGAAGTATAAGCATCCCTTAAAGGTTCTACCTTCCTTATTCATTGCATCAATAGTAGGTAAGAAAATTGTTTTCATACATACATCAGCAATTTCCTTTGTGTAGTAAGGATTTGGCGCGATTGTTCCCATACCGCCTGTGTTAAGGCCTTGGTCATTATCAAGGGCTCTCTTATGGTCCATTGATGAAATCATAGGCTTTACTGTTTTGCCATCTGTAAATGCAAGAACTGAAACCTCAGGGCCTGTTAAAAACTCTTCAATTACAATATTATCGCCGCTTGCACCGAACTTTTTATCGTTCATTATAGATTCGATAGCGTCAGTTGCCTCTTCTCTTGTAAGCGCGATAATAACGCCTTTGCCAAGAGCAAGACCGTCAGCCTTGATTACGATTGGTAATGCAGAGGATTTTACATATTCCATAGCAGCGCTTGCATCTGAGAAAACCTCATATGTTGCGGTTGGAATACCATATTTTTTCATAAGGTTTTTTGAGAAAACCTTGCTGCCTTCAATTATTGCAGCATTTGCTTTTGGTCCAAATGCAGGAATACCTACCTTTTCAAGTGCATCAACACATCCTAAAACAAGTGGGTCATCAGGAGCAACTACTGCATAATCAATTTTGTTATCAACTGCATATTTTACTATTGCATCAATATCCTTAGCCCCTATATTAACGGTTATAGCATCCTTATGCATGCCGCCGTTACCCGGGAGTGCGTGAATTTCAGAAATTTCCTTGCTTTCTTTAAGCTTTCTTATTATGGCGTGTTCTCTTCCGCCACCGCCAACAACTAAAATTTTCATTTGTTACCTCGTTAAAAGATTAATGGTGGAAAAGTCTCATTTTTGTAAACGCCATAACGATGCCGTATTTATCGCAGCATTCAATTACTAAGTCATCTCTAATTGATCCGCCAGGCTCAGCGATGAATGATACGCCGCTACGCTTAGCTCTTTCAATATTGTCGCTAAATGGGAAGAATGCATCTGAGCCAACGCTTACGCCTGTAATTGTATCAAGGTATGCTCTCATTTCCTCAGCTGTAAATGGTTCAGGCTGACGTGTGAAGTATTTTTGCCATACTCCATCTGCGCAAACATCTTCTTCATTCTTATTTATATAGCCATCAATTACATTATCTCTGTCAGGTCTTGCGATAGTTGGTAGGAAAGGAAGATTTAATACCTTATCGTGTTGACGAAGGTGCCATGTATCTGCCTTTGTGCCTGCTAAGCGTGTACAGTGAATTCTTGATTGCTGACCTGCGCCTACGCCGATTGCTTGTCCATCATATGCGTAGCAAACAGAGTTAGATTGTGTGTACTTTAAAGTAATTAAGGAAATGATAAGGTCAATTATAGCGTCCTCTGTAAATTCCTTATTTTTTGTAACAACATCAGAAAGAAGCTCTCTGTCAATTTTGAAATTATTTCTGCCTTGCTCAAAGGTAATGCCAAATACTTGCTTCTTTTCTTGCACCTCAGGTACATAGTTAGGGTCAATCTTTACGATATTGTAGTTTCCTTTTCTCTTTGATTTAAGAATTTCAAGAGCTTCATCGGTATAACCAGGAGCGATAACTCCGTCGGAAATTTCGCGCTTAATAAGTGTTGCTGTTGTAGCATCGCAAACATCAGAAAGAGCAATCCAGTCGCCAAATGATGACATTCTGTCAGTACCTCTTGCTCTTGCATATGCGCAAGCGAGTGGGCTTTCATCAAGTCCTTCAATATCATCAACGAAGCAAGCCTTTTTAAGCTTCTCAGAAAGCTTCTTGCCTACTGCTGCTGATGTTGGGCTAACATGCTTAAAGGATGTGGCGCAAGGTAAGCCTGTTGCTTCCTTTAATTCCTTTACTAGTTGCCATGAGTTAAATGCATCAAGGAAGTTAATATAACCAGGTCTTCCGCAAAGAATTTCTATTGGAAGGTCTGCGCCGTTTTCCATGTAAATTTTTGAAGGCTTTTGATTTGGGTTACAGCCATATTTTAATTCAAATTCTTTCATTTTAGTACTCCCCCGATTATTTTGCATTTTTGTTTATCATTCTGTTTTCTACATTGCCCGTTGAAAGGTCAACATAGCGAACATAAAGAGAAATTTTGTTTTGCTCATTAAGATTTTTCCAAATTGTGTTTGTAAATTCATCAATGCAGTTTGGAATTCTTACTCTTTCAGGCTCGCCCTGAAAGGTTGGAATTGGGTTGCCATCGCATACATAAGTATGAATGAAGTGTCCAAGTCCATTGAGTGGAGCGTACTCATAGAAATATCTGTTGCAAGCGCTTCCCTTTTCATCAGCGCTCTTTAAAATGCTCATTTGATATTTAAAATCATTATTGCTAAATGTAAGCATACCGCTAATTCTTGGAGTAAAGTTTGGAGCATCAGGCTCAAACTCTCTTGTCTTTAATGCTTGCTTGAAGCATTTTCCTGTGCTTACAAAATCGTAAATTGTATCAGTTTGGTCGCCGTTTGTTACGATAAGCTTGTTTTCAAACTTACGGATTGCAGAATAGATAATAAGTGATGGGTCTTCAACCTTTGAAAAATCAAATGGCTCAGTTACAACGCTATCACCGTCAACCTTAAATACTCTGTTACGGCTATTTTCGCTTCTACCCATAATGAAGTATGCGATTACAGCATTCTTGCCGTCCTCGCTTTTACCGATAATAATTCCTCTGCCAGGATATGTGTTGCCTGCAAGAAGCTCAGCAGCCTCGTTAATCTTATAGATATTCATATTTATTTCTCCTTAATAATTTCAGAACATACTTTTTCGCAGGATAGAGGGAGAATCTTCCACTCAGCCTCTTCCATAATTCTCTTTTGAAGAATTTCAGGTGTGTCGCCCTCCATAATTTCAACAGCCTTTTGCATAATGATTTTTCCTCCATCAGGAATTTCATTTACAAAATGAACAGTTGCACCGCTTACCTTCACGCCGTATTCAAGAGCCGCCTCGTGAACCTTAAGTCCATAAAAGCCCTTACCGCAGAATGAAGGAATGAGTGATGGATGAACATTTATAATTCTATCTTTATAGTGATTTGTGAAGCTCGCACTTAAAATGCTCATAAAGCCTGCTAAAACGATAATGTCTGTGTTCGCATTATCTAAAATTTCAATAAGCTTTGCTTCAAATGCTTCCTGTGAGCCAAGCTCTTTTTTAAGAACAACCGCAGAGTCAATACCTGCATTTTTTGCTCTTTCCAAAGCGTATGCGCTTGAATTATTTGAAACAACCAATGAAATTTTTCCGCTTTTTATGATACCACTATTTTGAGCGTCAATAAGCGCTTGAAGATTTGTGCCACCACCTGAAACAAGAACAGCAATATTAGCCTTTAGCATAAGATTACGCCCTCATCAGACTTAACGATTTCGCCGATTACATACGCATCTTCTCCGTTAGCCTTTAAGATGTCAATAGCTGTATCAACCTCGTTTGCAGGAACAACAATGCTCATACCAACGCCCATATTGTAGGTATTATACATATCTCTTTCAGGGATATTACCTGTCTTTTGAATAAGATCAAAAATTGGAAGAACCTTTACTGCACTCTTATCTACCTTTGCACTAAGTCCCTTTGGAATTGATCTTGGAATGTTTTCGTAGAAGCCACCACCTGTGATGTGTGAAATGCCCTTTACATTTACCTTTTCAAGTAAAGCAAGAACAGATTTTACATAAATCTTAGTTGGTGTAAGTAAAGTTTCAGCAATAGATGCACCGCCTAAAGCTTCATTTGGTGTATAAAGTGAAGCCGGGTTATTATCAATATCAAACACCTTACGAACAAGTGAGAAGCCGTTTGAGTGAACGCCGCTTGAAGCAAGAGCAATTACGATATCGCCTTCTGACATTTTTGTATTGTCAAGAATTTTCTTCTTATCAACAATACCAACTGCAAAGCCTGCAAGGTCATAATCCTCAACTGGCATCATGCCAGGATGCTCTGCTGTTTCGCCACCGATAAGAGCTGCACCTGATTGTACGCATCCCTCTGCAACGCCGCCAACGATGTCAGCAATCTTTTCAGGGATATTCTTTCCGCAAGCAATATAGTCAAGGAAGAAAAGTGGCTTTGCACCGCAACAAATGATATCATTTACACACATAGCAACCGCATCAATACCGATTGTATCGTGCTTGTCCATAAGAATAGCCATTTTAACCTTTGTTCCACATCCATCTGTGCCTGAATCAAGAACAGGCTCTTCCATACCTGCAATAGGTAAGCCAAAGCAACCGCCAAAGCCTCCTACATCATCAACACAGCCCTCGTTTTTTGTACGAGCGATATGCTTTTTCATAAGCTCTACTGCCTTATATCCCGCAGTGATATCAACGCCTGCTGCTGCGTAGCTTTCTGATTTTGAATTCTTCATTTTTACTTCTCACTTTCTGAAATTTTATGTTCAAATTTATTTATTATCTTTTCAGGAATTTCCGTTGGATATTTACCATCAAAGCATGCGGTACAATATCCCTTACAGTTGCCGCTATCGCCGAGCTTAGTAACATCCTCAAGGCGAAGGTAACCAAGAGTATCAACGCCAACGATTTTTGCAATTTCATCAATGGTATGATTATTTGCAATTAATGCTTCCTTGGAATCAATATCTGTGCCGTAGTAGCATGGATTGATAAATGGTGGAGCTGAGGAGCGAAGGTGTACCTCGGTAGCGCCTGCATTTCTTAAAAGCTTAACAATTCTTGCACAGGTTGTTCCTCTAACGATAGAGTCATCAACTAACACTATTCTCTTGCCCTTTACAGTTGCGGCAACAGGGTTAAGCTTAATTCTAACCTTGTCCTCTCTTACATCCTGTCCTGGAGCAATAAATGTTCTTCCGATATATTTGTTTTTAATTAAGCCAATTCCGTATGGTATGCCTGATTCTTCGGCATATCCTATTGCAGCATCAAGGCCCGAATCGGGAACGCCAACTACAACATCAGCCTCAACAGGATGAGCCTTTGCAAGTAATGCGCCTGCTCTTTTTCTTGCATCATGAACATAGCATTCATTGATGATTGAGTCAGGACGAGCTGTATAAACATATTCAAAAACACATAATGCTTCAGGTTTTTTCTTGCAATGGGTTTTTATTGATTTTATTCCATCCTTTGAGAAAACTAAAATCTCGCCTGGTTCGACATCTCTTATATATGTTGCGCCAACGGAATCAAGCGCACAGCTTTCGCTTGCAACCACATACTGACCGTTATCGCGTTTACCGTAGCATAGCGGATGTAAGCCGTGCATGTCTCTTGCGCAAATAAGCTTCTGTGGAGACATGAGGATAAAGCAGAAGCCACCTACTAGCTTGTCAAGTGATTTTGTAATCGCTTCTTCAATTGAATCTGATGTAATTCTTTCCTTAGTGATTATGTACGAAATAACCTCAGCATCGCTGTTAGTGTGGAAAATCATGCCTTGAAGCTCAAGGTCGCGTCTTAATACCTGAGCATTTACAAGCTTACCCTCAGTAGCGATAGCCATTCTTCCCTTGCAGTGATTTACAACTATCGGCTCTGCATTTACTCTTTCCTTTGTTCCAAGAGTGCCATAACGAACATGGCCGATTGCCATTGTTCCAAGCCCTAAATGTCTAATAGCTTGAGGTGTAAATACATCATTTACTAGACCTGAGTCCTTGTGTGTACGGAAAATGCCATCATCATTTACTACTATGCCTGCACTTTCCTGTCCTCTGTGCTGAAGCGCATAAAGTCCATAATATACGCTTGACGCTACATTGGTTTTCTCTTCTCCGACAATACCAAAAAAGCTCATTGATTTTCCCCCGAATTATTTATTAAATTTTTCTTCAATTGCTTTGTTCTTTTCAAGAACCTTTTCTTCGCCATCTTTTCTTGCCTTTACAAGCTTATCAGCTAATTCAGGCTCAGATAAAGCAAGAATTTGAACGGCTAAAAGTGCGGCGTTTGCTGCGCCATCTATTGCAACAGTAGCAACAGGCATTCCTGTTGGCATTTGAACGGTTGCTAAAAGCGCGTCCATACCACCTGTGTTTTTACAGGAAACCGGGATTCCAATTACAGGAAGAGTTGTATTTGCGGCAACTGCTCCAGCTAAATGTGCTGCCATACCCGCAGCTGCAATCATAACGCCAAAATCGTTTGCTTTAGCGTTTTTAACAAATTCTGCTGCTTGTACAGGAGTTCTGTGCGCTGAATAAACATGAACCTCAAACGGCACACCGTATTCTTTAAGCACATTGATGCCTTTTTCTACTATTGGAAGATCGCTATCGCTTCCCATAATAACTGCTACTTTTTTCATAAATATCTCCTTTTCAAATGAAAAAATTAAACAAAAAACAAAAAATGCAATCCACCCCTAAGAAAGGTAGATTGCCCAGACGGTCGGCATTTATACGTTTTTGCTCCATGTGGTAATCCACTTCCGTCAGTTACAAAAACCCTTACCGCATACTATTGTAGCATAATAATATTAAAAAGTCAATAAATTTAATATTTAATGATAGACAAAATTTTACTATGTATGCTGTGTTTTTTAGTTAAATTGTTCAAAATTGATAACTCAAATAAAATTTCTTGAAATTCATCAACATTTTGGGTATAATGAGTATAGAATAAATTTTGAGGTAAAAATCATGAAAATTGCTTTTTTTGATACAAAATCCTATGACAGAGCTTCCTTTGAGCAGTTAGGTAAGGATAACAACATAGACTTTAAATTTTTTGAGACAAAGCTAAACGAGGATACGGTTAAGCTAGCAAGCGGATTTGATGGAGTTTGCATTTTTGTTAACGATACTGCAAACAAAAATGTTATTGATGCTTTGTATGAGTATGGTGTAAGAATAATCGTGCTTCGTTGTGCAGGCTTTAACAATGTTGATTTAAATGCTGCTGAGGGAAAGGTTGCTGTTGTAAGAGTTCCTGCTTACTCTCCTTATGCGGTAGCTGAGCATACAATGGCGTTAATTTTAACATCAGTAAGGCGAATTCACAAAGCGTTCGTTAGAACGAAAAGCTTTAATTTCAGTTTGAGCGATTTAACGGGATTTGATTTGTATGGAAAAACGGTTGGAGTTATCGGCACAGGCAAAATCGGTAAAATTTTTATAAACATCTGCAAGGGATTTGGAATGAATGTAATCGCATACGATAAATTCCCTGACAAAAATTCTGAAATTAATTATGTAAGCTTAGATGAGGTTTTTCAAAAAAGCGATATTATTTCTCTACACTGTCCGTTAACTGATGAAACATATCATATCATTGACAAAAATTCTATTGAGCAAATGAAGCGAGGAGTAATGATTGTAAATACATCAAGAGGTGCATTGATTGATGCTGACGCTTTACTTGATGGAATTAAATCTAGAAAAATAGGCGGTGCTTGTCTTGATGTATATGAGGAAGAATCCGATTTCTTCTTTGAGGATTATTCAAGTCATATTGTTGAGGATGATATTTTGGCAAGACTAATTTCAATGCCGAATGTATTAGTTACATCACACCAAGCGTTTTTAACAGAAGAGGCACTTGCTAACATTGCACAAACAAGCGTTGAAAACATAATAGAGTTTTTTGAAAGCGGAAAGTGTAAAAACGAAGTTAAAGCTCACGAATAAACAGAAAAGACTTTTGACCGAAAAATCAAAAGTCTTTTCTGTTTAAAAAATTTCTTGAGCGTATCTTACCGCATCCATTGCATCCTTAGCGTACTTATCCGCACCTATCATTTGAGCGTACTCATAATTCAGCACCGCTCCACCAACCATAATTTTTGTATCAGGATGATTTTCCTTTATAATCTTGATGGTCTTTTCCATAGCAGGCACGGTTGTTGTCATAAGTGCTGATAGACCAACTAGCTTACAGCCTGTTTTATCAACACATTCAAGAACCTTTTCAGGAGAAACATCCTTGCCTAAATCATGGACTCTGTATCCGTAATTCTGCAAAATAACCTTTACAATGTTCTTGCCGATATCGTGAATATCGCCTTTAACTGTTGCAATAATTATATCGCCCTTTACGGTGCTTTCATCAGCACTGATGTTTTCCTTAACAACCTCAAATGCAACCGTTGCAGTTTCTGCGCTCATTAAAAGCTGAGGTAAAAAGCTAATACCATTTTCGTAGTCAGAGCCCACCTTATTAAGCGCAGGAATGATATAGTTATTTACTATTTCAAGAGGGGGAGTGTTAATTATTAAGGATTTTGTTAGCTCTCTTGCTTCGTTTTTAAGTCCCTTGATAATGGCTTTTTCAAGTGTCAAATCAGCTTGAACGCTTACAGACTTAGTCTCATCGGTATTTGAAGCAAACTTGATGTAATTTTCGCACACAGGGTCAAGTCCTTTTAAAGCGTTGTAGGTATAATACGCCTTCATCATTTCTTCGGAATAGGGGTTCATAATTACACCATCCAAGCCGTTTTCAAGAGCTAGCGTAAAAAATGTTTCATTTATAAAATCTCTCTTTGGAAGTCCAAATGATACATTAGAAATTCCTAATGATGTTTTTACTCCAAGCCTTTCCTTAATAAGCTTCATTGCATCAAGAGTTACCCTTGGCGCGTTCATGTTTGAGCTTACTGTTAAGCATAGTGTATCAACAATTATATCCTTTTTATCAATACCGTATTCGATTGCTTTTTCTACAATTCTCTTAGCAATTTCATATCTGCCCTGGGCGGTTTCGGGAATTCCGTTTTCATCAAGAGTTAATGCGATTACTGCTCCACCGTATTTTTTAACTAGTGGGAAAACAGCATCCATACTTGCTACTTCTCCGTTTACTGAATTTACAAGAGGCTTGCCGTTATATGCGCGCATAGCAGCTTCAAGCGCTTCCTTGTTTGATGTGTCAATTTGAAGTGGTAAGGTGGATACCGATTGGATTTCTTTTATTGCTCTACATAGCATTTCCTTTTCATCAATCTCTGGAAGTCCTACATTTACATCAAGCATATCAGCACATTTTTCCTCTTGACCTATTGCCTCGGAAATAATGTAATCCATATTGTTTTCGCGGAGTGCCGCTTTTAGCTTTGGCTTTCCTGTTGGGTTAATTCTTTCTCCTATTAAAACCACCTTTTTATCAAACACACATGATTTTGCATATGAGGAAACAACAGTTAGATTTTTCTTTTCTACCATCTTCGGAGCTTTATTTTTTAATGTTTTTGTTAAAAGCTCGATATGCTTAGGAGTAGTACCGCAGCATCCACCTAAGATAGATACACCCATTTCTGCAATTTCTTCCATTTGGCAAACAAAATCCTCGGGTGTGCTATCGTAGCAGGTTTTACCCTCATGAACACATGGCATTCCTGCATTTGGACTTACAATTACAGGTACTGATGCATTTGCTAAAATTTCAGGAACGAATTTTTTTAATTGCTTCGCTCCAAGTGAGCAATTTACACCTAGAGCCTTAACTCCAAGCCCCTCTAAAAGAGCAACCATTGCAGAAATGTCACACCCTGTGATTGTTTTTCCCTTTTCATCAAGCACAAAGGTCGCAAAAATTGGCAGGCTTGAATTTTCCTTTGCAGCAATTATTGCAGCCTTTAATTCATAGGGATCATTCATTGTTTCAATAATAATAAGGTCAGGCTCAGCCTTCATTCCCGCCTTTACAACCTTTGAAAATGCTTCTATTGCATCCTCATAATCAAGATCTCCAAGAGGCTTTAAAAGCTTACCTGTCGGTCCTATATCAAGAGCAACAAATTGATTTTCGCTAGTTTTTGCTTTTTTTGCATTGTTTATCGCTGCTATGATATATTCCTCATATTTTGGTGTTTTTATTGGGTTAGCGCCAAAGGTATTTGAGGTTGCAATATTCGCACCCGCTTCAAAATACGCTCTATGAATTTTCTCAATTATTTGGCTGTTGGTTATATTCCATTCCTCAGGCACTTCTCCTGGCTTTAAGCCTTTTGATTGAAGCTGAGTACCCATGCCGCCATCAATAAAGACAAATCCTTTTTCAATCAATTTCTGTAAATTCATTATTTAAGCCTTCTTTTTTAATTCCTATTATAGCAGTAACAGATTTTGATGGTATCATCATATAGCTATCTGTTAATGAAATTCCTATTTTTTTATTAGCATCAAGAAAATCAAGTATTTCCCTTTGATGCTTTATATCAAAATCTCCATATCCCGGGGAAAAGCGCATAACTGCTTCTCTATTTCCCGCAACATATTCGTTTACATAATCACAAAAGCTTTCAATTAGTGCAGATGCGGTAGCATCGCAAACTGCTGCTTTAGTTTGCAAAATTCTATTATATTTTTCAAAAAGTCTATCTACTCCAACGCCTAATGTGGTAGCGATTATATATGCTTCATCACAATCTGCCAAATGCATTGCTAAATTACTGCTTTTTACCTTTGTAAATCCAAAATCAACAGTACTGCCCTTGATTTTAACATCCACCTTTGTATAAACAGCCTTAGGTACAGCAGCATCATAAACGCATTTATTGCTTTCATCAAGCAAGCGTCGCAGCGTTGCATCACTTTCTCTTACTCGTAAATAACGCATGACATCCTTTACTCTTATTTTGAGGTCATAGTTATTTACCATATACATGGTACGAAGCTCGTTCATTATTTAATAATCTCCGAAATATTAGATTGAATTTTTCTTGCTACATCCTCTTTATTCATGGAATAAACATGAACTGCATTGATTCCGTTAGCAAAAAGGTCTATAATTTGTTCTGTTGCATAAGCAATTCCCGCTTGCTTCAT
>JAZSHT010000061.1:0-2038 GCA_045533435.1 Eubacteriales bacterium | reverse complement strand
TGTTAGCGGAAGCTACAAAGCCGTAATTTACCTCGCCGTTTTTAGATTCATAATCCTTTAAGGCTGCTTGGTCAATAATATAGCCCATACAGAAGCCGCCCTTATCATTCTTTGAGTATCCCTTATAGTCAAATACCTTATTTGCACTTAATTCCTTATCTGCTTGGCAAAGGCTACATTTAACTACCTTTGTGCCATCCTTGGATAGGTCAGCGTATGTTACAGAAACTAATGTTGCTCCACCATTTAAATAATCAAGATCATGCTCAAGTGCTGTGCCTTCAATTTCCTTTTTATCAATAGCATATCCGCAGAAGCAGTATGTATATTCGCCTGCGTTAACCTCGCACTTTGCTTCTTCTATGACTGTTTTTTCAACAAAGTGAGTTGTATTGCCATCAGCGTTACAGAAAACAAGCTTGCTTGATGATTTACCGATCAAGCCAATGTCGTTTGCAGATTTATCGTTAGGATGTGCAAATACAATATTCTTTACATTCCAAAAATCTTCATTACCGTTACGACCTGTTGCAAGTCCCTGCATATCACCAAGAAAAACAACTGTTGCAGTATTTCCACAGCCGTTAAATGCCCATGGAATTGTGCCTGTATCATCAATATCAACAAAGCTTGTGCCGAAAACTAAGTAATCATTTAAGCTTGTGCAGGTTTTGAAGGTTTCACCTGTGATTGTTGCAAGATTTGCAGGGAAATGATATATTGATGGCTTTTGTGGGATTGCATCATATGTAAATGCTTCTTCTACGAAATACATATTTTTGCAATTATAGAATGATGCATTACCTTGTGAGCCACTGTTCCACGCTGTAAGATTTTTAGAGATATGGAGTGCTGTTAAATTAGCGCAATTTGAAAAATGTGCCTGTCCGTCAACCTTTGTTATGCAATCAGGCATTGAAAATGCTTTAAGCGGTGTACCGTAGAAAAAGAAGTTTGGAAATGTGGTTAGATTTGAGCTTTCTGTATGCTCAAACACACACTCCTCAAGTCCTGTCGCTTGTTGGAATACACATTGACCGAATGATGTAACAGAGTCAGGGAATGTAACTTTCTTTAAATTGTTTAAGCCCATAGCTGCATATGCACCAACATATGTAATGCCCTGTGGAACATCAAGCTCAACGATGTTGGAAAATGCGTAGGTCTTGCCTGTTTTTGAGTTGATGTAGCTAAAATCAAAGCAATCATCAAGAGATGGATTATTGTGTCCGCCGTTATAAACCTCTTTTTGGTCCTTGAACACATAGCTTGTTGGACAGCTAAAGCCGTCATCAAATACTACTACATCCTCTAAAAGTGCTTGATAATTTGTTCTTACTGGCGCATCATCGTATGTTGTAACCGCACTTGCAGATATTACGAATAAGCACGCAAATATGGCAACAAGCAATAATGCTAGTGTTAATTTCTTTTTCATATTTTTCTCCTTAAAATATAGCTTTATAATTTTATTTTATCACGCACGCGTTGATAAATCAATAACCGAGATATAAAACCTTCTGATTTTTTTAATTTTTGGCAAATTGAACAAATTCAAATAAATAATGCTTTATTTGTCATTATCCGTTTTGGTGAATTTGTTGTAAATTTAATCTATATGCAAAAATGCACCCCGTTTGGGATGCATTTTTTAGTTATTTAATGTCTGAATATTTGTATGCTTCGGCTGTGTCGCTATAACCGTTTTGGGTTACATAGTTAACCACACCGTTTGCAATTACATACATATTAAGTGTAATTTCTGCGTTAGCTACATTTTCGTTGGTCCAATCCTCTGAGGTTAAAACAAAGTCAACTGCATTGTAGGTGCTTCCTGTAAGCTCCGCCTTAACTACATTGTCCTTTTGATTTCCGTTTTCATAAAGAGGCGTGTTATTGTTAGCGGAAGCTACAAAGCCGTAATTTACCTCGCCGTTTTTAGATTCATAATCCTTTAAGGCTGCTTGGTCAATAATATAGCCCATACAGAAGCCGCCCTTATCATTCTTTGAGTATCCCTTATAGTCAAATACCTTAT
>JAZSHT010000037.1:0-4152 GCA_045533435.1 Eubacteriales bacterium | reverse complement strand
GCACGAAAGATTTATTGTATTTAGTGAAAAATTTGTTGCTAAAACATACCAAAAGCTTGATAAATAAAAACTATGTTACTATATACTTTAATAATATCAATAGCCACGGTCATTATAATTTTAGCTAACTTTTTTATAGCTGGCAGCTTAGATTTAAATAACCTATTATGGCTATTTATCGACACTGTAACAGGCGTAATTGCCGTTATAGCATGGGACGGACTTATGGCGTTTATAATTCGCAGAGCGCTCCCTATGTCGTGGTTTTCCCCAGGCAAAAAAATCTTTCAGGTGTCTAAAAAAGAAAAGAAATTTTATCAATCCATAAAAATAAAATCATGGAAGGATAAAATCCCCGAGCTTGGCGGTTTTACAAGCTTTCACAAAAATGAGCTTTCTAGCTCAAATGATGTGGAATACCTAAAGCGTTTTATTATAGAATCAAATTACGGCGTAATTATCCATATTGAAAATGCACTTTTAGGCTTTTTGATTTTCTTAATTCCTATGTGTAGCACCCCTTCAATTTGGATTCCAATTTTTGCAGTAAACTTCGTTTTAAGTATGCTTCCCGTGTTTGTTTTACGCTATGTAACTCATACCTTAAACCGCTTATACGAAAAGCAAATTAAGTCAAAATAACAAAAATGCTGACCACATGGTCAGCATTTTTGATTTTTTATCTTTCAATAAACAAAATCACAGGGTCTAAAATATTGCAAGGCGTATCAAGAATGTATTTTCCATTTTCGTATTTAAAGCTAATTTCCTTGCTTTCCCCATTAGGAAGAAGCTTTTTTATAGCTTTCACATCATCCTTGCAGCAAATTTCCAAGCTATCAATAGGGTCTAAGCCAATGTTAAATACTGCACAGAATAAATCCCCGTTTTCCATATCTGCTGCCTTTAAATAAACCTCTTCGTCATTAGGATAATAAACAGGCAATTCATCAGCCAATTTAACCATGCTAAGTAACTGCTGCTTTCTTGAATAGTTAAGGAATGAAAAAGCGGTATCAATGCGAAATTCTGTTGCAGGTGTGCCACTAAATACAAAAACAATGCCACCAAGCTCATTTTTATAAATTGTTGAGCCGGGAAATAAATTCTCATAATTTTCGTAATCAGTAGTGTTGCTTACATACGAGCTTATCTCTACATCATCATTTAAAGGCACAAGCTCCATCATTTTTTGTTGCCTATTTACGCGACATCCTGTTGCTAAAATAAGCTCATTTACAGGAATCTTGCCTTGCCATTCTCTTACATCAACGCCTAAATACTTGCCAAATCCACGCTTTATAAGATTAAGCGCAGTATCAGAAGCAAGCATAACGCCACCCTTTAATATTTCAAGTATTTCATCATCACTTAAACGAGTATCCACATCTCCCTCAAGGCAAACAACTCCACCGTTTTCACTTGAGAAATACATAGGAATGCCGAGCCTTTCAAGCACACAAAGACTCCATCCATCCCATTCCTCTTTAACTCTGCCATATGTAAAATCCGGAGTAGAGGGCACAAAAATTCTGCATCCGCGCCACTTTAATGTAGGTTGAATTTCCGCAAGCCTTTCATAAAATCCAAAATTCTTGCTTAAAATCCTTCTGTACGATTTACCACTTTCAGGCTCATATGAAATTAAGCGTGTAATCCAATGCTTCGCACCACGAGCTCCCTCTAAAATAGTGCCAGTATAGTGTGTATGCAAGGACATAGCACCTGTGCTATATCTGTTTTGAGGGCAGGTATCAGTTTCTGCTAAAAGCACGTCAACCTTACCCCGTAATTTCGCAATCTGTGTGGCTGCTCTGTGGAATACTCTGCTAAAATTCCTTGCTCCCGCTGAGGTGTAATTTCCGTTATTTATTCTAACCACCACAGGATTATTTTCCCCTGCAAGCACAGAAGCAATCTCATATGCAAACTCCGCATTATTACCGCAACAACAGTATGAAGCAGGCATTTTAGGGTCAACGCTATCAATTCCTGTGCGCATAACCTTGGCCGTTTCAACTAATGATAGCTTTTGCTCCTCAATAAATATATCAGTATATTTTTTTGCTCTCTCGCTCTTTTCATGTACTATCTCCCAAAGCTCTCTATTGGTTAGAGAAGTCCCTGCCTTTTTATTAAATCTTTCCATGTGCATAGGACAAGCACAACCCTCACCCTTATACCATATAGTGCGGAAATCATCATCAATCATAATATGATCAGGCTTATAGGATGTAATTGTAGCCATAACATTATATATGTATTCCTTAAAGCCATCATCACAAGGACAAACAACTCTTGTAGCCTTGCCATCACTAAAATTCACATGTGTTTGATAAGGAAACATTTCTCCAAGCACCCAACCATGACCAACAGATGCTTGCACCAAAACACCGTTAGGAATACCCATTTTATCAAGTCTTTCCTTGAATTTTGCATATTTATTGCAAAGAGGAGTAACCTTGTCCGCAGGCGGATTTCCCTCAGGCACAAGCGTCATTTTAAATAAAGCACAGGAGCAAACGCCACTTTCATATTGCTCCTTAATATCCTGACAAATTTCCTCAATATGCTCAAGGTCAGGCTGCATTATTGTATAAGAATGTAAATGTCTTTTCATAAAAACCTCACAAAATACATTATCAAATTGATTATACCATTTAACCTAAATTAAATCAACAAAAACATTGACATTTCAAATAAAAAATGTTAATATTTTCATAGTAAATTAAGGAGATAAAAAATGACAGATATAATTTTTTCATTTGATACAGAGGACTTTACCTCATCAAGAGCCGCAGACGGTATTTTATACGAAGCAAACCTCTTTAAAGAGGAAGGTGTTAAGGGATGCTTCTGTGTTGTTGGACTTTTAGCAAAGCATTTAAAGGAATGGGGCAGAGAGGATGTAATTGAAGCGCTTTCTCACCACGAATTAGGCACTCATACCTATGGACATACACTCCACCCGATGATAAACGAATACACCGATATTGAGGATTTCTATGCAGCACAAGAGGAAACAATAAGGCAAGAAACTCTTGCCATTGACTACATAAAGGAAACCTTTGGCGTTGACCGTGTCCATGCAGCTTGCCCGCCAGGTAACCAAAAATCCTATGTAGCCATGTATGCATACCACAAAATGGGTATTCCAATCTATGCCGATACCTTCTGCGATACAGAATTTGGCACAGGCGCATACTATTGCAACATTTTCCATCTATATTATGCATTCGGCATTGAATGGTTCTTAAGAGATGCCACCGAGGAAGACATTAAAAAGGTACTTGATGATCTTGCAAAGCGTGAGGTAGCAATTATCTATACCCACCCCAATATGATTATTAAAAACGACTTTTGGGATGCAGTAAACTACCATAAGGAAAACTTAGTCCCCTTTGGCGAATGGAAGCAAATTGAGGACTTGCCTGAGGAAATTACACAAACAGTTCTTAAGAATATGCGCGTCCTTGTTAAAATGATTAAAAATGACCCACGCTTCAATATTACTACATATTCCGAATTCGCAAAGAAGCTTGAGCTTGATGGCGAAAGAGTAGTAAAGAAAGAGCATATTCCTGAAATTTATGCACAACTAAAGGAAAGACTTTTCCCACTTCAATCCCCAATGTCATTATCTCTTGCAGATATTATGCTTGCATGCCGGGACTTCCTTTTAGGCAAGGAAGAGCATAAATGCTCAGATGTTTTTGGATTCCTTTCAAAGCCTTACGAAATAGAAAAGGAAATCACATTAACAAAGGAAGAAATCATTTCTGCTTGCTCACAAATTAAGGATAATGAATTTTTGCCTGAGAAAATCAAGGTAGGTAATGAATATATAGGACCAACCGATTACCTATACGCCGCACTTGAAATTCTCCAAGGTGGCGAAACTGTAACAGTGTCCCCTAAACAACAATTACCTTGCCTTGACTGTATGCCTGAGGTGCGCGACAGTGATTTCAAGGGAACGTGGCAGCATTCCGACTCCTTTGAGGACAACTACCTCTCCGACAGGCTTCGCTATCAATCATACACAATGCGCTTCCGTTCAAGCAGCCGCAAAATAAATCCATAAAATGGAAAGAACATCGCTTTAAAAGAGGTAATATATGAATAATGAATTTCCAATGGTAAAGCATAAGG
>JAZSHT010000158.1:0-3395 GCA_045533435.1 Eubacteriales bacterium | reverse complement strand
CAGTGGTCAGTGGTCAGTGGCTAGTAATTTGCCGAAGGCAACTTCATTTGTCCGCTACGACAACTTCGTTCGCGAAGCGACTTCATTTGAACGAAGTTCAACTTCATTTGCGTAGCAAACTCAACAAACAAAAAAATCTAAAGGTCGTATGCTTCGCCGTCTAATTTACTGGCGGCGGGCGGCTGACTGCTGACGGCTAAACCGGAGGTTTATTTTGAAAAAACTATTTTTAACTATTTTAGCTGTATTATGTATTTTCTGCTTTGTCGCTTGCGGTGGCAACACAGACACAGATACAAATACAGACACAAGCACAGATACAGGTGCATCAAGCGCGCCTGTAAATTATAAGGTTACTGTTATCGATGAAAAGGGACAAGCGCTTGAAGAGGTAATCGTTTACTTTGGAGATACAAAGGTTTTCGCTGATGAAAACGGTGTGGCAACTGCTACACTTACAGGCGAGGAATTTAAAATCAAGGTAGAGGACTATTCAAAGAAGGAATACTTTATTGGCGAGAATGTAACCGTTACACCAAGCAACAATGAAATCACAGTTACAGTAATGCTTAGCGCTGCAAATTTACGCTACGAAAGAATTAACGATAACGGCACTCCCGATACAACTGATGATGACAGAAGAGCGTATCTTGTTAGCGAAATCGGCACATACTTTACACCAAATATTTCAAATGAAAGCATTGTATTTTTCTTATTTACCGCAACAAGAGATGGCATTTATGAATTTTCAGTTGATATTGATGCTGAAATTGGCTATTACGGTGCGCCTATTAATGCTCTAATAAGCCCAATCGAGCCATTACCTAACGAAAACGGTGTAATTTCTATTGAAATTAAGAATAAGAACCTTGCAAGCGATTCAATGGAAGCAACTCCTTACCTTATCGGTATTAAGGCTAATAGTGAGAGCGATACATATTGCAAGTTCACAATTAAAAGAGCATCCGACCCTGTTTACACACCTGAGGACCAGCCATACACATATGTGTCCGCACCTATGCTTAAGCCACTTTTCATTAGCTACAAGAACTATCAAATCACACTTACCGATATTGATATTACTAAGTCAAATACATTAGTATATAATGAAAGCGACAAGTGCTACCACCTAGATACTGAGGATGGACCTATTGTTTATGTAAGAGTAGGCTCTGATAGCGCATATTTACCAAGCTTCTATAAGGTATGCGAAACAAGCCTTATGTCATCATATATTTATGATGAAAACGGCAACTATCTTTCTAAGGAAGCATATAATGGCTTAATTAACCAATATTACGATGCTTGCGATAAGAAAACAGGACTTTACCCACTTGACAAGTATATGGAAAGAGCAATCAAAAACCACGGTAACAAAACAGGCTGGTGGAATCCTCAAAGCCCAATGAATATCGTTGGTATGAATGCAAATCCTGATAGCGCATGGCTCTTTGCTTGCTGCACTATTGAAATTGATAAAACAACATTAGGCGCAGAAAATACACCTATTGATGTTGAAAAGAGCGTATCAACAGATATTGTTACTGAAAAGGTAGTTTTTGCAGGCAGCCAAACACTTTACTTTAACTATATTTCAGGCATTGAAGCAACACTTAAGCTTGCAAACGCTCAAATCGTTAAGGTAATCTATAACGGCGTGGAATATACAGCTAACACAAACGGCAACATCAATGTTAAATTAAACGATGAGGTTGCAGAGTTCCAAATTGTTAACCTAACAGAAAACGAAATGGAGCTTTCATTCACAATAGAATAAGGAGAATAATATGAAAAAGCTTTTAGTATTTATTTGTCTTGCTTTATGCATGATGCTTTTAGTATGCTCCTGCGGCGGTAATACGGATACAAATACCGATACAACCAAGGAAACAGTAGGTAAGACAGATACAAGCATTGACACAAATACAAACACAGATACAGACACAGGTAGCACAACACCTGACAATAGCGATATTATCATTGATGATAATCTTTATAAGATATTCATTTGTGATGAGGACGGCAACGGACTTTCAAGCATCTTTGTTCAATACTGCACAGAGGAAATGTGCCTCTTTGACTACACAGATGCAAACGGCTATATCGTAGTTCCATCAAATGAGTACCATGTAGCACTTATCGTTGATGAAGCAGGCGTTTACCAAGGCGCAACATATGACGCTTCTAACTACCCTGTATTTGAGGGCGATAGCAAGGTTATTACAGTAATCTTAACAAAATAAAAATAAAAACGGAAATTCGCTTGAATTTCCGTTTTTTATTGTTCGCTTCGCTCACAGCCGTTAGCGAAAGGACAATCCTTCCACCACCTTCGTGGTCCCCCTCCCTTTACACAAGGGAGGCTGTGTCGGTGGTCAGCACGCACCGAAGGTGCATATCGCTACGCGGTGACAGGGGACGGTGACAGGGGACGGGGGCGTGTCACCGCCTGCGGCGAATTCCATGCAACCTTGCGGTTGATGATATACATCCCTTTGGGATGATGATATACAAGGCTCTGCCTTGATGATATGCACACCTTCGGTGTGATTTGCTGCGCAAGACAGGGGAGTGTCCGTGAAAACGATGTTGAGGCTATGCCTCAAATGAAGTTGTCCTTGCGGACAAATGAAGTTGAACTGAGTTCAAACGAGGTTGCCTGCGGCAAATTCCATACACGCCTCTGGCGTGATTACATGCACACCTTCGGTGTGATTTGCATTTAAGGCAAAGCCTCAAATGCAAATCAACCAAGCATAATTGCTTTTACATCAATGGAATAGGAAAAGGAGCTGTCGTGAATTTCAATATGACACGGCAAATTGTTTTCTCCGTAGGTAACAGTATATAGACCGTGGTCTGTATCAAAGGAAATAACTCCGCTTTGGGTGGCGGTGGTAATTGCTTCCTCACTTAGCGAAAAAATTTGAGATAGAGCATATATACCGCAAATGTCATCATTATTAAGTGGAATTTTTAACTCATTTTTAACAACAAACGATGATTTTTCCGTAATTTCAAACACAGTCCCCTTTAATTTTTCTGGAGAAATTACAGAAATTCGCACACTTCCCCCCACTTTTTTTATTTCTAAATCAAATTTTTCATTTACAATGCACTCAGCCGTAATTTCCTTTTCTTGATATGATAAAATATCATATTCGCTACCACATGACACCAAAAAAAGCGCTAGCAAAACTAAAATTAACAGTATTCTTTTCATGTTTTCCCCTTAAAGCTACTACTTTATTCTATTTGCCGTGCAAGAGAATTATGATTAAATAGTGATGGTTCGCTATGCGAACAGCCGTCAGTGGTCAGTGGTCAGTAATTAGCGCACCGAAGGTGCATATCGCTACGCGATAGGTAAATTGTTGCTTCGCAACAGGTAAATT
>JAZSHT010000144.1:0-20082 GCA_045533435.1 Eubacteriales bacterium | reverse complement strand
AAAGCTTTTTTGCTTCCTGTCGAATGCTTACAAGTCCCATATCGTTCATTAATTCTCGCACCATTGTCTCGCTTACCTTAACACCTTTGTTGCGCAAAACGGCAGTTATTTTTCTGGCGCCGAAAATTTGATTGCTTTCATCGAAAACCTCTTGTATATGGATGCGCAAAGCTTCGCGCCGTTTGGCATACCACGTATTATCTCGTTTGTTTCGTAGAACATGATTGTAATAAGTTCCACGAGCAATGTCTAGTGCATCACAAATCATGTGAATGCTATATTCGCCGGATAACTTTTCAGCTACATAGAGCTTTTGCTGTAAAGGTGCGGTAGGTAATACATTCGCCTTTTTGATAATTTCAATAACGCCTTCTAACCGTTTGACTTTGGCTTCAAGCAGGTTGAAATTCCGCAAAGTTAAGCCTTTTCGTTTCGCTTCCGCTTGCTCTGCTCTATAATCTGATAGCCACTTGTAAAAGGTGCTTTTTGAAATTCCTACAGATTTGATGATACTTGTAGGCGACTCGGATTTCGATATGTAACGATCCAAGATTGCCTGTTTTTCCTCATAAGTGAATTTTGATTTCATGATATAATCCTCCTTTTGAAAATTATATCACGATGCGTTCAAAAGGAATTGAAAAAGTTGTAGAAATATGGTATAATTATAAGTAGTCTAATTCGAAGATCGACATCTAATTTAGTTTCAAATTCGACATTTTTATATTATGATTAAGAAACTATTTCAAGAAAAGCCCATGAAAGAGTAAGCTATCGGTAAATTAAAATACGGAAAGTTGAGGTTTAATTCTAATGACAACATTGAAAATTAAAATTTTAGAACAATATAAAGCATATCGAAAAGAGACCGAATACCAATTAGACGGGGATTTGATTGTTTTATCGGGAATCAATGGAAGCGGAAAAAGCCAACTTCTTAAAATAATTGCTAAGCATGGAAATGAATCGATAAACAGACAAGTTGTCCAAGTCAATGACGATGGACAAATAACTAATTTAGAAAATATTTTATTGCTTTCTTTCAGGGATAATATCGACCTGGGAAACGATTTTGGAAATTTTTCCGTAACATATCACAAGAATTTTGCAGATAAGGCATGGGAATTTTACAGTAACAATATAAAACATACCACTGTCCGTTTTACAAATGAGAAAAGAACAAATAAATTTCAAGATGGCACTTTGATTTTTAACGATCAAGGAATAAAGAATCCATCTTGGAGATCAATTGCGAAACTAACAGAGATATTAAAACAAAAATTTAACGGCGAAAAAATCTTCAACTTGACTAAAGAGGAATTAGAACAAGCTTTGCCCATTGATTTTATATGGAGAAACGAAAACGACATTATAAATCAGATTGGCAATTTGTTTTATATGGCTTGCTGCAAGAGAGTCGATGAAAAAATGAAATGCGCCGAAACAACAGATGTATTTAACAACGAAGAATGGTTAAAAACTGCACCTTGGACAATATTGAATATGTTGTTCGAGAATTTGAAATTCAAGTATAGATTCAAATCAGACTATTCGTTTAGTACTCCCTATATGGAAGAAAACCCAAAATTAAGAGACGGCGAAGAAATTCGTGCTCTTACTGATTTGAGTGACGGAGAAAAAGCAATTTTGAAGTTAGCGTTAATTTCGTTAGACGAAGAAATTAGCAAAGATTTAAAATTAGTGTTGTTTGACGAATATGAAGCTCCTCTTAATCCGTCATTGACAGAGGCTTTTTATTATGTTATCAATAAATTTTACATAGAAAAAGGTATTCAAGTAATTATTACAACCCATTCGCCTGCTACTATATCATTAGCTCCGGATTTTGCGCATTTCTATGAAATTTTCCACCAAGATAATGATTCTCCTAAAATTGTAGAAGTAAATAAATACGATTATGAAGAATTGAGAGAAGCAAACAAATCATTTTATGACAAGATAAAAAATCAAGCAGATAGAATTGCGGAATTAGAAAAATTCTCAAAATCAACTGGAAATTTGCTTTTAGTTGAAGATAAGTATGATCAAATTTATAAAATTGCCTATTTAAAGATAAAAGGAATTGAAGACTTAACAGAAGAAAATTTCGAACAAAAATTTTCCGAAAAAGCCGGTTTTTCAATCCACGGAAATTTTTCAAGTGGTGGGTTGTATAATGTGTTGGGATGCTCTAATTTTTCGCGTGATCAAGAAAGCAAAATTGTCTGTTTGTTTGATTTTGACTTCGAAGGATATTCTAAATTCAAAAAGACAAAAGATTTAAGATTAGAGTCTGGTAAAGTGTATGGCGCAATACAAGGTTCTGTCAGAACTGGACTTTACATAAAACATAATCAAATCAACAAATATGCAATGATGTTACCTATTCCCGAAAGATTGGATAAGTATGTAAGTGATAAGTCAAGTACAGATTGTTTTATCGAGGTAGAAACTCTGATTGCGGAAGAATATTTGAAAACCAATACCAAAGCGGAACAACGAAGCGAAGCACTGATTTTTTATAAAATGAAAGACAGTCACAAAAATGATTTTTGGAAAGACTTATTTACCGTAGATAAAAAGTTTTTTGAAGATTTTAAGCCCTTGTTTGACCAAGTCGAAAGTCTTTTTAATGTTTGAGATGGCAGCAATAGAATTCAATTCGTTAAGTTCAAATCCCGTAAGCACTCCCCCGAAAATATCTTTTTTATAGCCCCTTCACAAATAAAAACGAACTTTTGTCTACCAGATAAAAGTTCGTTTTTTTCATATTTTCGGCACATTTTAGGGCAAAACAAGGCAAAATCAAGGAAAATACGCAAAATCATACGGTGCAGTGGTCATCAGGACTGCCGCAGCGTTATTTTTATGCCCGCATGAGGTCAAATAATCACATTTCTTTTTTTCGTTGTTTGCTCAAATAAAGAACAACAAAAACATTGCGTCGTGAGAGAGTTGAACCTAAACGTTTGTAAACTTTTTCAAACAAGGACAAAATTGTACCCGTTTCCTATTTACAAACGCGCGCGGATATGATACAATGTAGAGGAATATTTAAGGAGGCACAGCGCATGGCAGCAAATAATAAATACGCAGCGCTCACCGACTGGTTGCAGCAATGTGACAAAGATGCAATAAAGCTCACTTTTGACGAATTAAGCGAAATCATCACGATACCGCCGTCAGCATACAGAGACAGACCATCATGGGCAAACTGCACCACGCAGAACAGCACATCGTTTCAGCGCAGCTGGTTAAACGCAGGATACCGAGTAACAGGAATCAGCTTGCAGGAGCAATGGGTTGAGTTTACGAAGGGCGAAGTTACGGTCAGCCCCAGCAGGCAGACGGCAGCGGCAGCCAGAATGAAGAAACACGCGGTGCCAGATACATACGAAGACGAATTGCTGTTGACGGTGCCAGATAATCTTCTCGGTTTAACGAAAGACGAATACTTGATGGTGCAGCTCACCAAGGAAAACTCCGATATTGTAGAGGCATGCATCGCAGTAGATCCCTCATATCAGTCAAAAGGCAAAGCCATAATGGAGGGGTATTTTAACGCAGGCGATTATTCCGCGAAAGCGTATTACGATATCATCAACCGCGTTGCAACGGAAAACTCCACGCGCACATCCAAGGAAACGATGGAGTGCATGGCGGCATATTGCGCCGATCCACAGAATAATTTTCTCGGTCGCATTGAAGCAGGAGACAAGGATTTGGTAGACGCGATACTCCAACACCTCGTTCAAAACGGCAGCAGGAAAGACAAAAGTCTGGCAAGCAAGCTGTGCCGGTATCTCAATGAGTGGCTTTACGGAGGCTGTGCGTACACCATTAACGATTCGGTGGTACGCGCGATTCTGCCATACTACCTTGCGTATTACAAAATAGACAGGGCGCTGTGGCAGGGCAAGAATTTTGAGGAGTTGAGCTACATAGAGTTTTACACGATATTCAGCGCAGTACGCGACAAGGTAGCGGTGCTCAATAATCACCAGCTCGACCATCTCATTTGGTACGCATACAAAAACGATAGCATTAGGAGCGAAGTGGCAAAGGCGCTGGCGCAGGTATTATAAGAGGTAAAAATTACACACCTTTTCACTGTTCTTACCTACCTTTACACACCTTTTTACTGCTCTTTCACAAATGAAACCTAAATTGAACCACGGTTCGGTTTAGGTTTTTTCTCTTTTAGGGTGCGTGGGGCTTGAACCTCACGCTTTCGTTATGAGAGCGACCTCTAATATGCACAGCATATTAGAAAGTCGGGCGAGTAAGTTGAAAGCAAGACAAGGGAGTGTATCATTTTTTGCGATGTGGGGCATCACAAGGCAATGAGAGTGCTGGGTGGTTTATTGCAAAGCAAGAAAAGTGGCGAGGTGGTTTATTGAGAAAGTCAATGAGCTATGTGACTGATATGCAAGTATGTTAAGGTCAATGATTTTTATTTTGTCCTTTATTTGTCCTTTATTACATTTTAAAATTTAATATCGGATTGAAAAGCGCTTGGGTTTATGGTATAATTGACACATCAATATAAAGGTGGTGAATTTCCCATTAAGGGGATGTTAGATATGAAATCGGCTTATGAGCACAACAAGGATTTAATACAAGGTGTTATTCCGTCAATGTCTTATGACGGCGGTGATTTTCAAGAATGGAAGGCATCATCAAGGGATAAGCTTTCGCAGCTTCTTGGTATGGATAAATTTAAAAAGGTAGCGCCCGAATTTGAGATAGAATATAAAAAGAAAATAGATGGGGCGACTGAAATTCGTTTTACTTATCAAAGCGAGCTTGGTTACCGTGTACCCTGTCATCTATGGCTTCCCGATGGGGTTAAAAAGCCACCGCTTATGATTTGCCTTCAAGGGCATTCTAAGGGAATGCATATTTCCTTGGGCAGACCTAAATTTGAGGGGGATGAAAAATCCATAAGCGAGGGCGACCGTGATTTTTGTGTAAGAGCCATTAAAGAGGGATTTGCAGCAATTTCGTTGGAGCAAAGAAATTTTGGCGAATGTGGTGGAGATGAAAACGGGCCAAGATGCTATGAGTCCACCATGACAGCGCTTATTATGGGCAGAACAACCATTGGCGAAAGAGTATGGGATGTTTCAAGACTTATTGATGTAATTATTGATGAATTTGCTGATGTAATTGACACAGAGAAAATTTGTTGTATGGGAAATTCCGGTGGTGGCACTGCAACGGTTTATGCTGCGGCGTTAGAGGATAGAATTACTTTAGTAATGCCATCATGTGCAATGTGCACATTTAAGGATTCTATTGGAGCTATGACTCATTGTTCCTGTAATTATGTGCCTAAAATATCGGAATATTTTGACATGAACGATCTTATGGCGATGGCATTTCCGAAGTATTTTATTCAAGTGTCAGGAATTGATGACCCGATTTTTCCATTGTTTGGGGCAGAAATGGTCTTTGAAAAGGGAAAGAAGGTCTATGAAGCGTTTAATGAAGATGACCGTTGCACGCTTGTTAAAGGAAACGGCGGACACAGATTTTATGCTGATGATGCTTGGCCGATTGTACACAAATATATTTTTGATTAGTAATCTACATAATTTATGTAGTTTCAAAAATATTTGAGCTTTTTACGAATAAAAGCTCTTCTATATTTAAAACGGTAGTTTTATAATAATTGTGAGGAATTTATGGACAACAATTTTAAAAATCCGATGTTTAAGGGGGCGGACCCGTTTGTGCTCTTTTACGAGGGAAAATATTATATGTACTGCACTACTGAAAATGGCAGGGAGCTTGTGGGGGCTAATGATTTTAGCACCGATACGGATGAGGGCGATGGTATTTTTGTGTATGTGTCCGAGGATTTAAAAAATTGGGAAAAGCAAGGGTATGCGCTAAAGAGGGGCGATGCGATTGGCGAAAAATGGTTTTGGGCGCCTGAGGTTTTAGAATACCGTGGTAAATTTTATATGGTTTATGCCTCTGAGGAGCATATTGCTATTGCGTGTGCTGACCATCCGTTAGGTCCATTTAAGCAGGAAAATAAGCGTTGGCTTCGTGAGGGAATGTCTATTGATGGAAGCTTTTTTGTTGATGATGACGGAGTGGTTTATTTATACTATGTAAGGCTTGATGGGCGAAATAGAATTTTTGTTGCTAAAATGAAGGATGATTTATCAGGGATAGATGAGGAATATCCCGAATGTCTTATAGAGGCGACTTCTCCTTGGGAAACGCTTGACTGCTCTATTGCTGAGGGACCTTTTACCTTAAAGCACAAGGGACTTTATTATCTTACTTATTCTTGTAATCACACAAGATGTATTGATTATGGAGTTGGATATGCGGTATCAAGTAGTCCTTATGGTCCATTTGAAAGATATGAGGGTAATCCTATTTTGATACGAGATGGTAATCTTAGGGGCGTTGGGCACCATAGCTTTTTTAAGGCTTGTGATGGGACTCTTATGTGCGCGTATCATTGTCATAATATTAATTCAAGCAATTTTAAGCCGAGAATGTTTTGTCTTAATACGGCGGAATTTATTGAAAATGAAAACGGAATTGACACTCTTTTGATAAACGGTCCGTTTTCCGTTAAGTAATAAGGAGAAATAAAAAATGAATCATAAAAAGAATTGGATTACCTCTGCACACAGAGGCTTTGTGGAAGGGGGCTTAAAGGAAAACTGTCTTGCAGCATATTATAATGCATTTTTGCATGGGGCTGAGATGATTGAGACAGATGCAAGGCTTTCTCTTGATGGTGTGTTGATTGTTAACCACGATGATACTGTTAGGGGCTTTAATGATAAAGGCGAAGCGGTTTCATATGTGGTGGCGGACACCCCTTCCGATATAATTTTCTCCGTTATTTTGTCAAGTGATGAAAAATGGGGTGTGCAAAGAGTGCCTACGCTTGAGCAGGTTTTAGATTTAGCATATCATACGGGCTTATATGTGAATATTGACTTAAAAAACGGTATTAAAATTGCCGAAATGGTGGCTAGAACGGTATTAAAATGCGGAATGATTGGCAAGGTGGTTTATGCACTAAATGGGTCGGGAATGGACGGAATTAATGCTATTTTATCTATTGACCCTAATGCAAGATTTATTGACCGCGGAGCAAATTTTGCAAATACGGTTAAGGATTTTAGCGAAAGAGGAAAAAGATGCTTTTGTTATACTTGGGACTCATGTAAGGATGATATAGAGTTTATTCGCGATACCGGATGTTTACTTGCTCTTATTAGTCTTGATGAAAGAAATTTTGAAAATTCTATCAAATTTCATCCTGATATGTGTGAATATTTGCACACTTCAGATTTTAAAGCAATTGAGGAAAAATATCTTAAAGATAAGAAATTATATTGATTTTTGATTGATTTTAACGGTGTACAAAAGATTTAAAAGGGATAAAAAGAATATTGACAAAAGTGGTTAATAGGTTTATACTTTTAATCATATTAGGTTGAGAGGATAGAAAAATGTACGGACTTGGTACGGTTATAAATGTGGGCGCTATTGTGCTTGGCGGCTTATTAGGTATTCTTTTTGGGCGATTTATTAAGGAAAGACATAAGGATACGCTATGCAAGGCGTGTGGTCTTGCGGTAATATTTATTGGCACGGCGGGGGCTCTTAAGGGAATGCTTTCCGTGGTGGATGGCAAGATTACATATGGCGGAGATTTTTTGATAATTATATGTCTTGCGCTTGGCGCTCTCTTGGGCGAAATAATTAACATTGAGGGTGGATTTGAAAAATTTGGCTCTTGGTTAAAGGAGAAAACAAAAAGCACTAAGGACAACAATTTTATTGAGGGATTTGTGAGTGCGTCCTTTACCGTTTGCATTGGTGCTATGGCGATTGTAGGGTCAATAAATGACGGTCTTTATGGAGATATTACGGTGCTTGTTACAAAAGCAATTCTTGACTTTATAATTATTATGGTAATGGCTTCATCACTTGGCAAGGGTGCGATTTTCTCTGCAATTCCTGTTGCCATATTGCAAGGCTCGGTAACTGCTTTATCGGTGCTTATTAAACCGATTATGACAGATACTGCTCTACTTTATTTATCGGTGGTTGGCAACATTTTAATTTTCTGTGTAGGTATAAATCTTGTATTTGGCAAGAAAATCAAGGTTGCCAATTTGCTCCCCGCGATTGTTTTTGCAATTATATGCGCGTTTATTCCGATTAAAGTTTTTAAATAGTAAAAGCATCTTGGCGAAATCCAAGATGCTTTTTATATAGAAAGAACCACACCCGAGGGTGTGGTTCTCAAAAAGAATAATAATTATTAAGCGTAAATTACTTCAATAGCTGTAATTCTTACTTGTCCGTTAGTTGCAGTTCCAGTATTGCCTACGCTGAATGTAATAGATGAAGCATTTACATTTACAACATTTTCGCTTTTAATTTGCTCTCCGTCTAACATCAAAACACCAGTATTGGAGACACTATATGTAATCTTTACACAAGTAATCGTCTTGCCTTCTGCTGCGGTAATAGTAACAGCTGGGTTTTCATTTTGGTAAATTCTCCAGTTATTACCATTTGTGTAATACTTACCTGTATTTCCACCACCTGTTACTGTTACTGTAATATTGTTATCCATCTTGACTTCTGTGTACTTGGTAGCATCTTTCCAAGAATTCTCTTCTGCATAATCGGCCATGGAAACCGTTACAGTTACGGGTTCAGATGCTACGTCCTCATCAGCACCACATACTGAGCATTTTCCATCAACAAATTTATGATCAGCGAAAGAACCTTTTGTTTCTCCACATTTTGAACATTTTGCTTTATCTTTGCATGTTGCTTCGCTATAATTGTGTCCAAGAGCTGGTTGGTTTTCATTTTTTGAGATTTCTGTACCACATTTAGCGCATGTAGTAATTTCGTAACTTGGTTCTGTGCAAGTTGCTTCTATTGTTGTTGTTTCTGTTGTATCGTGAGCACAAACAGATCCGCCACCTATAAATTTAATGGTATTAATCATTGCTCTATAGCCAGAAGTAACTTTGAAAGTAATTGTTTTTACAGTAGTTGTATCAACTTCAATTTCATCATACACACCCTCGTTAGAAGCACCTTGGATAGTGTGCTTAGTACCGTTTACATCAACTGTAGCGTTATTTGCCTTATATTTGGCAACAAAAATAACTACTTTATCAATGTCGTTAGGCACAGTAATGGTAAATGATCCTGCTGCGGAGCCTGTTCCAAGTTTGAGGGCGGAATTACCCTTTGCATCTCTCGCTCCACCATAAACCTTTGAAAGATTTGTGAGAACAAGATTATATCCATCTTGAGTATATGTCTTAGAATCTGTTATTTCACTTCCATCAGAGTGAGAAGCTGAACCGTTTGCTCCGAATTCAAATACAATCTCAAAGGATTCTTCTTCCTCTACTTCACCGATTTGCTCGCCGCAATTGCCGCAAATACCTTGTGTTGTTGTGTGACCTGTTGCGTTAACTACTTCTTGTGGAACGAGAACTTCATTACATTCTGAACAGTGTTTACCTTCTGTAAGACCTGTGTTTTCGCAATCTGGTGCTACTGCTGCGTCAACTACTTCTGTATGGCCAAGTGCGTCAACTACTTCTTGTGGAACGAGAACTTCGTTACATTCTGAACAGTGTTTACCTTCTGTAAGACCTGTGTTTTCGCAATCTGGTGCTACCGCCTCGTCGATTACTTCTGTATGTACATGTGCTTTTTCAACAATTTCAACAACAACATTGATTGCTTCATCAGCAACTGCAAGTGCTTTTAATTCATCAAGAGATTTTGCTTCGCCGTTTACAGTAATAGCTAGTTCATATCCTGTTGCATCAAATTCGATTGCATCAAGATTTGCAAATGGTGTTGCGCCCTTTGCATACATACCTGTTGGGTTAACACCGTTAACGGTTGCGCCTTCTACAGATACATATTGGTATGCATTGAAGCTGCTATCTGCAGGGGTTTTATCAAGGAAAATATCTGCTTTAATTGCGAAGTTAAGGAGTGCTTGAAGCATTTCGAGCTCTGCATCGCCTTCATTTAACATTTGGCTACGTACATAAATATATTGGAGTACACTAACATTCTTATATGCTGTTTTTTCGCCATATGTAACAGTAAATGTGAAAACCTCATCAATCGCTTGCGCCGCTACACCTGTTTTAAGAATGTAGTTTTTGCAAGTAACGCCTTTATAATCAACGGTTGGTTGATCTGCAAATGGAATTACTTCAATTGCAACGCCTTGGCTGTTTGTTGCAGTTACTACTGCACCTTCTGGAGCATTAACAGCAACTGCTACTTTGTAATAATCGCCATAGTAAACATTCGCTGCTAAGATTTCAACTTTTTCATCTTCTGTTGCAAACGCTGTTATTGCAAGTGCGCCAACAAGCATTACGCAAACAAAAACTAAAGATAGAATTTTTGCTAAGTTAAACTTTTTCATTTTCTTGTCCTTTCTTTCTCTTAAAATATTTTTTGGCTGTGCATTAAATTCCTACCCAACCATCTGGATTATGTCCGCCGCCATCAACATCTGGAGTTGGGATCTCCGGACCTTCCGGTTCTGGCAGAATCATTGATGATGTGATAACGTCGCATATTTCAGCCATCACAATTTCAAGCTCGGCAGGCACATACTTTTTCTTCATGTTTTCCTCTCCTTGTTAGATTTTTGTACTACTTGTACATGATAATATTATAACATATAATATTTGATTTTCAAGTGGTTTTATGTAATTATGTAATTTTTTGTCTATTAAAGTAAAATTCGGGTGGGGTAAGGTTGTAAGCGCCATATTTTTGTGGTATAATTAAATGGTAAAATCTTATTTTGAATGGAGAAATTTATGATTTTAGTAACTGGGGCGAGTGGTTTTGTTGGCGGTAGGATTATGAGGGACTGTAAGGATGTTATTGCGTGTCCATCGCTTAAGGGGCTTAATGAGGATGAAATTAAGCGAATTATAATAGAAAGTGGTGCGGACACTATTATACATACGGCGGCAATTTCTGATATTGGGGAGTGCGAGAAGGATCACGAAGCCTCATATATTGCAAATGTGCAAATTCCCATTTATTTGGCAAGAGCTTGTAAGGATATAAAGCTTGTTTGCTTTAGCTCGGATCAAGTTTACAGCGGCACAAAGGCTGACTATCCTTTTACAGAGGATATGGTTTGCCCGAGCAACACTTATGCTAGGCATAAATTAGAAATGGAAAACAGGGTGCTTGACATTTGTCCTGATGCGGTTATGCTTCGAGCAGAATGGATGTATGATTATTATCTTAAAAAATCCAATTATTTTATGGGAATTTTAAATGCTACGGAGTCGGTAAAATACAGTTCAACACAGTATAGAGGTGTAACATATGTAAAAGAGGTATCAGAGAGCATTAAAAATGTTATTAAGCTTCCCGGTGGCGCTTATAATTACGGCAGTGAGACTACAAAATCAATGTATGAAATTACCAAGGAATTTTTAGAATATATTAACAAGGATATTAAAATTATCGACACTCCATCAAGCCAAAATCTGTGGATGAATTGCGATAAAGCAAGAAAATACGGTATTATATTCAGTAGCGTTGAGGATGGGCTGAAAAGGTGTGTGAAGGATTATAAGGAGCTGATATAATAGCTTTACAGCGTAGAGATATACAAAAAACATCACGGAAATTCCGTGATGTTTTTATGTTGTGTGGTATTCTACGGTTTGAGCTTCGTATGGCTCTGGGGGTTCTAAGCGTGAGAGCATTTTTTCAATGGCATGCTTTGGGACTTCCGCTTGGCGTGAGGAATTACGGCGTATGCCTTCGTTCCATTCTGTTTCTAAAAATACTATTTTAACACTTGCGCCGTAATCCTCAAAAAGAGGGATAAGCAGCTTTCTTATGTCCGTTGTAATATTTGTTGCGTTCCAAATGAATGGCTGTTTTTTTCTTAAAAGCTCCTTGGCACGTTCATTGGCTTTCGCTACAACTATGCCTTGGTTATCGGTTGGTTGGATTTTTAATTCTTTTCTTATATCATCAAGTGTTATTACGGGAATACCGCTATAATTTGCTTTTATAAAGGTGTCCTTGCCTGTGCCAGGTAAGCCTGAAAGCATAATTATCTCGCCCCATGTGTCGTTAAATAGCTGATTTTCGTGGTAATCTGTTTTACCTTTATAGAATGCTCTTTCAGTATATGCATCCTCAAATTGATAGGGTTTATCTATACATCCTAAGTCCTCTGAGAGCATTTTGCAAAGCTCTATTTTTTCAAGGTGGTCATCGTTTGAAATAGATATTCTGCCGTTTATGTCGGCTCTTTCAAGCATACATAATTTTCTTATGGAAAAATCAGGTGCGATTTTTGATACTGATGCTACCTTTAACATTTTAAGGTTAGGAAATTTATTGGAAATAGCAAAGGGTGGGTAGGAATGATATTTTATAAAAGCACAAACGCTTTCACGAAATTCTTGCTTTTCACATCTTCCCGATAGTCCTAATTCCTTCCACATAAATTCACGAGCCATAACTGCTCCTGCATTTGCGTGGTGTGGGGATGATAAAATTCCATCAATTAGTCTTGTTTTCTTGATTTTGCCAATATCGTGGAGCATTGCAGAAAGAAAAAGAATTTGTCTTTCTCTTTCGCTATATGTCCAATATTCGCTATCCTTGATTAGTGCTTCACATACCATTTTAGTATGTGTTAAAACATCGCCCTCGCCATGATATTCAAGGTGCTGATTTGTTTTAGCCATACCTGAAAACAGCGGGGAGAGTGTGGTTTTTTCAAGGTTTTCCCATGGAATTTTATCTTCCTTTGTTTTAGGAAAATTGTTTAATATTTCCTGTAATTTTACTGTCATACGTAAAATTCAACGCCTTCCTTTAATTTATTTGGTACGATCGGGCGGGATTGCCAATGGGAGTTGGATGCTAAAATTTGTTGAACAAATTCGCGTCTTACAAATTTAAAGCGTTCCTTAACAACACCGTCCTCCTCTAATTTAATATAAAGTCCTTCCATTGTAGTTGAGTTGTCTGTTTCGTTTACTTGTCTTTCAACATCAAGTCCGTGCATTCTTGATATTTCTCTTAGGTTTTCAATGTGATTATCTGTAATATAATTTGAATGTCCGATAAGAGAGAGAATGTCTTCTTTTTTAGTATAAAAGCCTTCGCCGATAACGGGAACTGAGGATACAATGCCCATTTTTTCAGTCATTTCTCTTCTACGCTTTGTATCAAGAAATTCCTTCTTTTCTCTATCGTAAATATCAAACTCCATAAAGTAATGGGGTAATGCATCATAGAATACTGTATGCTTTGCGTACATCCATTCGCCGTACATTACATATCTATCACTTAACACATCAAAAAAGATGTCTTGATTTGCTTTTGCCCATCTTTTAAGTGGGTTATAATGTCTTTCTCTGTATTCATCAACGCTTAGGCTAAGATAGTGTCCTCTGCTTTGTAAAAGCAAATTGCCGTCGCCATCAAAGGAAATGGCAGAGTTTGCTCCATCAATTTTTTCCTCAATAACGATATGCTTATTAAAGATGTGGCTAAATGGGACTTGGCTTAAATCCTCATCGCCCACTTGTAATCTTGAGCCTTGGATATGGGGTGTTCTTGGATATTTTATAATACTGTAATCGTAACTCATAATAATTCTCCTTTTTTAATATTTCAACCGTAGAAGTCTTTATATTTCAGTATGCATAGCGCAACTGAATTTTCCATGCATATAATATCATAAATATTATAGGAGTATTGATAGTATTTCCAATAAAAAATACCGCGCCTATGCAAGCATAAGTGCGGTATTTTTATAATTATCTATTTAAGATTAACTTTGTGAGCTCAACTGGGTTAACAATTTCGTTGCCCTTATAAACTCTCATGTTACCTGATGCGATTTCATCAATTAAGATAACCTCGCCGTTATTGTAGCCAAACTCAAACTTGATATCCCAAAGGTCAAGACCGATTGTCTTTAAGTCATCAGCAACAATCTTTGTGATTTTAAGAGTTTGCTCCTTTAAGCTTTCAAACATTTCAGGAGTCATAACCTTTAATGCAACAAGACCCTCGCCTGTTACAAGTGGATCGCCCTTTTCATCGTTCTTAAATGTACATTCAACATAGCCACCCTCTAAAACGGTGCCGTTTTTGATGTACTCGCCATATCTACGGATAAAGCTACCTGTTGCTACAAGACGACAAATCACCTCAAGACCGTTACCGCCAAGGTCCTTACCGAAGCAAGTTGCTGGAAGAACTTCCATTGTAGCATTTTCAATATCTGCTGAAACATAGTGTGTTTTGATGCCTGCCTTCTTGCAAAGCTCAAAGTAGTAAACAGAGGTTTCGAGATTTGCTTTACCAATACCCTCGATTGTAAGTCCTACGCTGTTTTCGCCTGGATCAAACACGCCATCCTTACCTGTGCAATCATCCTTAAACTTTAAGAGAACATTGCCGTTTTCAAGTTGGTAAACATCCTTTGTTTTGCCTTGGTATAATTTTTCCATAATTTGCTCCTTATTTTTTAAAAAATATTACGGAAATATTTTATCACTATATTGATAAAATTGCAATATTTTTTTACAAAAAAATACATAAAAATTTGCACAAATTTTTGCTTTGATATATGCTTTGTTTTGTTTATTTGATATATTATTTTAGCCTTACTTTAATTGGCGCATCAATTTTTAATGTATCGGGTGCTACAATGCAGTCGTATGCAAGGATTTTAACGCCTGATTTCTCTGCTTTTTGAAGCGCTTCTCCAAACGCTTGATGGGTTATGTAATTTGGTGTAAATTCCTTAATTTTCTTCATTTGGATAACGAAAAGGATATATGCTTCGTAGCCCTCGGTTGTGGCTTTTATAAGCTCGTTTATGTGCTTAATCCCTCGCTCTGTTGGAGCATCGGGGAAGGATGCTATTCCATCATTTTCAAGGGTTACGCCCTTGACCTCAATTAATGCTTTTCTGTCTCCATCTTCTATATAAATATCGATACGGGATGCGCCGTATTTGTATTCCGGCTTGATTTTGGCGTTTTTAGAAAAGAGGTCGCTTTCCTTAAAAAATTCAAGCGCTACCTTGTTTGGCGCTTGGGAGTCCATATTGACAAGATTATCGCCTTTATATACGGCTATAAGATCATATTTGGTTTTTCTTTCGGGATTGTCAGACACCTCTAAAAAGACTGCCTCGCCCTCGGTTAAAAGCTCCTTACATCTGCCTGTATTTTTTACATGGGCAATTTCTTTTTTGCCATCAATTTCCACATATGCTATAAAGCGATTTGGTCGAGAAATAAATTTTCCTTCTATTATATTACTGTATTTCATTAATAGGTTATTCCTTTTTAGGATTTAATAGCTTAATAATTTTTTCAACATGGTTTGGCATAAGTCCGTAGCCTATTCTCGGATTGGTTTTTACAAAGAATGGGGAAAGATTATCCCAAGCATACATCATATCGTCAACGATACAAAATGCTTCAAGGTCTTCTTTATGGTCGGACAAATATGCTTCAACCTCTACGGCTCTGTCTAAAAAGTCAATATTCGGCGTTTTATCATAAATTTCAAGTCCGTGGCTTCTGAATGTTTCGTTTAATTCCTTGCCTACATTATCACAAAAGGCTTCGCTTTTTTCCCAATGCTTGCGCCATGTGGATGTTAAAACGATTTTTGCGCCTGTTTTATCAACTATTTCCTTCACTAGATCAAGGCGTGTGCTGTCAATATTATTGGTGGTCATTATATCTCTTTCCTTATCGTATTTATAGGAGTTTAACACACCGTCAATGTCTAAAAACAAATATTTCATATTATCACCTCATTTAAAAGTATATCATTATTTCCGTTTATATGCAACAAAAAATCTCGCTTAATTGCGAGATTTTTTTGATATTTGATTTTTGATAAATGAAGGTAAATAGAATAATGCAGGCACGATAATGTAAAGAATGTAGATTACAATTGTTACTACTATCTTTGGTGTATCGCCGAAAATAGCAGGCAAGAAAAATGATGTGCCTCTAAACCACATATAGTCAACCTCTAATACATAGTCAATAATTACCGCAGGGATTGACACAATTAAAGATGGTACAGATGGGTAAATCAATTCATACCATTTTGTACATTTATAGGAATGATAGCCTGTAAGAAGCATTGAAAGTGCGCAAAAAAGCATTGCGCCGTGGTAAAGCATTGTGTGGAAGCCTGCAAATGAAATTGCAGAATAGTTTGGTAATACTGTTACAGGATAGAAAAAGTTTACCATTGCACCTAACACACCAAGTGTGCATACATATCCGCAGGCACATTTTTTTGCGATACCCTTTCCCCAAATAGCAAATGGAAGTGAATACATAATAATGCTACAAGGATAAAGTGGTAAATTGCCGTAAATTTCAAATCTTACCTCTCTGCCGCCAAAGGTTTCCCATAAGATTTTTATTACCTCAAATGATACTAAGCATATCCAGATTATTGTTAATATTTTTTTATAGGATTTTTCGCTGTATTTTTTCTTTAGCAAAATTGCAAATACAATTACCATTGCAAGTACAACTGCTGACATAACAAAATGCAGCGGTGTAAACATAGTGCCTACAAGCATATCTCTATCAAGAAAATCCTTGTGTGTAAAAAAGGTTTTTAGCATATAAATAAATTTTTCCATAGTTTACTCTCCTTTGCTCAGTTATTTTAGCATATAAAATCAAATTTGTAAACAAGAAATAAAATATTTAACTTTTTATTATTATTCAAATTGTTTGATTGCTTTGACAACAGCTTTAGCGCAGAGGTCAATTCCCTTTTCGCTTAGATGGATTTTGTCGCACTCTTTAATATTTCCGTGGATGTCCTCGGCTACTACCGAATGAAGGTCATTGATTTTAACGCCTATTTCTTGAAGTCTTGGCACGATTATTTCGTTAAAGCGCTGAATTTTATCGTTATGTGTCCACTCAAATTCATCCCATACAGGTGTGGTGGTGGCAAAAATTACATTTGGTGTGATTTTCAATAGCAATTTTGCGATACGGGTCATATTTTCGATATACTCCTCCTCGCTTGTAAAAAGTCCGTCATCAAAAATTTCGGTGCAATCCCATAAGCCGTTATTCCAATGGATAACATCGGCATTTTTTAGTCCGTCATGCCAATCAAAAAGTCCACGAAGTGTATATTTTGCAAAGCGGCAATTATCCTCGGGCTGATAAACCTCATATTCCTCGCCTAGCATTTCAGGCACTTTTGTGCCGTATCCCCATAATCTGATTGAATCGCCAAGTAATGCTACTTTTTTCATATTTTTCTCCTTAGAAGGTAAATTTCTATACATTTAATATACTACAAATAAGTAAAAATTGCAAGAGTTATTGATTTTAGATTTTAAATGTGATACAATTTTAAAAAACTTATTTGAGGTAGCTATGAGAATTTGCGGAATTTGTGATAAAGAATTGAAAAATGATGATAAAATTGTGGCTTGTAATAAATGTAATGGCTTATACCATTTAGAATGCTTTGAGGAGCTTGGCGGTTGTGCAAATCCTTCATGTGAAAATTATGTACCGCCGTCTCTTTCCCTTGCAGAATTAAGTCAAAGTGATGATGTGCTTGATGATGATTGTGAGGTGTTTTACGATAATCCTGATGATGACACATCACTAAAAGAGGAAGAAAAATGGGAATTTGATGAGGATTACCGTAACGATTACACTGTAACAAGCACGGAAAATGAAGAAGATTACGAAATTACCGAGGATGATGAAAATGACGATTTAAGCGACACTCCCCTCAAAAAAAGCATTTTTCAGTGTGTAATTGAATGGCTAATTTTTATTGGCTTATCTGCATTTGCGATTATTCTTATAATTGAGATTTTGAAATAACAAAAGGGGATGTTGCAATAAGCACAGACCAAAAACAGACACATATCTCATAAAAAGCTCTATTTGTATTTCAAAATATTCTTTAATGTTGAGAACTTGCATTTTTTTGCAAGTTCTCTTCATTTTTTATGTCTGTTTTTTAGACGCGAACACGGCTCTACCGTACGCAAGTACGCCTACACTCCGTGTTAAAGCGCGTCTTCTGCACTCATTTCACTATCCCCATTCAAAAAAAGGGGCTTTTGCTTAACGCAACAGCCCCTTATTTTTTTAGTTCATTTTGGAAAGAAGCTTATTTACGCTTGAAAGCTTAACGCAGAGTGTAAATAGCTCTGTTGCGATAATAAGGTCGCTAAGTGGTGGATAGGATGGTGCAATTCTAATGTTAGAATCGTGTGGGTCCTTTCCGTATGGGTATGTTGCGCCTGCGCCTGTCATTACAACGCCTGCCTTCTTACATTTAGCAACGATATCCTTAGCGCAACCATCAAGTGAGTCAAAGGAGATAAAGTATCCGCCCTTTGGCTTTGTCCATTCGCCAATGCCAAGACCGCCAAGCTCTCTTTCAAGAATTTCGAGCACAGCCTCAAACTTAGGGCGAAGGATGTCAGCATGCTTTCTCATATGCTCAATCATACCGTGAATATCGCCAAAGAAACGAACATGGCGAAGCTGATTTACCTTATCGTGACCGATTGTTTGAACAGATAATTGCTCCTTGATTTCCTCAAGGTTATTCTTTGAGGTTGCAAGTGCTGCAATGCCTGAGCCTGGGAATGAAATCTTTGATGTTGATGCGAATTTATAAACCAAGTCAGGGTTGCCTGCTCTTTTACATTCTGCAAGAATTTCAACTAAGTTATCCTGCTCATCATCGTATAAATGGTGGATAGTGTATGCATTATCCCAGAAAATTCTGAAATCCTTAGCCGCTGGCTTTAATCTTGCAAAACGGCGTACAGTTAAGTCGCTATATGAGTAGCCTTGTGGGTTGGAATACTTTGGCACACACCATATACCCTTAATAGATTCATCCTCGCTAACTAGCTTTTCAACCATATCCATATCAGGTCCTTCGGGAGTCATTGGAACAGGAATCATTTCAATGCCGAAATACTGTGTGATTGCGAAGTGTCTATCATATCCAGGGGATGGGCAAAGGAATTTAACCTTATCAAGCTTTGCCCAAGGAGTTGAGCCCATAACACCGTGGCTCATTGCTCTTGCGATTGTATCGTACATTACATTAAGGCTTGAGTTACCGTAGATAATGATGTGGTCATATGGTACCTCCATCATATCAGCAAGAAGCTCTTGTGCTTCCTTAATACCATCTAAAACGCCATAGTTACGGCAGTCTGTACCATCATCGCAGGTTAGGTCAGATGCGCTTGAAAGCACATCCATCATTCCCATTGATAAGTCAAGCTGCTCAATGCAAGGCTTTCCTCTTGCCATATTAAGCTTTAAATCCTTGCTTTGATATTCCTTATATTTTGCCTTTAGCTCAGCTTGGAGTGCTAAAAGCTCTTCTTTTGTAAGTTCTGTATATTTCTTCATAAATTCGTTCCTCATTTATAGGGGATAGGATATAGGATATAGGGGATAGGGAGTATAACGCAGTTCCTCGCATTTGGGACTAAAGGAACAACGCAGTATCTCGCAGTTAATTTAGTTCCAAATTAGAATTCGGCGCTACCTGTGGTACGTGGGTAAGACTCAACATCACGGATGTTAGCTACGCCTGTGATATACATAATAAGTCTTTCAAAACCAAGACCGAAGCCAGCATGCTTTGTGCCGCCGTACTTTCTAAGCTCTAAGTACCACCAATAGTCTTCTTCGTTAAGCTTGAACTTTTCCATAGCTTTAAGTAGGTAGTCAAGTCTTTCTTCTCTTTGTGAGCCACCGATAAGCTCGCCAACGCCAGGTACTAGCATATCCATAGCGGCAACTGTCTTGCCGTCATCGTTAAGGCGCATATAGAATGCCTTGATGTCTGCCGGATAGTCTGTTACGAATACAGGCTTGCCAAATACTTCCTCGGTGATATATCTTTCATGCTCAGTTTGAAGGTCGATACCCCATTTAACTGGGTAATCAAACTTCTTACCGCTCTTTTCAAGAATTT